>JBFLFX010000119.1:0-6290 GCA_041859815.1 Dysosmobacter sp. | reverse complement strand
GTCATGGGCGAGCAGAGCACAAAAAATCTCCGCGGCGCAAAGATGGAGGACGTCATCTTCGGCGGCACCGCCCGGCGCCCCCAGATGGGGTTCGCACAGGTGACGCTGATTCTGGACAACACCGATCAGATTTTTCCCTCCATTGAAGAAGCGGAGGTGGCGGTGACCCGCCGCTATTACCGCAGCGGGGAGAGCGAGTACTATATCAACCGCCAATCCGTGCGCCTGAAAGACGTTATGGAGCTGTTTATGGATACGGGGATGGGCCGCGAGGGCTATTCGATTATCGGACAGGGAAAAATTGACGAGATTCTGTCCACCAAAAGCGGCGATCGCCGGGAGATTTTTGAGGAGGCCGCCGGCATCTCCAAATATCGCCACCGCAAAGAGGAGTCGGAGCGGCGTCTGGAGCATACGGACGAAAATCTCGTCCGCATCAACGACAAAATCGCGGAGCTGGAGCTTCAGGTGGAGCCGCTGCGGGAACAGGCGGAAAAGGCGAAGAAGTATCTGGTGCTGCGGGATGAACTGCGGAGTTTGGAGATCTCCGTCTGGCTGACGGAGCTGGATGAGTTAAAGGCCGGTGCGAGAAAGCTGGAAACCGATTTCCGCACTGCCGGACAGGCGCGGGATGAAGCCCGCGTCCAGCTGGACGCGCTCTATGCCGAGAGCGAACAGTACGGCACGAAAATGCAGGAAAAGGATGTGGAGGCGGAGAAGCTCCGCGCCGCCGCCTCCGAGCTGGAGGCGGGAATTTCCCGGAGGGAATCCGCCGTGGCGGTGCAGAACTCCACCATCGCCCACAACCGCGAGAATATCGAACGGGTCAAGCGGGAACTGGCGGAACAAAACAGCCGCGCAGGCGGCCTGGAAAAACAGATTGCCGACGCGGATACCCGGATTTCCGAAATCGCCGCAAGAACCGAAAGCCTGCGTACGGAACTGGAAACGCTGCTGCGTCAGGCGGAAGAGACGTCCACGAAGGCAGGCGGGGCAAAGGACGCGGCGGAGGCGCTGCGGGCGAAGGAGGCGATTGCGCTGGCGGCGGCGGCGGACGCCCGGGCGGAGAAATCCGCGGTGGAGGCGGAAAACGCTCAGATCCTCCAGCGCCGGGATGCCGTGAAAACGGAGCGGAGCTCCGCCGAACAGCAACTCGCGGAAAACAAAAAGGAAAAGGAAGAGAATTACCGTGCGTTGGACGATGCCCGGGACGAGGCGGCTGCCGCCGCCAATGTTATCAGCGGACACCGCCTCCGGATGGAAGAGCGGAAAAAGAAAGCCGACGCGGCGGCGGAAAAGAAAATGCACCTGACCATGGATGCCGGCGCGCTGGACAGTCGGATTCGGCTGCTGACGGAAATGGAGAGGGAATACGAGGGCTTTTCCAAGGCGGTTCGCATGGTCATGCAGGCGAAAAGCAGCCTGCGGGGCATTCACGGCCCGGTGGGCAATCTGATAAAAACCGATCAGAAATACGCCGTGGCCATTGAAATCGCGCTGGGCGGCGGCCTGCAGGACATCGTTGTGGATCGGGAGGAGGATGCCAAAGCGGCAATTCAGCATTTGAAACAGCGGGACGGCGGCCGCGCGACGTTCCTGCCGCTGAGCACCATCCGCGGCGAAGAGCTGGAGGATCGGCGGCTGGAGAAAGAGCCGGGCTATGTGGGCATCGCGTCCCGCCTGGTGGAATTTGACGAGCGCTACCGCGGCGTGTTTCAGAACCTTTTGGGCCGCACCGTTGTCATGGAGGATCTGGACTGCGGCATCGCCGCGGCGCGGAAATATCGGAATCAATTCCGGATTGTCACGCTGGACGGCCAGGTGATTAACCGGGGCGGATCCATGACGGGCGGCAGTGCAAATCGAAATTCCGGCGTGCTGTCCCGCGGGGCGGAGCTGGAAAAGCTCAGCGGACGGACGGAGAAAATCCACCGTCAGGCGGAGGAGGCCGGAAGAGAGGCGGAAACGCTGAACCGGGAGCTGCAGGCTGCACAGTATGAGCTGGAAACGGCGCAGACGCAGCAGCGGCAGGCGGAGGACGAGGTGCTCCGTCTGGAAGGGCGCGGAAACCATTTTGAAATTCTGCTGAACAGCCTGCGGGAAAAACTTGAGGCGCTTGCCGGCGAACGGACTTCCATGGAACAGTGTCTGGAGGAAAATCGCCGGCGCCTGGCGAAAGCGGATGCGGAGGTTGCGGCGCAGGAAGAGGCCGCGCGGAACTGCCGCGCGCAGGCGGAGGCGAAACTGGCGGGTCAGACGGATTTGTTAGCGCAAACCGGAAAACTGGGGGAGGGCATTTCCTCCCGGAAGTCGGAGCTGGCCGCACTGGAAGCGGAAAAGACCGCCACCGCACGCAATCTGGAAGATCTGCGCGGCCTGTGCCGGCAGATGTGCGGCGACCAGAGCGGCAAGAAACAGCAGGCGGCGGAGTATCGCCGCAATATTGAGGCTGCGGAAGCGGAGATTGCGGGGGAGCAGCAGAAAATTGCGGAGCTGAAAGCGCAGGGTGAATCGCTGCACCGGCAGCTCACAAAGCTGAATGAGGAGAAAATTTCTCTGGAGGCCGAACGCACCGCGAAGAACCGCGCGGGTCAGGAGATGAACGAGAACCTCCTGAATCTGGAACGCGCCGCTTCCAAGCTGGAACAGAAAATTGCGGCGGGTTCCATGCAGGAAAAGCAGATTTTGGATCGCTTGTGGGAGCGTTATGAACTGTCCCATACCGACGCGCAGGCGCAGCGGGTGGAACTGAAGAGCGTGTCCAAGGCCAACCGACGCATCGGCGAGCTGAAGCGGGATATGTCCGCCCTGGGGGCGCCGAATCTCGGCGCGGTTGAGGAATTTGACCGGGTGAATACCCGCTATACCTATCTCACGGAACAGCGGGACGACGTGGAGAAGGCCAAGAGCGAGCTGGAGGGCGTGATTCGGGAAATTACGGATCAGATGACGTCAATCTTCGCCGAGCAGTTTCATCTGCTGTCGGAGACCTTCCAGTCCACCTTCAACGATCTGTTCGGCGGGGGACAGGCCACGCTGGAGCTGGAGGATGAAAATGACATTTTGAACTGCGGGATTGAGATCAAGGCACAGCCCCCCGGAAAGACGCTGAAAACCATTTCCCTGCTTTCCGGCGGCGAAAAGGCATTCGTGGCCATCGCGCTGTATTTTTCCATCTTAAAAGTACATCCCACACCGTTCTGCGTCATGGACGAGATTGAGGCCGCGCTGGACGATGTGAACGTCATGCGCTATGCCCGCTATATGCGGACGCTGGCGGACAAAACGCAGTTTATCGTGATTACGCACCGCCGCGGCACTATGGAGGAAGCGGATGTCCTGTACGGCGTAACCATGCAGGAGCAGGGCGTGAGCAAGATTCTGACGATTAACCTGAACAATCTGACAAAGGAGCTGAAGGTCCAGTGACCTGCGTTTCGTTTTAAAAATCGGACATTTTTAAGTAAGGAGCGGAAACATGGGCTTTTTCGGAAAACTGAAGAAAATCACCACAAATCTGTTCGGCGGCTTCACGGAGGCGGACGAGGCGTTCTTCGACGAATTGGAGGAGACGCTGATTCTGGCCGATCTCGGCGTGGGGACGGCGGCGGACGCGGTAGAGCAGCTTCGCCGCCGTGTCAAAAAGGAGAAGCTGGGCGATCCCGAGGAAATCCGCGCCGCTCTGCGGGATATTCTGGTGGAGGAGATGTCTGTGGGAGATCCCGCGCTGAACCTCTCCACCAGGCCGTCCGTGGTGCTGGTGATCGGCGTCAACGGCGTGGGGAAAACCACTTCCATCGGCAAGATGGGGCATCAGCTGAAAAAGGATGGTAAAAAAGTGCTGTTCTGCGCGGCGGACACGTTCCGCGCGGCGGCGGCGGATCAGCTGCAAATCTGGGCGGAGCGTGCGGATTGCGAGCTGGTGCGGAGCCACGAGGGGGCGGATCCCGGCGCGGTTCTCTTTGACGCATTGCAGGCGGCCAAGGCGCGGGACACGGACGTGGTGCTGTGTGATACCGCAGGGCGTCTGCACAACAAACAGAACCTGATGAACGAGCTGGGGAAGCTGTCAAAGATCATCGACCGGGAAACGCCGGACGCCGCCCGGGAGACTTTGCTGGTGCTGGATGCCACCACCGGACAGAACGGACTGATTCAGGCGCGGCAGTTTCAGGAAACCGCCGGGCTGACCGGAATCATCCTGACAAAGCTGGACGGCACCGCCAAGGGCGGCATTGTGATCTCCATTGCCAGAGAACTGGGCGTTCCGGTAAAATTTGCAGGTGTGGGCGAGGGAATCAACGACATGAAGCCTTTCGACGCCAGAGAATATGTGGAGGCGATTATCTGATGAGCAGAGCGGACGGACGGGCGTTGGATGAGCTGCGCCCCGTAAAGATGATTACGGATTTTGTAAAATTTCCGGAGGGCAGCTGCCTGATTACATGCGGAGATACCAAAGTTCTGTGCTGCGCCAGCGTTGAGGCGAAAACCCCGCCCCATGTGGCGGAGGGCAGCGGCTGGGTGACGGCGGAGTACTCCATGCTTCCCCGCGCCAATCGGGAGCGCAGCCGCCGGGATGTCTCCAAGCTCAAGCTGTCTCCCCGCAGCGCGGAAATTCAGCGCCTGGTGGGGCGCAGTCTGCGCGCCGCCGTGGACATGGAGAAGCTGGGCGAACGCACCGTTACCGTGGACTGCGACGTTCTGCAGGGCGACGGCGGCACCCGCACCGCCTCCGTGACCGGCGGGTTTGTGGCGCTGGCGCTGGCCTGCCGCAGGCTGGTGGAGGACGGCGTATTGGAAGATTCCCCAATCCGGCATTACGTGACCGGCATTTCCGCGGGAATTGTGGGCGAGGAGTCCATGCTGGACCTGCAGTACAGCGAGGACAGCCGTGCGGAAGTGGATTTGAACTGTATTATGAACGAAAGCGGCGAACTTATCGAGCTGCAGGGAACCGGTGAGGGCCGCGCTTTCACTGTGGCCGAGCAGCAGGAATTGGTGCGGCTGTGTGCCAAAGGCGACGGGGAGCTGCTGGAGCTTCAGAAAAAGGCGCTGGGAGGTTCGTTCTGATGTGTGAAAAATTTGTGCTGGCCACTCATAATCCGGGCAAACTGAAAGAAATGTCCCAGATGTTGGGCGGCCTTGGGATTGAGGTTGTCTCCCTTTCCAATTTGGGAATTACTGCCGAGGCGGAAGAAACCGGCGAGACTTTCGCGGAAAATGCGCTGTTGAAGGCAAAGGCGGCCTGCCTGTCCGCGGGGCTGCCCGCTATTGCGGATGATTCCGGGCTTTGTGTGGACGCATTGAACGGCGGTCCCGGCGTTTATTCCGCCCGCTATGGTGGCAAGGGACTGGACGACAAGGGTCGGATGCTGCTGCTTTTGAACACCATGCGGGGCATGCCTACCCGCAGCGCGCACTTTACCTGCGCCATCGCCTGCGCGTTCCCCAACGGCGATACGCTGACGGCGGAAGGGCAGTGCGCCGGATCCATTGCCTACGCGCCCATGGGGACGGATGGATTTGGCTATGATCCCGTGTTTCTGGTGCCTGACAAGGTAAAGACCTTTGCACAGATGGGCGCAGAGGAAAAAAATAAAATTTCCCATCGCGGGAAAGCTTTAAGAGAATTTTCAAAAAAACTCGAAACTTATCTGAAAAAATAACGTCTGAAAGACAAGGGTGGATGCAGGTTCGGCGAAAGCCGGATTTGTGGAGCCCCCAGGCGCCGGATGGGACGGCAACCGCAGAGCGCGGTTCTGCGGCGGAAAGGATAAAAGTTTATGGAATTGACAAGCAAACAGAGGGCACAGCTTCGCGCGCTGGCCAACGGTATTGACACGATCCTGCAGGTGGGCAGGGACGGCGTGACGGAGAATCTGGCCAGACAGGCGGACGAAGCGCTGGAGGCCCGCGAGATTATTAAGGGCCGTGTGCTGGAGAACTCCATGCTCACGGCGCGGGAAGCCTGCGGCGAACTGGGGAGGCTGACCCGCAGTGAACCGGTCCAGGTAATCGGAACGAAATTTGTGCTGTACCGCAGGAGTCACCGCAGGGATTTAAAGGATCGGATCGTGCTGGAAAACGGTACCAAGAAAAGAGCGCCGACTGCCGAAAAGACAACTCTGCGTAAGAAAACTGAGAGATAAAGAGGGGAGCATATGCGGATCGGAGTTTATGGCGGAACGTTTAATCCGCCGCATTTGGGGCATTTGATGGCGGCACAGGCGGTGTTTGAATTTCTGAAACTGGACAAGCTGCTGCTGATACCGACGGGCATCCCGCCT
>JBFLFX010000118.1:0-6358 GCA_041859815.1 Dysosmobacter sp. | reverse complement strand
CGATACACAACCAATTCCAGACATTCTTACCCGGTTGCTCCCAATCTGCTGCACCGAAATTTCCAGGCTTACCGGCCCAATCAGATATGGGTGGGCGACATCACATATGTCCCGACGGATGAAGGTTGGCTCTACACAGCTATCGTAAAAGATCTCTGCACAAAAAAGGTGGTTGGCTATGCTTTCTCCAACCGCATCGACGCCAATCTTACTATTCGAGCATTGCAGATGGCTGTTTGGCGCCAGCATCCCGAACCCGGTCTGATATTTCATAGCGACCGTGGCGTACAGTATGCTTCAACTGCCTATCAGAGCGTCCTTTGCCGTCTTTCGATTCAGCCCAGCATGTCACGGAAGGGCGACCCGTACGATAACGCCGTGGCCGAAAATTTCTTTAGCTGTCTGAAATGCGAATTAGTTTATCTGCATCATTTCCAAACCAGAACACAGGCGATGACGGCTGTGTTTGCCTATATCGAAACTTTTTACAATCCGATCAGGCCTCATTCTGGAATTTGATGGCTCGCACCGAACACATTTGCCGATACTTTTACTCAGTCCGCGAAATCTTATGTTTCACTTTGATTTTTGCTGTTTTAACCTGTCCTCTAAACCGAGAAGGGCTCAGTCTGCGCTTTTTCCGTGCGCTCCCGCTCTCCAATCAGTTCATCAGTCTCCCGTTCTATCCGGTCTGCCACATCCTCCGTTTTCCGCCGGACAATATCAATCCTGGAAAACGCAAAATCCATGAGCTTAACCTGGTTTTCCACCTCTGCGGCGCAATTTCCAAGATTTCTGATCGCGTCGTCCATCTTGTGGCACAGCCGAACGACATATGCCCCCAGAACAACCATGCAGCCGGTTACTACCACCGCAAAAGCCCATACCATCCAAATCCCTCCGTTTCGTCCGGATATTTTACAGAATCCGTATTTCAAAAACCTGCCCCCGCTTTTTCCGGTACCCCCTGCCCGCTCATGTCGTTTCAAGACAGAGCGGGCATTTTTAGGGTTCCGGATACAAGGAGGGAAAGCATGAACGCCTTACTTCATACACTCGCTGTCCGCTCCGTCGCCAAAGATAATCTTGACCGTGTTGTCGGTCTTGACATCCATCTTCGTGTTGTATCCTGCCAGCACCGGCGATTCCAAAATCTGCTTTGCTTTCTGCTGCATAAACTTATCATTCCACGCAGGATCGGAAATGACTGCATCCGTTATCCGGTCGTATGCCGACTGAATCAAATACTGCCGCTCCGGCCTTTCGCTGTCGGATTTCATCTTCCGCAGGCTCGTGCTTGTAATCCCGAGGTGCTTTGCAAGACTGAACTCATTCAGCTTCACGCCGCTGTACTTCTGGAAGTATTCGTCAATGGCTTTCTGCAGCTCCACGTCGCTTTCATACTGCTTCTCTTTCCGCAGCTCCGCTTTCTGTTCATCCGTTTTCTTCCTGTAAGCCATCCAAACACCTCCCTTGCAAAAAAGTCTACCACGCATCGCCTGTTTCGGCAACGCACTTCACGGACAATTTATGATTATCTCTTGAATCGCAACAGACAATGAGCGGTATTCCTCCTACGCCGCCCGCCGGCAGGCCGCCCGTTTTTCCGGCACCCCGGGGGGCAAGAAAACAGGGACGGCCCTCCCGCCCTGTCAGATGCTACTCGCATACACCGTACCCCTGCGCTGCGCGGAGGCACAGTATCCTTGCATGGCCAGAGGCCAGGGCGCCAAACCAGATTGGGCGGCAGAGAATACACAGAAAATACACAGTAACGCCTGAAAGTATTGGTATTGCTGGAATCTCGCAGAATAACAGATTATATCGCCTGCGGATTGCGGCGGAATTGCCCTGGCGCTGCAACTGGGCGGTGCACAGTACCCCTCTTGCCCCGCATCGCCGCTGTCCGTTGACCTGTTGCGCCGGAAATACTATATTGCGCATTGTGTCAAGACACATATCAGGACACATATCATGACAGCTCGCGCGCGCGCCAAACGCAGGGCTTACTGTGTACAATCTCCCCCCTCCACTCCCCACAAGTACCCTAACGGTATCTTAACGATCTATCCCCCTTACCGATCGGTAAGTAATTTACGGGTACAGAGGAGCCCCTTATAGGGGGCCCCTCTGTACCCGTATAGTGCCTGTAAGAGAAAGAGTTACCTAAAGAGAATATATAAGAGAAAGGGTAATGAGAAAGAAAATCTCCTAAATTATGGAAGCGTGTGGGCGTGGCGGTAGCTGCATCACGTGCATAAAAAAGAGCAAGCGGAGGAATGTGTCCCTCTCGCCTGCTCTCGCTCTGCCGGTCACAGCTTGTCCCGGATGGCATCCAAGATCCATGCGTTGACGCTCAGCCCGTCCCGCTCGGCCGCCTTGCTGATGTCATCCTTGATCATCCCGTCGCTGCCATCTTTGTGGACACGGAACGTGATATTGCTGTACACCATGCGGTTATGTGCGTTGCGTGCTGGTGCCGTCCGCCTGTTGCGCTCTGTCCTGTCCCCCATGTCAACACCTCCAGTAATAAGCGTACTATATCACATTCCGCAAAGCAATGCAAGCATAGTCAATTTGTACAGTTCCAAGCAGTTGAACTTGTAACATTTGCCAAACCTGTAAAAAGAGCATTGGCAATGCTTGCATAGTCGTTTATGATTGCGTCGTCCCGAAGGGGAAAGACAAAACGGCACGGAAACAGCAAACCGAAAATTTGAGGTGTTGCCGATGGTCGTTGAAATCAAACTGACAATCAAGATAGAGCGCAAAAAGAAAAGCCCTGCGCCAGCCGCAAAGGGCAAAGCGCAGAACCAATCAAAAAACATAATTACTATAACTCAAAAGTAACTTGAAAGTCAACTCCCTCGGGACAGCAAAATCAAAATTAGGATGATCCCACCATGACAAAATTTTTTGAGACCTGTAAGAACCTTGACGACCTGAAAGTCTCCTATCGTGCTGCGGCTTTGAAGTATCACCCTGACATGGGCGGCGACACGGCCACCATGCAGGCAGTTAACGCTGCGTATGCAGCGCGGTTTGAAGTGCTGAAGCGCAGCCAAAACGAGCGCGCCGCCGAAGATACCACCGGAACCGCTCATGCCACCACCGAAGCTCCGAATGATTTTATCGACATTATCAATGCGC
The DNA here is from genome assembly GCA_041859815.1 of Dysosmobacter sp. Lineage (GTDB taxonomy): Bacteria > Bacillota > Clostridia > Oscillospirales > Oscillospiraceae > Oscillibacter. The sequence continues at coordinate 3,208 of JBFLFX010000118.1, read as the reverse complement.
TGCTGCATATGGACGGGCTGACCGTGGAACTCTGCGGCCGCTGGCTGTGGATCGGCGGGAATACCAAGGAGCACAAGGAGGAGCTGAAAGCGGCAGGTTGCCGGTGGTCTAGTGCCAAGAAGCTGTGGAGCTGGCACCATGCGGAGGACGGCGCCCGCTGGCATCGCGGCAACAAGTCTATGCAGCAGATCCGCAATAAGTACGGTTCCGAGCGGTTCAACGCACGGAATACCGACGCCGCCGCGCTGACGGCTTGAACATAATAGCCGGGCGGGCGATTATCCCGTCCGGCGGAAAGGATGAAACTATGCTTGATTATCACGGGCGGGACGAAGCGGAAATTATGATCCGCGCATACGTCCCGAACCCAGAAACAATCAGCGATCCGGCACGGTTGGAATACTGGGGCAGCAGCGCCGCTGAACGAATTGTGCAGTTACAGCAGGCGATCAAAGATCTAAAAGATTATCAAAATCAGGTTTTCCGCCGTCTGCAAACCATTTATACTGCGCCGTATCATCTGAAAATCAGCCTGACGCGGGAAAAACGCTACAACGACAAGGTATTTTACTTTCTTACGACCGAAAAAGTTTTTGATGATCCAACGCTGGATTCACTCCAAACCGATAGTAAGAAATATATCGGGACAGACCGCGCGCAGGCAATCAAGGATTATCGCGCCGCGCTAAAATCTCATCCCGGGGTTGACTGCGAAATAAATATCGCAAAATCAAAATGGGAACGGCAGCAAAACAAATTCCCGGCGGAACACAATCCGCCGGGATTTTTTGCGCTACACACTTCGGACACAGTCACGCATGAACGTGCTGATACTCAAAGGATTTTATAAAAGAAGGATTTTTTCGGACTCTCTCTTCCCCGCAAATCTCAGGATTCCTTTTGCTCGTCGATCTGGCGATAAAGATCCGTCAGCGCATCGTGCAGATTGCCGACATGGTCAATCAGCCCCAGTGAAACTGCCTCCTGCCCGTACAGGACTGTTCCCACATCGGATGCCATCTCGCCGGTTTTCATCATCAGTTCCAGGAACTTCTTCCGGCTGATCTTGCTGTTTTTAACCACAAACTGTACAATCCGCTCCTGGAGGCGGTCGAAATAGTGATACGTCTGCGGGACCGCAATCATGGTCCCGTTCATCCGAACCGGGTGAATCGTCATGGCGGCGGACGGGACGGCAAAGCTGGTCTTTGCCGCCACCGCCAGCGGCACGCCGATGGAGTGGCTCCCTCCCAGCACCAGCGACACGGTGGGTTTGCTCATCCCCGCAATCAATTCCGAAATGCCCAGCCCGGCCTCCACGTCGCCGCCGACCGTATTCAGTAAAAACAGCACGCCCGCCACATCCTGCGACTCCTCCAGAGCAACCAGCAGCGGCATCACATGTTCATACTTTGTGGCTTTCGCGTTCTGCCCCACCAGCGTATGGCCTTCAATCTGACCGATAATCGTCATGCAGTGAATGATGCCGTGGGACGTCTTCATCTCCGCGCTGCCCATGTCCACAATCTGCTGTGCGCCGGAGCGCCGGTCCTCTGATTTGTTTTCCGAAGATTCCTCCGTCGGGCCTTTTTCCTCTGTCATTTTGTTCCTCCTGTTTGCCAGATCCTGTTTAAAAAATCGCCGCATCCGTTTTTTCGCTGAAGTTTGCGCCGTGCCGCGTTCATTTTTTCCCCATATGCAACGCCGCCTGCAGAAATCTGCCTTGTCCGGCACAAACTCCGTCAGAAAATCCAAACGCTTCGATTTTTCAAGCAAGGCCTGGCGAATTTTTATGCCGCTTCTTTTCATTTCGGCAATTCCATGCTATAATTTGTGAAGTTTCGGATATTTTATGAAAACACTTTTCTGACAGGGCGGTTTCGTTTTTCACCGAACCCTCTGATTCGTAAAGATGGAGGAATGAATGATGACGACATTTGGATTTATCGGCACCGGAAATATGGGCGGAGCTCTGGCGCGGGCCGCCTGCAAAACCGTTGCGCCCACCCGGGTAATGCTGGCCAACCGCACCCCCGCAAAAGCGCGGAAGCTGGCGCAGGAACTGGGCTGCGTGCTCTCCGACAATCAGGGCGTTGCAAAGCAGGCGGATTTCATTTTTCTCGGTGTAAAGCCGCAGATGATGGCGGAACTTCTCGCCATGCTTCACCCGGTTCTGTCGCAGCGGAAAACCCGGTTTATTCTGGTTAACATGGCCGCCGGGCTCTCCATCGCGGAGATTCAGCGCATGGCGGGCGGCGACTACCCGACTATCCGCATCATGCCCAACACGCCCGCGTCTATCGGTGAGGGAATGATTCTTTACACACCTTCCGGCAACGTAACCGAGGCTGAAACTGCCGATTTTGTCTCCGGAATGGGCGGTGCGGGCAAGCTGTCGGCGCTGCCGGAGCGTTTATTGGACGCGGGGGCCTGTATTTCCGGCTGCGGTCCCGCATTTGTCGATCTCTTTCTTGAGGGCTTGGCAGACGGCGGCGTGGCCTGCGGCCTGCCCCGCAGACAGGCAATCGAATTTGCCGCGCAGATGGCGGCGGGTTCGGCCAAGCTGGTGCTAGAAAGCGGGAAACACCCCGGCGAGCTGAAAGACGCCGTCTGCTCTCCCGGCGGCACCACCATTCAGGGCGTCCGGGAACTGGAGGAAAACGGATTCCGCGCCGCGGCCATGAACGCGGTCATCGCGGCCTACGAAAAGACCGTCTGTCTGATGAAATAGGGAAATGGCGCGCAAAAAGCACGGGATACATCTATTTTTATGAATGTTTCTCCTCTGTACAAAATCTGATGTTCGGGTGAATTGTATAGAGGATGAATGAAATTTTGCCCACATTGGATTTTGTACTTATAGATGTCCCTGATAATATCTATAAGGAGAATTCCAATGAAAAGCAATAAATTTCATACATTCCCATTGACGAAGTTTTCGGGGTTCAGGTCAGTGCCATGCTGTTCATGAAATCTGCCGGTTTCAATATATTCCTGATACCACTGTTTCAGCATAATATCCCAACTCACGTATGGCTGCAGCGGCGCTGAGAAATGGCGGAAGAGGTGGCGAGAAGTCAACGGTTTTTTCTGGCAACAGGAAAAGATAAGGGTGCGAATCTTGAAATTCGCACCCTTATCTTAATGGTATTGCCTGATGTACTTCTGTTTTCCTACATCAGGGGACATTTTGTCACTGTCCATTTTT
>JBFLFX010000117.1:0-6372 GCA_041859815.1 Dysosmobacter sp. | reverse complement strand
CATGGTCAGCTGGTTCTGATCGCAGGCGCTGTTGGCGTCGGAGAAAACGGGAGCCATCTCATGCTGGCACGGGGCGACCTCGTTGTGTTTGGTTTTGGAGAGAACGCCGACTTTCCACAGCTCGGTGTCCAAATCTTTCATAAAGGCGGCGACCCGGGGGCGGATGGCGCCAAAGTAGTGATCGTCCAGCTCCTGCCCCTTGGGCGGCTTTGCGCCGAACAGCGTCCGGCCGCACAGCCGCAGATCCTCGCGCTTGGCGCAGTCGGCCTTATCGATGAGGAAATACTCCTGCTCCGCGCCCACCTGCGCAATGACACGGTGCGTCTCCCTGTCGCCGAACAGCCGCAGAATGCGGACGGCCTGGCGGCTGACCTCGTCCATGGATCGCAGCAGCGGCGTCTTTTTATCCAGCGCCTCGCCGGAATAGGAACAGAAAATGGTGGGAATGCAGAGAGTGTCGTCCTTGATAAACGCGAACGCCGTGGGATCCCATGCCGTATAGCCCCGCGCCTCGAACGTGGCGCGCAGGCCGCCGGAGGGAAAGGAGGACGCATCCGGCTCGCCCCGCACCAGCTCTTTGCCCGAAAACTCCATGACAACCTTGCCGCCGCCCACCGGCGCGATAAAGCTGTCGTGCTTTTCGGCGGTGACGCCGGTCATGGGCTGGAACCAGTGGGTGAAGTGCGTGCAGCCTTTTTCCACAGCCCATTGCTTCATGGCCTCGGCAATTTCATTGGCAATGGAGATGTCCAGAGACGTACCGTCCGTCACGCATTTTTTCCACGCGCGGTAGGACGCGGGTGACAGGCGCTGCTGCATGGTATCCTCATTAAAAACCATGCTTCCGAACAGCTCGGGAAGCTTTGCAGATGTGTCCATAAATCGTCCTCCTTCATTTGTTTTTAAAAATATCCAAACGAAAGGCGCGGGCGAAAATTATACGCCGCTGGCGCCATAGTTTGCCAGTACGCGGGCGGAGGGATCGCTGACGTTGCAGCCGTCCCACGCTCTGTTGGGCATCCAGTAGCCCGGAATCATCTTCGCCTGCCCGGGATAAAACTGCTCAAAAATTTCCCGGTACAGCAGGCTTTCCTTGGTAAACGGCGCACAGTAGGAATACCTGCGCCGGAGGGTTTCAAATTCTGAGTCGGTATATTTTTCCCCGGCATACGCTCTCAAATCGTCCACCATGGAATGCCCCACAGCGTCGGAAAAGGCGGCCTTTTCCCGCCAGAGAATTCCGTCCGGCAGCAGGTGATCCGCTTCAAATGCGCGGCGCAGCAGATACTTTCCCATATGGTGGGTGTTGCGCTTTTTTGCCGGGGCAATCTCCATGACGTATTTCACAAAGTCCAGATCGCCGAAAGGGACCCGGGCTTCCATCGAGTTTACGCTGATGCAGCGGTCCGCCCGCAGCACATCGTAAGCGTAGAGCTCGTCCACCCGCTTTTCGGATTCCTGCTGGAACGCGTCGTCAGACGGCGCAAAATCGGTGTATTTATAGCCGAACAGCTCGTCGGAAACCTCGCCGGTGAGCAGTACGCGGATGTCGGTCTGAGAGTGAATTGCTCTGCAGCACAGATACATTCCAAGGCCGGCGCGAATGGTGGTGATGTCCCATGTGCCAAGGGCGGCGATGACTTCCGGCAGCGCTTTCAGCACGTCCTCCCGGGTCATGTGGACCTCGGTGTGCTCGGCGCCGATAAAATCGGCGGCTTCCCGGGCGTATTTCAGGTCGATGGGGTCCCGCTCCATACCGATGGCAAACGTGCGGATTTTTTTCCCCAGAATTCTGGAGGCAATGGCGCATACCAGTGAGGAATCCAGTCCGCCGGAGAGCAGAAAGCCCAGCGGCGCGTCAGCATCCAGCCGCTTGTCCACCGCGGCGATCAGCTTTTCCCGGATGTTGCGGCAGACAGTTTCCAAATCGTCCCCGCAGGGCGTTTTTACATCGGTCAGATGCGCATAGCGGACGAATTTTCCGTAAGCATAGTAATATCCCGGAGGAAATGGGAAAATTTCGGCGCACAGGCCCACGAGGTTCTTTGCCTCGCTGGCAAATACAATGGCGCCGCTGGCGTCATAACCGTAAAACAGGGGACGGATGCCGATGGGGTCGCGGGCGGCGATCAAAGAATCGGTGATCCCGTCGTAAATCACCAGGGCAAATTCGGCGTCCAGCCGGGCAAACATGCTCAGCCCATACTCGCGGAACATGGGCAGCAGCACTTCACAGTCCGACTCGCTTCTAAATACATATTTTTTGGAGAGGGACCGCCGCAGCGAGCGGAAGCCGTAGATCTCCCCGTTGCACACCACGGCGTCGCCGCGGAGGGTAAAGGGCTGCATCCCGCTGTCGTCCGGCCCCATGATGGACAGGCGGTGAAAACACAGATACCCGGATGCGGTGGAAAGAATCCGACTTGCGTCGGGGCCGCGGGATCTGGTGCGATCGAAAAATTTACGGATCTCATCCTCGGAGAGATCCCTGCTGGAGAATCCCATGATAGAACACATTTTAAGCACCTCCGAATAGTAAAAACGCAGCTACGTCCCAATTTTTAGGACGAATAGCTGCTATCCGCGGTGCCACCTAATTTACTGTCAACACAGTCACCTTCAAGGTTCCAACAAACCCGTGTGAGATAACGTTCACAACGCGGCGCACTTACCGGCGGTTTCCCGTGTTCAGATTGCAGCTCCGGAGTGTTCTTTCACGCGGCCTTTTCCGCGGGGTTTTCACTCTTCTCCGCTCACTGAGGGCAAGTTTCCGCATTACTTTTCTCCATCAAAGCCATTGCCTGTCATTCAATTTTCAAAAACCAACACTGAATTGTTACTGAGTTTATCATGCGAAAGCCCTGCCTGTCAATGGCAAAGCGTACAAATCCGCAGGCTGTTTTTTTAAAAAATTCGCCGGATTTGCACGCCATATGGCGACAGATGTTTTCATATGGCGTGCAAATTTATGGGTTTGCCCTAAAACATGAAGATCCGTACTGCTTGCGCCTCTCAAAAAGAACGGGTGCGGGATCAGAGATTGATTTCCGGTTTTTCGGTGCTGGCGCCGTCCAGCAGCGGACGCACCTGCGCGAGAAATGCATCGACCTGCGTCGGGCAGCGGCCGATATACAGTTTCGGTTCCAAGAGCTCGCCCATCTCGGCCTCCGTCATGTTGAAGGAGCCCCGGGCGGAAAGACGCGCCAGCAGATCACAGGGTTTCCCTTCTTTCATGTTGGCGGTGGCCTCCATGGAGCATTCCCGGATGATCTCGTGCAGCTCCTGGCGGTTGCCGCCGCGCTTCACGCCCTCCATCATCAGGTTTTCCGTGGCGATGAACGGCAGATATTCGCGGCAGGCGGCATCCACCACCCGCTCGTTGACGTGCAAGCCGTCCGTGACGTTCTGCATCAGCCGAAGCACGGCGTCGGCGCAGAGAAAGCCCTCCGGCAGGGAAATCCGGCGGTTGGCGGAGTCGTCCAGCGTGCGTTCCAGCCACTGCACGGAGGCAGTCATGGAGGCGTTCTGCGCGTCCGCCATCAGATAGCGGGACAAAGAGCAGATGCGCTCGCTGCGCATGGGATTGCGCTTGTAGGCCATGGCGGAGGAGCCGATCTGGCTTTTCTCAAACGGCTCTTCAATCTGGCGGTCATGTTGCAAAAGCCGCAGATCATTGGCGAATTTGTAGCAGCTCTGGGCAATGGAGGACAGGCAGTTCAGCACCCGGCTGTCGAATTTGCGGGGATAGGTCTGGCCGCAGACGGCAAAGCAGCGGTCAAAGCCGAACGCGGCGGCGATACGGCGGTTCATCTCGTCGATCTTCCCGCCGTCGCCGTTAAAGAGATCCAGAAAACTGGCCTCCGTGCCGGTGGTGCCGCGGCAGCCCAGAAATCTGATGTGGGCGAGGACAAAATCCAGCTCCTCCAGATCGCTCAGCAAGTCCTGCATCCAGAGGGTGGCGCGCTTGCCCACCGTTACCAGCTGGGCGGGCTGGTAGTGCGTGTAGCCCAGGGTGGGGGTCGCCTTATATTGATCGGCGAAAACGGAGAGGTTCCGGAGAACCGCCAGCAGCTCTCCCCGGAGATGGCGCAGGCCGTCCCGATAGAGGATGATGTCGGCGTTGTCGGTGACATAGCAGCTGGTGGCGCCCAGATGGATGATGCCCGCGGCAGAGGGAGCGGCTTTGCCATAGGCATATACGTGGGCCATGACATCGTGGCGGACTTCCTTTTCCCGCTGCGCCGCCGCCTCATAGTCGATGTCGGTGATATGGGCGGCAAGCTCGTCCACCTGCGACTGTGTGATGGGAAGCCCCAGATCATGTTCGGCGCGCGCCAGTTCCACCCACAGCTTCCGCCACGTCTGAATCCGGACGTCCTGGGAAAACAGGTGCAGCATATAATCGGAGGCGTAGCGGGACGCCAGCGGGGATTCATAGCGGTCTTTCCTCATAAATCGATCAACCTTTCCAAAAAAATGGAGGCGCCCTCCTGAGGCGCCTCCGTTAGCGACAGGACTTTCGCCGGAGGCAAAAAGATAGGTCTCACAGGGGTTTATCCGCCGCGGGCGGATAAACTTTGATCATTTTCGGGACGTATGCCCGCCGGAAACACCCCGGCACGGCCGCCGCGGGCGGTGTTCCCCGGCTCGCAGACGGGCGGCGGAGAATTTTCAAAGGAACCCTGCTTCTCCCTGAATGATTACCGGATGATGATGGAGTCGCGCTCCGGGCCGACGGACACATAGCCGATGCGGCAGCCCACGGCCTTTTCAATCAGCTCCACATACTCCCGGGCGGCCCGGGGCAGATCCTCCCACCTGCGGACGCCCGAGATGTCGCATTTCCAGCCCGGGACGTATTCCACCACGGGCTTTGCGTCGCTCAGCGCGGCGGGGAACGGGAACTCGTCGGTCTGCTTACCGTTAAGAACATAATGGGTACAGACGGGGATTTTCTCCATATAGCTGAGAATGTCCAGCTTGGTCAGCGCCAGACTGGTGGCGCCCTGCATCTCCACGCCGTAGCGGGTGGCGACCAGATCGATGGGACCCACGCGGCGCGGCCGGCCGGTCTTTGCGCCGTATTCGCCGCCCGCTCTGCGGAGCTCTTCGGCTTTGTCACCGAACCACTCGCAGGTAAAGGGACCCTCGCCCACGCAGGTGGAGTAGGCTTTTACCACGCCGATGACCTCGCCGATTTTGACAGAGGGAAGGCCGGAGCCCACGGGGGCGTATGCTGCCACGGGGTTGGAGGAAGTCGTGTAGGGATAAATGCCGTAGTCCAGATCCCGCAGAGCGCCCAGCTGGGCCTCAAACAGGAACTTCTTGCCCGCCTTCTGCGCATCCCGCAGCAGCGCGGTGGTGTTGCAGAGATACGGCTTGATCTTCTCACCGTAGTTTTTGACCCACTCCATCAGATCGTCCATGGTATAGCCTCTGGCGCCGTATACCTTTTGAAGCGTCAGGTTCTTCCACTCCAGGAGATCGGCCAGATGCGCCTTCAAATACGCAGGATACAGCAGCTCACCGGCCATAACGGTCTTTTTTTGATATTTGTCAGAATAAAACGGCGCGATGCCCTGCTTGGTGGAGCCGTATTTTTTGTCGGCAAGCCGCGCCTCCTCCAAACCGTCCAGATCCCGGTGCCACGGCAGAAGCAGGGAGGCGCGGTCACTGATGCGCAGATTTTCCGGCGTCAGAGAGACGCCTTGCACGCGGACAGTCTCCATTTCATTCCACAGGCTCTCGGCGTCCAGCGCCACGCCGTTGCCCAGTACGTTCATCACGCCCTTGCGGAAGATCCCGGAGGGCAGCAGATGCAGTGCAAATTTTCCATATTCGTTGACGACGGTGTGGCCGGCGTTGCCGCCGCCCTGATAGCGGATGACCACGTCATAGCCGCCGGTGATCAAATCCACCATGCGGCCCTTGCCCTCGTCGCCCCAGTTGATTCCAACGATTGCGCAGTGTGACATCATATAACCTCCATATTGGACTTTCTCGGAATAGGTTGACCTATACCGACCAAACAGTATTTATTATAATGACTTTACAAGTATAAGTAAAGAACAAAGTAATAATATCTGTCAGTAGATTTACTAATAATAGAGTACTTTTCAATTCAGAGAAAACTGTGGTAAACTGGGAACATCTGATAAAAAGATGCTCGGAAAGGAATCGGAATATGCAGGATATCATTGAACGAATCGCAGGGGAACTGGGCAAGGAGCCCCGGCATGTGGCCAATGTGGTGCAGTTGCTGGACGAGGGCAACACCATTCCCTTTATCGCCCGCTACCGCAAGGAGATGCACGGCGCCATGGACGATACGTCCCTCCGGACGCTGGAGGAGCGGTTAAAATACCTGCGGAG
>JBFLFX010000116.1:0-6451 GCA_041859815.1 Dysosmobacter sp. | reverse complement strand
TGGATTTTGGCGCAGTGGCCAGCAACAGCGCAGCTTCCGCCAGCGGAAGCTGCGCTTCCGGCAGCCCCAACTGCATGGCGGCATCTACGCAGGCCTTTGTCACCACAATCGCCTGCGGATAGGCAAGCCCGATGTCCTCCGCCGCTATGACCAGAAGTCTGCGGCAGGGGGAGATCAAATCGCCCGCCTCCAGAAGCCTCCCCAGATAATGCACCGCCGCATCCGGATCGGAACCGCGAATGGATTTTTGAAGTGCAGACAGGATATCATAGTGGGCGTCTCCGTCCCGATCATAGCGCATGGCGCTGCGCTGTGAAACCTGTGAAGCATCTTCACTTGTCAGAAAAAGTCTGCCGTTGACGGGCCGTGCGGATTGACAGAGCAGCTCTACGGCATTGATCGCCTTGCGCACATCTCCGCCGCAGGCCTCCGAAATCTGCGCGGGGACACCGTTCTCCCACGCAAGGGGAAGCGCCGTGCGTTCCCGCTCCGCCTGAAGCGCGCGATCCACCGCCGGCCGGACTTCCGCGGCGGTAACCGCCTTAAACTCAAACACGGTGCTACGGGACAGCAGCGCGCTGTAAATATAAAAATATGGGTTTTCCGTGGTAGAGGCAATCAGCGTCAGCTGGCCGTTTTCCATAAACTCCAGCAAGCTCTGCTGCTGCTTTTTATTAAAATACTGAATCTCATCCAGATAGAGCAAAATCCCGCCGGGCGCCATCAGCGTCCCCACGTCGGCAATGATATTCTTGATGTCCTGCAGGGAAGCCGTGGTAGCATTCAGGCGGTACAGTGTTTTCTGCGTCCGCGCCGCAATAATATTGGCGATGGTGGTTTTCCCAGTTCCCGGCGGACCGTAAAAAATCATATTTGCAGAAGCGCCGCTTTCAATCAGGCGGCGCAGAACTGCGTTGTGGCCAATGAGGTGCCGCTGTCCCACAACCTCATCCAGCGTTTTGGGACGAATTTCATCCGCCAGCGGTCTGTTCACCGTCACACTTCCTTTCCATATCGATACCTTATTAATATAGCACAGATGTTCCCGCTTTTCTATAATATTTTCACTCGAATTTTGCGATCTTTTCTGGTATACTGAAGAGGAACTATAAAATTCTCCCGGAGGTAGCTGCTGTGAAATCTAAAGCTGCGGTACGCCGCATTATTGAAACCCTGAGGGAAATCTATCCGGAAGCGCTTTGCTCTCTTCCCTACAAAAAGGATTATGAGTTGTTGTTTGCAGTGCGCCTGTCCGCACAATGTACCGATGCGCGCGTCAATCAGGTAACGCCCGCTTTGTATTCGCGGTTCCCGACACTGGAGAGCTTTGCGGATGCCAATCCGCAGGAGGTCGGCGAATATATTCATTCCTGCGGCTTTTTTAACGGCAAGGCGCGGGATATCGTCGCCTGCGCGCAACGGCTGATTTCAGATTTTGACGGAAAAGTTCCGGGAACCATGGAAGAACTTATTTCCCTGCCCGGCGTCGGGCGAAAAACCGCGAATCTCATTCTCGGTGATATTTTTCACCAGCCTGCTTACGTCTGCGATACCCACTGCATCCGTATTACGGGACGGCTGGGCATCACCGACGGCAGCAAGGATCCGCTTCAGGTAGAGCGTCAGCTTCGTCAGGTTCTTCCGCCGGAGGAATCCTCCGATTTTTGTCACCGGATGGTCCTGTTCGGCCGGGATACCTGCGCCGCAAGGTCGCCAAAATGCGAGGGCTGCCCATTGAAAAGTGACTGCGATACCGGGAAAACGCGCTGAGATTACAGTGTGCTTGTGCCTTGCACAGGCACATTTTTCATGTTCGGCACATATACTGAGACTGAACAAACACGCAAACTGAATTAATAGGAGGCCTTCATGGACGAAAAAATCAAGCAGACGCTGGCATCGCTGAAGCGTAATCCAAGTGCCGTGCAATCCCTTTTTGAATCCCAGGACGGGCAGGATTTACTGCGCTTACTTACGCAGGAGGACAACGGTGGAACTTTACAGCGGGCCACACAAAGCGCCGCCTCGGGCGACACCGGTCAAATCATGCGAATGATCTCCCGCATCATGCAGAATCCAGAAGGAGCCAGACTGATAGAACGCATCAATCAATCGCTGCAAAAATAGGAAAGGTGGCGGCGGCGTGTCGGAATTTGATGAAAAACTGAATGCGCTGCTCTCCAATCCCGACAGTATGGCACAAATCATGCAGTTTGCCAAAACGCTCTCTGCACAGGAAAAAACAGGAGAGGCCGCCCCCCAGCCGGATCCGCCTCCGTCCCCAGGACAGGAAGCCCCGGCAAGCGCTGCTATGCCGCTGGATCCAAAATTGATCGCAAAGTTCGCACCGCTGCTGAAAGAACTGAACGGTCAACAGAACAGTCGGGCACGGCAGCTTCTGTATGCGCTTCGTCCCTATTTGAACGCACAGCGTCAGGAAAAGGTGGAGCGCGCCTTACAGCTGGCGCGAATTATACATGTCGGAAAAAAATTCATAACCGATTGGGAGGGATAGAGGTGTACAATCGCTACGTCCGCAATGATCACGGAACTTACACCTGTATTCCGCAAGAGGAAAATTCTTATCAACCCAATCAAAATTTTTTCTCCTGGAAAGACGCCCCTCCCCGGCGTCCGCCAGAACCCCCTCCTGCCCCAAACTCCGACAAACACAGTTCTCAGACCGTGCGGCGGCTGTTGGATCATCTGCATCTGGAGCACGTGGACACCGGTGATTTGCTCCTTCTTCTGCTGCTGTTCCTACTTTTTGAAGAAGACGCGGACGAGGAACTGCTGATTGCGCTGGGCCTGCTGCTGATCCTGTAGCATTTTGCCTCTGTGACCAACGCCGGAGGAAAGGTCTATGGCATAGGACAGTCAAATTAGGAACGGCACGGCCAAAGCCGTACCGTTCCTAATTTGATTAGTTCCCTCCCGTTGGAGGATGTACCTCATAAACTCACCGGCAAAGCGGAGATTCTGTGCCGCTCTTGTCCAAGTCTTAAACGTCAGTTGTTTTAAAAGGCTCTCACCATGCCGAAAAACCGCTGTGAATTTTAAGTTCAAGTGTTCAGATTCACTTGATTGTCAACATGAAAATTTAGAAAATACAAGAAATGTCCCGTCCCGGAGTAAAGCCGAAGCAGGGTATTTTTTCTTCCGTTGGATTGTGCAAGCGGCAAATTCTGTAAACGGACTTTACGACAGCTCCGCCATGACCTTTGCCCAGGCCTGCTTGGCTCCCTCAAAGGCGCAAAAATGCTTTTCAACAGCCCGGTCATATTTTTTCAGCTCTTTGAGGATATTCATGAAAGCCTGCGTCCCAAAATACCGGCAAATCGCCGGCAGCGTCTCGTTTAACCGCTTCGTCATGTCGGAAATTTCCGTACGGTAATTGTCCCTGTCGGTAATATACATCAAAAGAGGCTTATACCGGATCCAGCCAATGCAGGCGTGATAAAATCGCTGAATAATCTGTTCGGAATCCGGTTTAATAAACTTCAAGCTCGTCGGTAAAACCCCGGAAAGCAGGTGATTATAAGCGGAAAACCCGTCGTGAAACGTATAGCAGGGAACCCGCACAACTTTTCTCCGGCTCAGACAGGTACCCAAAAACGTATCCTCGCCCCGCGCTCCGGGCGGGTTGTAAAACGGAAACACACGGTTGGTGTGGGTAAGATTAATGCACAGATTGGAACCCGAGATAAACTTGGCATGATTGATTTCCGGAACTTCCAGCGTTTTGCGGTCGATCAGGACGTCGGTATCCGCATAGGTGACGCCCCCGTGATTCATCACCTGGCGGATAGAGTCCCAATTCACAATATCGTTGCTGATGGCTTGGATAAATTGGCGGAAGCGATCCTCCGTCAGATCGTCGTTGAACTCGATATACGGAATGGGAGAAATGTACCCGCAGTGATATCCATAAGTAATATCTGCGTCTTTGATGCTCTGCAAATGGGCTTTCAGCACATGCTGCCCGCCCCAGATGACCATGTCCCTGTTCTTGGTCGCGGCGATGGGATACTCGTCGTCATCCAAAAACAGCAGACAGTCCATTTGATCCCTCATAGCGGAATACAGGATGATGTTTCGCTGGGCCGCATACCCTCTTCCAAAAAGCATGTTGGCCTCTTCCATGCTCACCGTTCCGGCGTTTACCAAAGACTGTTTTGTCGCATCCACTTCTTGCTTGCCGATAAAACTGGTATGATCGAGGTACTGTGAAATCTCAGGATTAATCCTCGTATAATCCGTCCTCTTCGTTCCTCGGTAATCAAGATCATAAGCGACATATAAATTGAGGCCGACTTTTTCGTTGGAAGTGAGGTTTGACTCCAGCCAGTTAAACACATAGTTTCTCAGAACCCTTTGAAAGTGTTTTCTGCCGGTGGCAAAACCGATGGCGACGTTGATTTTCCTGTTTTTCACAAATTGTCCTCCTTCGTACGAGATAGATTCCCGGATTTTGTCCCATTTATATACAATTAGTATAACACACTTTTGGAAAAAATACAAATTGTGAAAAAGTACGGCAAATCCATTGGACGCCGATATGAAAAACGAAGTAGATACCTCCGTTTGGTTACTGGGTCTGTTCTTGACGTTGGAGAACTGACTCTGTGCTTTGAGAATCAACCTCTCTCCCACAGCCTCATCTGAAAATTTGACTCCAGCGACTCCACAGAGGAAATGCGGAAAAAGAAGCGGCAGAAAGTGGCGGGCTGCAAGCCCGTGCTCCGGCAACAACGCAGCAGACAGCCCGGCCCTTTTACAGTTTTTTGTGGAAGCGCTGTAAAGGCAATAAGCTGCAGTTTAGCAGAAAATGCAGCAGGAAGTGGATGGAGACATCCTCTTAAATTATCAGGCGGTATCCCCTCAAAATAAGAGGGAATACCGCCTTTTCTCTTTAAATTGGGCCGAACAGCCGCATGATCAAATGCATCAATTCAGCTTTCCGCCCTGTAAGCCTTGATAATATTGGCATCCCGCGCCCGCTGCTCCTCGATGGCCTCTTGCAGCAGCATGTCCTTCACCTTCATCAGCCGGGTGGTGGTGGAACGATCGTTCTCATCCAGCTTCATGGTGATATAGCGGATAGCATCCTGCGTATTGGGAATGACCACATATTCCAGCGCATTCACACGCCGGCGGGTCTTTTCAATCTCCTGTGCCATCAGCTGCGCTGCTTTTTCCTCCTGTGCCAGCTTCAGCATCTTCTGAAAGACGCCGCTCAGCGCGTCCACGGCAGTATCCAATTCCCCGGACGTTGCCGCGAAGCCGTAAGGGTAAATATCGCTGTCGGACTTTGTCTTTGTCTGAAAGTTATAAATAGGGACGTTGACCGACATGATATTCTTGGTGGTCATGGTCAGTTCCACGCTCTGCTTGGGATAGAGCAGTGCCTGCTCCATCGCCTCGGAGGACATCAGCGCGGACGCTACCGTGAAGGAATTGTGAACCGTCATTAGCTCGTCTTCCACCTCCGCACGGAGAGAGCGCACCTCCCGGACCGTGTCAAGAAACTGCTTCATCAACTCGTCCCGCTTGTCTTTCAGCAGCTTGTGGCCGCGCCGCGCGGTTTTTAGTTTTCCCTTCAGGCGGGTCAGCTCCATACGGGTGGGGTTCACCGTGATGTTAGCCATGCAACCCCCTCCTTATGCTTTCTTCGGCCAATACTTTTCGAGCAGCTCCGGTTTGATACGTTTCATCTCAGATTTCGGCAGGATGCTCAGCAGTTGCCATCCCAGATCCAGTGTCTCCTCAATAGAGCGGTTTTCATCATAGCCCTGATTCACATAACGCTTTTCAAACTCGTCCGCAAATTCGGCGTACAGCAAATCCGTCTTGGTCAGCGCGCCCTCACCCAGAATAGACATCAATTCCTTGTTGTCCTTGCCGGTAGAATACGCGGCAAACAGCTGGTTCATGGTATCGGCGTGATCCTCACGGGTCTTGCCCTTTCCGATGCCCTTGTCCTTCAGACGGCTCAACGACGGCAGCACATCCACCGGCGGGTTAATGCCCTTGCGATACAAGCTGCGGGACAGGATAATCTGTCCCTCCGTGATATAGCCGGTCAAGTCGGGAATCGGGTGCGTCTTGTCATCCTCCGGCATGGTCAGAATGGGAATCAGGGTAATGGAGCCCGGGTAGCCCAAGCGGCGGCCGGCACGTTCGTACATGGTTGCCAAGTCGGTGTACAGATAGCCGGGGAATCCGCGGCGGCCGGGAACCTCCTTCTTGGCGGCGGAGACCTCGCGCAGGGCCTCGGCGTAGTTGGTGATGTCCGTCAGGATGACCAGCACGTGCATATCCTTTTCAAAGGCCAGATACTCCGCGGCGGTCAGAGCCATGCGGGGGGTGCTGATGCGCTCCACGGCGGGGTCGTTGGCGAGGTTTGTAAAGAGCACGGTCCGGTCAATGGCGCCGGTGCGTCTGAACTCCT
>JBFLFX010000115.1:0-6486 GCA_041859815.1 Dysosmobacter sp. | reverse complement strand
TTTTGGCAATTTCACAAATTGCCCCGGCTCCGCGCAGGGCGGCATAGTGATCGGGATAGACGCCCACGGCATACTGTCCCAGCTTTCGCATCAGATTCCGGCTGGGCCCGAACCGTTTCAGCTCGGCCAGTAGCATTTCGCCGCCGTCCTTTGGGATATACACCGTATACTGAAGATTGTTAATCATCTGAAACTTATCCGCGACTTCCGCAAACGGCAGGGTGTCCTTGGCGCAGAGCTTCAGAATTTCCGGCGCGTCCAGCGCGTCCATGCCCTTCTCCACATAAAAAAGCTCCTGAAAGTAGGCGCTCACCGCCTCCGGAGCGGCAAGGTCGTCATATTGTTCCAAGACATACTTTGCCGCCGCGATATTCTGCGCCAGCATCCGCGGCGCGGGCCGGTCGCTTTCAAAAATATGAACCACGCCGTTGATTTTTCCCGGCACTCCCTCCCGGTTGCAGCGCCCGCCCGCCTGAATAATGGAGTCCAGTCCCGCCAGCGCGCGCCAGACAACGGGGAAATCCACGTCCACGCCGGCTTCCACAAGGCTGGTGGAGATTACCCTGCACGTTTCATGCCGTGCAAGACGCCCTCGGATTTCCAGAAGTTTGTCCCGCCGATGGGCGGGGCACATGGCGGTGGAGAGGTGAAACGTCCCCTCCCCGCGCAGTTTTGCAAACAGCGTCTGGGCCTGATCCCGGCGATTGACAATGCACAGCACCCGGTCCTCTTGTTCAAGCTGCTCCGCCAGCTCGTCATCCGTGAATGTTCCCGCGGGCGCATAGCGCACCCGGCGAAACTCCCGGTACAGCTCCGCCCGCCGCGGGCAAATCTCCCGGGGAGCAAATTTTTTCTGAAATCCGGCCAGCCTCTCCTCCGGCAATCCGCCGCCCGGCACCGCGCCGTTTGCCCAGCGGCGGGCCGTCTCCTGAAACACGCCGTCCAGCGCAGGCTGCGTGGCCGTGCAGAGTACGGCGCTGCACCCATAGTGCGCAGTCAGCTCCCCGATGGCGCTTATGCAGGGCCGCAGCAGAGCCGGCGGCAGCATCTGCGCCTCGTCGAAGATCAGAACGCTCTCCGCCAGATTGTGAAGCTTCCGGCAGCGGGAGGGACGATTGGCATACAGCGATTCAAAAAACTGCACCGTCGTGGTGAGAATCACCGGCGCGTCCCAGTTCTCGGCGGCGAGATACCGCCGATCCTGCTCGCCGCCTTTTCTGCCCTCCTCCGTCCCGTAGTCCACATTCGCGTAGTGTGCCACCACGCTGCCCTGACCGAATATCTCTTCAAACACGCCCTGCGTCTGTTCCAGAATACTGCAGTACGGAATGACGTAAATGACCCTCCGCAGCCGGCGGGCTTTGGAGTGCGCCAGCGCAAACGCCATGGACGAGACGGTCTTTCCGCTGCCGGTGGGCGCGGTGAAGGTGAAGATTCCGGGGTTTTCCGATCCGGCCCGGAGGGCGGCCCGTAAAATCTCACACCGCTTCTCCCCCAGTTTCCCCTTCGGATGTTCCAGCCACGGCTGGATGTACGCCCGGAGCTTTTTCCGATATTCCTCCAGCGGGGGAAAGCCGCCGCGTTCCGCCGCGCCGCGCTCCATAAAATGCTCGGTGTCCAGAAAATCCGCGTCCACCAGACAGGAAAAAAGCATCCTTATAAAGAAAAAAGCGCTTTCGCGGGACTGCACAAATTCCCGCGGCAGTCTGCCGTTTGCCGGAATCTCCACTTCGTCTCTGAAAGCGCTGTAATCTTCAATTCCCTGTCCCGCCCGGCGCCGTACGCGGCCCCAAAGCGTCGGGGCGCCCGCACGGTCGCCGCGGGTTCCCCCGTCCGGAAGGCCGGCGTGATGCCCCGCCACACAGAAAGCCGCCGGTATATCCGGCGGCTGATTATAAAATGCCTCCAGCGCGCCGGCCGTGGAGTGATCCACCCGCTGGGGAGAGCCGTTCAGCCTGCGCTGAAATGCGTCCGAATACTTTCCGATATCGTGCAACATCCCGCAGCGCCGCGCCTCGTCCGCAGCGCCAAACGGCTCCGCAAATTCCGCCGCAAGCGCGGCGGTTCCCCGAAGATGCTCCAAAATCGTCTGCTCCCGCTCCCCGCTGTCATCTCTGTGCGCCAGATAGCGCATGCCTGTCCCCTCTTTCCCCGCTTTCCGCCAATTTATTATGTTTAATTATACGCCCATTTCTTTCCGAATCAAGATTTTTCCGTGATTCTGCACAAAACTTTCGGGGAAACCCGCCTCTGTTTAATTGCCGAATCCCTGTAAAATCCGTGCATCTCTGCTCAGCTGCTATTTCCTTCGGAGCTGTTTATTGTTTTTCACGAAGAGACTGCTGTTTCAAAAAGGCTTCCGGCTGGCCGGAAGCCAAGCTTTGCCGCGGTCTGCCGAAGACAATCCGCCGGCTCCGCCCTCCCGAAAATTTATAAAAAATCCGCAATTTCGGCCGCGTCTTGTGTGCATAGCCTCGGGGAAACTGCGAATACTAATTTCTGTCAAGGGAAATACAGGAAGGCGGCTTGCCCGGTACCGGCCCAAGCGCAGTGCGGGCTGCCGTTTCTGTTCCGCTTCGCCGACAGACACATGATCCGAAACAGGAAGGATGATTTTGATGAAAGCAACTGGGATTGTACGGCGCATCGACGATTTGGGGCGGGTTGTCATTCCCAAGGAAATCCGCCGTACCATGCGTATCCGTGAGGGGGACCCACTGGAGATTTATACCAGTCGCGAAGGCGAAATAATTTTTAAGAAATACTCTCTTCTGGGCGGTGTGGAGGAGTTTGCCTCGCAAATTTGTGAGACGCTGAATAAAAGCACCGGCCTTATCTGCGCCATCAGCGACCGTGACACGGTGGTAGCCGTGGCGGGCGGCGGGCGCCGGGAGCTGCTGAGCAGACGGATTCTGCCGGATCTGGAACAGATCATGGAGGGGCGAAAAGTCTATCAATACAGCCCCGACGGCGCGCCGCTCTCCGTCACCGACGGTTCCGGAAATCTGATTGCGCTGGTGGCGGCCCCGATTCTTTCGGAGGGGGATCTGCTGGGGCTGGTGCTGCTGATTGGGCAGAGCGGCGTCCACACCGGTGAGACGGAATATAAACTGGCGCAAACCGCCGCAGCTTTTTTGGGCAAGCATATGGAATCCTGAAAGAAGCGAAGCCAAAACAAAATTGTTTTGGCTTCGCTTCAACCTGTCAAAAGGTCGCCAAAAGGGGCTTTTTGTTATCATAAGGAGACGGCAGGCGGTTTAAAAAGAGGAAGCGCGAAATAAAGATAACCGACGAGAAGTAGCGATGGTGGACATCGACGCGCTGGTACCAAAGGATTATCTGCTGCAAAAGATAGAACGCGTAACGGGCTGCGACCGACTGTATGCCAGCGCTTTCCCCTAGGCCCTGTTTAAAAATATGCTGCCATGAATCTGAAAAAGTCAGCAGCATGGGCTTGGGATAGCCCTTGTTTTTCTCAATTTTGGCTTGTATTTACTCGCTCTATACAAACGCCTGCCGCTCTTGCAGCTTGAGCGCAACGGTTCGTTGACAGGCCGAGGCTCCCGGTGCAGAGGTCTGCGCCGGGAGCCTTTAAAAGCGTCAGCCGCGGGGGAAGAAAATTTTCCGCAGTTTCTTGTTCCAGAGAAGCCGCATCCGCGCCAGCGCCAGATCCATGGCAAGAAACAGAAAATTTCCCAGAAGGAGCAGCACGATAAAAAATGCCCGGGACATTCCCTGAAACTCCTGTACCACCGCATTCAGCGCGAAGAGGTTGAGCAGCAGCGCATAGAGGGCAAAAACAGTCAGATTGCAGAAAGCCAGCTTCGCCGTCAGACGAACCCCCCGCAGGCGGATACGGTTCAGCAGGGGCTGTATCATGGGGTAACCGCCGAAAAACACATAGACTGCCGCCGTTTCCTTATCCGCCACCAGCAGCAGCGCCAGAATGGACACCGCCACATACGCCGTCCAGGCCATGCGTGTCCCAAATTCCTCCAGAACGGGCAGCAGCACAATCATGGCGAGAATTGGACAGCAGTAGGTCGCGGCGGGAATCACGCCGCCCAGCAGCAAAATTGCGGAGGCTAACGCGGCCAGCACACCGCAAAACGCGACTTCACGGCTTTTCCGGCGCATCATTTAATCCGTTTATAGCGGAGCTTATAGTAGCTCCAGCAGCGCAGTCTGGAAATCTGCTCCGTTTCCTTGGCCGGCAGGCTTGACAGGGCGGTAACCTTGCCGTCTCCCGTCAAACAGAGCTTTTTCTGAATGACCGGAAGGGACTGGCGCACCTGCGTGAGATAACGGAACCAGGGGCTTTCCCCGCCGCGCCCGGTGAGCTGCAGGGTAGTGGCGCCCAGATAACAGGCGCTGATGGTGTTATTTCCCGTCAGGCCCAGCGATTTCACGGCGTGATCCCAGTTCAGCTTTTTTGCCGCGGCGGCGTTGCTCCAAATGACAAACGGCGTTTTGTAGGAGGCCAGCGCATCCGCCCGCTGGCTCTCGTCCTTTCCGGCGTCCAGACCCAGCTCCCGGTAGCAGAGCTGATTGTCACCCAGATACGGCAGGTGATCGCCCCAGAACACCAGCACCACCGGCTTGTCGGACTCTGCAAAGTAAGTGGTTAGACGGCCCAGCATGGCGTCCGCGTCCCGGACGCCCTCAATGTAAACGCTCAGCATTGTTCTGGCGTCGGCCGTAAGGTTTGCGGAGGTCTGCACCGGCGGAAAGTGATAACCCGGGCCGTATTTGTCGGCCGTATAGGCCATATGGTTCTGAATGGTCACCGTCACATTGAAAAGATTTTTGCCGGCGGCGGTGGTGGTTTGAAACTGCTTTTCAATCTGCGTGGCCATGGAGTCGTCGGTGACCCAGGAGCCCTTGGTTTTTAAGCCTTTCATGTCGGCGGCAAACTGAATTTTCTGTGCGCCCAGCCACCGGTAGACGTTTTCCCGGTTATAAAACCAGCTGAAGCCGGGATGCATGAAGGTGGTGGTATAGCCGTCTGCGTCGTAGATCCGGAACAAGCTGTCCAGATTGCGGTTTACCGCCCGGAAGGCGGAAGTGGTGGTGGCGGACAGGGCATTGGTTTGCATACCTGTCAGCACGTCAAACTCCGTGTTGGCGGTGCCGCCGGCAAAACCGGGAACCACAATGTGGCCGGAGACGCAGTGCGCGCTCTTCTGCACGGCGTGGAGATTTTTCAGCGGGTCGTTGGCGCTGGAATAGGTGAATACATCGGCGTCCGTCAGGTCGGAAAACGCCTCGTTTTGAATCATGATAACGTTGACTTTTTTGCTTGTGCCGGAGGGATCGGACTTTTCCCCCGCGTCCCAGGCGGCGGCGGTGGATTTTTTGAAGCCGTCCGGCTTGTCCACGGCATAGGTGGTAAAGTTGTGGCAGAAGCAGTAGGGAAAGCCCAGCTCGTTAAAAACGGCCGGGATATAATAGGGGTTGGAAACTTTGAAGGAGCTGTAAAGCGTGTTGGAGGCGAACAGCGTGAAAATCAGCGCGATTAAAATTCCCACGCAGCCCAGCGTGCCGATGATCCGGTTTCTCAGCTTCCCCAGCACGGGCAGCGGCCTGCAGCCGATGATGCGGGCGCAGAATTTCATCAGGAGACAAAAGACAATAATGGCGCCGATTACCACCCAGGGCCAGCTGATATGATACTCCCCCGTGGCGTTGGCGGCCTCTTTTAAAAGGGTGAAGTCCCGGGGAAACAGAGGTTCGTCCCGCACCACCAGCTTAATTCGGTTGGCGAGGGACAAAAACGCGCAGCAGGTCCCCACCAGCGCGGCAGCGGAAAACACATTTTGGAACAGACAGGAAAACGCCACAATCAGCGCGCCGATGGGCAGACAGTTCAGGACGATCAGCAGCGGCTGATGATAAAAAACGGCGAGAACGGAGCGCAGGCTGTTGGGCTGCACCCACAGACAGAGAATCGTGGAAATGCCGGTCAGCAGAACCGCCAGTAGCAGAGACGGGAACAGCCCCCACTGATAACGGGGAACCCACTTCGCTTTTTTTGCTTTTTTCAAAAAAACGCGCGTCCTTTCCGTGCGGAATCGCAATTTGACTATCATTATAACACAGTATTTTTCATTATAGTGCTTTGTTTCAGAAAAGCAAGATTCCGAATGGACAGCACGAAAAAACCCCCTCTGTTTCGCCGGAGAACGACAACAGAGGGGATTTTTTCGACGTAATATTACAAAATGTATCTTAAAATCAGAAGGAAACGACTTCCTCTTTGGGCTTTTCGCACTGGGAGATTTCCGTGATGTTCAGTACAGGGCCTTTTCCCTGATAGGCGGGGTGTTCTTCCACGTTCATAACGGCGGTGATTTTCACCCAGTCCCGGTTTTTGTACCGCCTCAGTCCCTCGCCGTGAGCCAAAATACCGAAGAACGTGATGTCGTTGGCGCAGCAGATCATGGCAAACCGGCCCGGGCAGTCTACGCCGGGGTACTTTTTGGAGTG
>JBFLFX010000114.1:0-6496 GCA_041859815.1 Dysosmobacter sp. | reverse complement strand
GTGGCGGCGGATAAAATAAAAGTCGTTGTCGTTCTTGCTTAAATCCGGCAGCCGTCCGGCGTTAATGGCGTGAGCCCCCAAAACGATATCGCTTTTGGCCGCCTGGCGGAAAACCTCGTGCAACCGGACGGCGGGGATTACGCCGGCGGCATGAACGGCTGACAGACGGCGGAGGCGAGAGAAAATGAAACGTTATAAAAGATGGATGCTCCTGCTGTGCGCCGTGACATGCGTCCTGACCGCTCTTGCAGGCTGCGGGGCGAACAGTGCCGCGGATAAGACAGCGGATATGGGCGAACTGCGGGAGGCAATGCTGGCGGCGGATAAGGGCCTGCCGGAGATGTCCGCGGCGGATGGAAGCGACAAGAGCGCAAAGACGCAGTTTGCATACCTTTCCACGTTGGATTATGGGAAAGTGGATAATTTTTTCATGGCGTATGCCGCCGACGGCAACCAACATGCGGATGAGATTGCGGTAATTGCCGTGAAAGACGCAGCGGATGTAAAAGCAGCCGAGCGCTCCCTGAAAGAGCACATGGAGAGGCGCCGGGCGCTGTATGAGCAGTATGATCCGTCCCAGCTGCCCCGGATTGACGGCGCGCAGATCTTTACCAGCGGCCGCTATGCGGTTTTGATCCTCTCCGACAAACAGGATGCCGTAAAGACCGCCTTTCAGAAATTCCTGAAAGGACAGCAGTAACCGGGACCCGGCTGCCGCGCAGAGAGGGAAAAAAACAATCCGCCGGAGGAAATTTCCTCCGGCGGATTGTCCGCGGGCGCGGGAGAATTGATTTTGCCGTATCAAGGGCGGTGCCCGCTGGCTTTGCCGCGCGCCTTCCCCTTTTCGGTACGGCAGAGATGGTATCGTATCCGGTAAAAACGCGGCGGACACTTCAAAGAAGTGCCCGCCGCGTTTGATACGGTTGTCAGAACGCCGGAATCATTTGACTCTCACAATATAATGAGACTTTTGCTCAAGCATCTCCATGAACAGCGAAAGCCGCTCATAAAGAGGTTTTACCCGGTCGCCGTACTGGGCTTCCAGTATTTCGCCAATCTCACGAACCGTTTTACGGCCGTCGATCTGCTGAAAGACGAAACTTCCGAACTCATCCATCGTGATAGTCCGTTCCTCAGGGATCCGCATTTTCAGCTTTCTGCAAAAGTCCTGAAGCTTGTGGTGCTGTTTTTCGACAACTACCACATATCCGGTCTTATCAATCCGGTATTCCAAGTGATCGGAAATCTTGAACACGACGTCCAGAAGATTTTCGTAACGCGGCGCCCTTTTGTTATTCGACGTGGGCATTCGTTACCTTGCTCTTCATAATTGCGAGGAAGGAGGAGCCAACCAGCAGAATCAGCAGGATCCATGCCATTCCGTTGCCGGCGGCGAAGCCGGTGGGAACGATGCCGTGGATCACGCCGGTGACCTGCAGGATAATGCCGATCAGACCGATAATGGAACCGCCTGCCACCAGGCCGGAGGAAAGGCTGATGCCGTTGGAAACTTTGACGTCACGCTCGTGATCATTCTTGCAGAGCTTCTCGACCAGAACACGGACCAGAGCGCCAAGCAGGATGATGGAGGTGGTGGAAATGGACAGGTAGAAGCCGATTGCAACCGTCATAACAGGCAGGCCCAGCATATAGAATACAAGACCCATGAATGCGCCGGAGATGATCATGACCCAGGGCAGCTTGCCGGACATAATGCCGGAGGTCAGGGTTGCCATCAGGTTGGCCTGCGGCAGTGCGAACGGCACATTGTCGCCGGTCATCTTCAGTTGGGGAGCCAGCAGCATGATGACGCCGGTGACAACCGCGACGCCGATGACGGCCGCAATTGCGAAATATTTCTGCATTTCGTTCTTATCGCCGCCGATGATGAAGGAAACCTTGGTGGACTGGCAATAGCCGCCCGCCGCGGTGATTGCGGTTACGATGAACGTGCCGAACAGCAGCAGGGCCTTGTTGTCGCCGCTGCCCGTCCAGCCCATGCCGACGAACAGCAGGGTGACCAGAACGATCGAGGCGATGGTCATGCCGGAAACCGGCAGGTTGGAAGTGCCGATGGTGCCGGTCAGACGGCCGGACACGATGACGAACAGCATGCTCAGCAGCAGGGACAGAATCGTGGTGAGGATTGCCATGGCGATGTTGCCGCCGGAAATCACGAAGCCGGCGATAAAGCCGATGATGATGCCGCCCAGCATGATGACGGTCTCCTGGGATCCGCCGCTGCCGCCGGTGGACTTGGCCTTAGAGGTTTCTCTGATGGAGGCAACCACGGTGGGGATCAGCTTGATTGCGCTGATCAGGCCGCCGGAGAGCATGATGCCCGCGCCGATGTACTTGACGTAGCTGCCCGCGATGTCGGCAACCTGCATCTTGTTCACAGTGACGGCGGCATTGTTCCACACTGCGGGGGCGTGAGTCCCCAAAGCGGCGAAGTAGCCGATCAGCGGAATGATTACGAAGTTTGCCAGGATGGAGCCTGCGAACATCGCCAGGGAGACGGGCAGGCCGACAATGAAGCCGATGCCCAGCAGCAGCGGGTTGACTTCCATCTGGAATCTCCATTTGTAAAAGTTCTCGTTGACGAAGCTCAGAATGTTGTTGCAGCAGTTCAGGAAAGAGCTGGTCACAACGGTCAGGGCGCCGCCGATCGCAAAGCCGATCCCCATGAATTTGACGGAGTCCTTGGCGCCTTCGGAGGCAACCAGGGTTTCGGAAATTGCCATGGATTCGGGATACATCAGCTTGCCGTGCTCTTCAACAATCAGATAATTGTAAACCAGGGAGGCGCCGCCGATTCCGAACAGACAGCCGCCGACACCGACGAGGAAGCCGTCCAGGAAGGAGACCTTTGCGCCAATCAGCAGAACTGCGGGCAGGACGAAAATCATGCCGCTGGCGATGGATTCGCCGCCGCTGGACATGCCCTGAATCAGGGTTTTGCCCAGCAGGCCCTTCTCTTTTGCGAAGATTGCCACAAAAACAGAGCCCAAAATGGAACCGGGAATGCCGGCGGCTACGGTCAGGCCGGCCTTCATGCCGGAATAAGCCGTGGAGGCTGCAAACAGGGCCGCTAAGATAATACCGATAATCAGTACGGCGAGATTGCCGCCGATTTTGGAGCCGCCGTTGAGATAGGGGACGTAATTTTTGCCCTCTACGCCGCCGTAGGCCTCCTTGGAAAGTTTCTTATTCATACGAAAATACTTCCTTCTCTTCTTTTATTGACACGTTGGGTTGCCGGAAAACAGGGATTCCCGGAGGAAACCTGTTTCCTCAGCGCAGGGACTTGAGAATCTCGGTCAGATACTGCCAGGTTCTCTGGGTGGAAGAAATGCTCAGATGCTCTTCGGCGGTATGAACGCCCACCATCGTCGGGCCGATAGAGATCATATCCATCTCCCCGTTGAACTTCTCATCGAAGAGAGCGCACTCAAGGCCGGCGTGAATCGCCGTGACCACGGGATCCCTGCCAAAGAGCTTCCTGTAGAGATCCACGCAGACCGTACGGAGCTTGGAGCTGGGATTATACCGCCATTCCGGATAAGCAGACGCTCTTACCACCTTTCCGCCTGTCAGATTAGCGATGGACACGATGGTGTTGAAGATGTTCTCTTTTATACTGCCAACAGCACTGCGGACAGAGCTGACGGCCTCGATGCTGTCCTCCTTTGTCAGCACGACTCCCAGATTCAGAGAGCTTTCCACAAGACCTTGAATGTCCATGCTCATGCTTTGAACCCCATTGGGGATGAGGTACAGGAAATGAATGGCGCCGCATGCGCTCTCTTTTGCCATGCTGTTTTTCGGCATGGTTTCGGGGGCGGCGAGCAAAACGCGCACACCGGGATCGGAAACCTTGAATTCATCCCGGTAGAGTTCATCGTAAGAGGAAACCACCTCGCGCAGCTTGCCCTCGTCCGCCTTGCGAACGGCAACAACCGCCTGCGCTTCACGGGGGATCGCGTTGTGCTTGGTGCCGCCGTTTACGGAGCAGAGCTGCAGGTCGAGCGCACTGTTCAGACGATCCAGCAGCCTTGCCATCAGCTTGTTGGCATTGGCGAGGCCCTTGTGAATTTCCGCGCCGGAATGCCCGCCTTTCAGGCCGGTTACCGTGACTGCAAAAACAGCGCGGCCGGCCTCCAGCGGCTTTCGGACGACGGGAAGGGTGATTTTTGCGGAGCAGCCGCCCGCGCAGCCGACGGTCAGGATGCCCTCTTCCTCGGAATCGATGTTGATCAGGGTTCTGCCGGTAACCAGCTTCGGATCCAGCGCGTGCGCGCCGTCCATACCGGTTTCCTCACTGGTGGTGACCAGCAGCTCCAGGGGGGGATGGGGCAGATCCGCGGAAGCCAGAACCGCCAGACCCATGGCGACGGCAATTCCGTCGTCGGCGCCCAGAGTGGTTCCGTTGGCATAGAGCATGTCGCCCTTTACCTGCATTTCAATCGGATCTTTTTCAAAGTCGTGCCTGACAGAGGGCAGCTTTTCACAGACCATGTCCATGTGGCCCTGAATTACGACCCGGGGACTGTTCTCATAGCCCGCGGTACCGGGCTTGCGGATCAGCACGTTCAGCGCCCCGTCCTGCGTGACCTCGAGATGGTGCTTTTTGGCGAAGGACACCAGATAATCGCTGACGCCCTTTTCGTTTCCGGAACCTCTGGGGATATTGTCGAGCTCTTCAAAATAGTGGAACACCGCGGCGGGCTCCAGGTTTTTCACGACGCTCATTCCCATTGCTTATCTCCTTCTTCCAAAACAGAATCTAGTGTGTACTTTAGCATAAAGGATTTGTAATTGCAAGGCGGACAATCCTGCAAAATTCATATTTTTGTCACATTTACGATTTTAAGCGGGGGGATTTTGGATAAACATACATTTTTAAAGTACAAAAGAAGCAATTTTGACTGAAATTTTACGTGCCGCAGAGCGGGCTGCGCGCCGATAAACACTGCCAACACGGCATTTGAAGGAAACGGCTTCCATATCGGGAACATTCCGAATATTCGTGCCGGAAAGTAGTTTTTTCCCACAAAAAGGGAGAGAAAATCCCCTTTTTTTCCCCGTTTATCAGGAAATTGGCGCGGCTGCGCCGGCGGCCGGCGGCGCGCGTTCCAACAGGGCGGCGCGCGCGCCCGGCGGTGGAAAACGCCCGCGCTTCCGCTGCGGGACCGCCGTCACACAGACGATATGCGGCGGCGATCCGTTTGAATACGCCGCGGCGGCAAACACGGGAGATTTTTTCCACAATCTGGAGGATTTCCCCCGGCGTAAGCTGCCGCCGGAAACAATCGGTCCCGAGTCTCTTTTCCGCATCCGAATTTTTGCACGGTATAACGCGGAGAAATAGCGCTATTAGGGCGGCCTTCTTTACAAACACAAAATCTCATGTTACATTAACATAAAAGGGGGAGTGAGCTTTCGCAATTTTATCCCGACCCCTGTGCCCTTCACAGATTCGGCGCAGAGAGCGGAAATACCGGGGGCGGCCGCCGGCACAGGCCGGACGGCGGGCTTTTCAGGGATGCCCCGCTTTCGCGCCGCCGCGCCGGTTTCGCGGCGGCCTTTTCCCGGCCGCGGCTTCCGAGAAGAGCGCCGCGGCGCGGACGTTTCGGCGTTCAGGAGAGGCTTCGCTTCCGCTTCCTTCCGACCGGGGCGCCGCAGCGGGCGGGACTGCCGGCTTGATGACTTTGAGCAAAATAGATGAAAAAGGAGATCCTTAACTATGCGCGCATACGAACGTTTACTGAACTATGTTAAGATTGACACGACCAGCGATGAAAATTCCACCACGGCGCCGACCACAACCAATCAGTTTGATCTGGCGAAGATGCTGGTGAAGGAACTGAAGGAGCTGGGGGTTCAGGATGTTTCTCTGGACGAGAAGTACTGTGTTGTCTACGCTTCCCTTCCGGCGACTCCCGGCCACGAAAAGGACAAGGCCATCGGCTTTATCGCCCATATGGACACGGTGGTTTCCGGCAAGAACGTGAAGCCCCGTATCATTGAAAATTACGACGGCAGCCCCATCACCCTGGGGACTTCCGGCCTGACCATCAATCCGAGGGAATTCCCGGATTTGACCCGCCTGCACGGCAAGACCCTGATTGTCACCGACGGCACCACCGTGCTGGGCGCCGATGACAAGGCCGGCGTCGCCGCCATCATGACCATGGTGGAGACCGTGCTGAAAGAGAACATCCCGCACGGCAAGCTGTGCATCGGCTTTACGCCCGACGAGGAGACCGGCCACGGTGTGGATCACTTCGACGTGAAACGGTTCGGCGCGGAATACGCCTATACCGCGGACGGTTTGGATCCCCGCGTGATCAACTATGAGACGTTCAGCGCCGCCAAGGCGGTTGTGGATATTACCGGCTTTGCCGTACATACCGGCAGCGCCAAGGGCATTATGAAAAACGGCACGGAGATGGCCGTCGAATTTCAGAACATGCTGCCCTCCGCCGAAACGCCG
>JBFLFX010000113.1:0-6698 GCA_041859815.1 Dysosmobacter sp. | reverse complement strand
CTGTCTTCTTACCAACTCCGCCGGCGCTTACGGCGTTACGATCGCCGAGCATATTCTCATGGTCACGCTGATGCTTCTGCGCCGAATGCCGGAATACCAGGAGATTGTCCGCAGCTGCGGCTGGAGAAAAGATCTCCCTATTCACTCCATCCAGGGCAGCCGCATCGCCGTTCTCGGCGCAGGCGATATCGGCTGTACATTTACGGAGCGCGCCAAAGCCCTTCATCCTGCGCGCATTACCGGCATTTCCCGCAGCGGACGGGCAAGGGCGGATATTTTTGACGAAATGGTTCCCGTGTCCAGGCTGGAGGAGATTCTGCCGCGGACGGATATTTTGATCATGGCGTTGCCCAACACGCCGGAAACCACCGGAATTCTTTCGAGGGAACGGCTGGCGCTGCTTCCCCGGCACGCCGTCGTCGTCAACGTCGGCCGCGGATCCGCCATCGATCAGGACGCGCTGGTCGACGCGCTGAACAGCGGCGCGCTGGCGGGTGCCGCGCTGGATGTCATGGTGCCGGAGCCTCTGCCGAAAAACCACCCGCTTCGCAGTGCCAGAAATATTATTCTGACTCCGCACGTCGCGGGAAATATGACGCTGGGCTATACCTGTGAGAAGGCCGTCTCCATGTTCTGCGAAAACGTGGAAAACTACGCTTCCGGCCGCCCATTGAAGCACCTCGTGGATCGCACCCGGGGCTATTAAAAAGCGGGATCGGGAACACGGATCTTCTCCGCAGTCCCGGTCCCCTCATTTTCTGATCGCTCAGTAGCGCCGTACCACTGCGGCAACCTTCCCCAAAATCTGCGCATAAGTACCGTCAATCGGTGAATACGCATCGTTCTCCGGCATCAGCCAAAGGTGCCCGTTCTTCCGACAATAACGCTTCACCGTGGCTTCATCGTCAATCAGAGCAACCACAATTTCACCGTTTTCCGCCGTCCGCTGCTGCCGGACAACCACCAGATCCCCGTTGAGAATCCCGGCGTTAAGCATGGATTCCCCCCGGACGTGCAGTGCAAAATACTCCCCGCTCCTGCCGCCGGTATCGAAAGTCAGATAGTCCTCAATGCACTCCTCTGCAAGAATCGGGCTGCCCGCCGCCACATTTCCCACAATCGGGACTCTGCCGACAGGCGCGCTGTCCGGCAGGAGGGCCGGTGCAGACCGGCGCGCCAGAGTAATCGCGCGCCCCTTACCGGCGCCAACTTCAATATAGCCCTCTTGCGCAAGGTGCTTCAGGTGAAAATGCACCGTGGAGGGGGACTTTAGCCCCACTGCCTCCCCAATCTCCCGTACAGACGGAGGGTATCCCTGCGTCTGAATGCAGGAAGCAATGTAATCATATATTTTTTTCTGCATCTCCGATAATTTCCGCATAGCAGGCTCCTCTCGCTGTCTGTAATCTGTTCGGATTTTTAATATTTTTGTTATTATAGCACAGTATTTTCCAAATTGCAAACATTTGTTCGATCTCGTTTTTTTAGAGAATACCTGATAAAATCCGCTTTTCCTCTTGAAAAACGATGAATTTTATGATAACATTAACTTCTGTGAAATGAGAACGGTTCTTCGGTTGAGCCGTTGAAAACTTCTGGAGGTTTCCGAATATGAAGGGTGTCACTTTAACAATTACAATTCTGCAGTTGATCTGTAGCGTGATTCTGATTATGGTTATCCTGATGCAGTCCGGCAAGAGTTCCGGATTATCCGGTGCCATCGGCGGTGTTGCCGACTCCTTTCTCGCGAAGAATAAGGCAAAGACGGCAGATGCGCGGCTGGCCAAGGCTACCAAGTGGATTGGCGCTGTGTTTATCTGTCTGACGCTGGTTTTAAACGTTCTCAGCAAACGTCTCGGATAAGAAGTGTCGTTAAAAAGCGGGTTTATGCGTTTGCATAAACCCGCTTTTTTATTGCCCCGCGCGGGCGGAGCAATAGACAACGCCGGCATGCGGCATAGTTCCCTGCCGTGTCAGCAGTTCCGAGACCGTCAGGAAGCGGTAGCCGCGCGCCTGCAGCGTGTCAACAATCCGCAGCGCCGCCGTGACCGACGGGCGGAAAGAATCATGCATCAGCACAATATCTCCGGATTTGACATTCCGTACAACCGCCTCCACATCGCCGTTGACATTCCGGCGCTTCCAGTCTTTCGGATCAACCGACCAGCGCACCAGCGGAACAGAAAAAAGCCGCTGTTGGCGGCTGTCCAGCAGGCCGTACGGCGGGCGCACCCAGTATTCCCCCTCTCCAAGAACTTTCCGCAGCGCCTTATCCGTCCTTCCGATTTCAGAGCTCACAACCGCATCCGGCTCCCCCTGAAGCTTTTTATGGCTCCAAGTGTGGTTTCCCACCTGATTCCCCTCCGCCTGCATTCGGCGCACCAGCGCCGCGTTTGGCTCAATCTGGTTGCCTATGAGAAAAAACGTGGCATGTACTCCGCGTTGGTGCAGGCCGTCCAAAAGCCGCGGGGTTGTATCCGCTCTCGGTCCGTCGTCAAATGTCAACGCGACATATTTCACCGCCTGCTCCCTGGGAAGTCCTGTCCGGGCATCCGCAGCAACTCCGTCCGGAAGAAACGCCGCGTTCCAGATCAAGGCTCCCGCAGCGAGAACGGAAAAAATGATTCTCTGCCATTTCAAAATCTGTTCCTCCTTTTCCGACAAAAATATTCTTTGCAGGAAATCGGAATTTACACGCGGCAGACACATTTTTCCGTTGAATTCCGCGCTAAAAAATCTCTGCAATGCAAAACGCATTGCAGAGATTTTTTCAGGCAAATATAAAGTTACTTTACCAGTTCAATCATTGCAGTCTCAGCAGCATCGCCGCGGCGAACGCCGGTGCGGGTAACGCGGGTATAACCACCGCTGCGCTCCGCATAACCGGGAGCGATCTCCTTGAACAACTTCTTACAGACATCCTCACGGGTAATAAAGCTCATCACCTGGCGATAGGCGGCGAGATCATTCTTCTTTCCGAGGGAAATCATCTTTTCAGCCAACGGCTGAATCTCCTTGGCGCGGGTGAAGGTAGTCTCCATCTTTCCCTTGTCCAGGAAATCCGTGACCTGCTGGCGCAGCATCGCAAGCCGCTGATCGGTTGTCTTACCGAGTTTGCGAGTTCCGGGCATTTGGTATTCCTCCTTATCAGGAATTTTATGCGTCCGGCAGCACTCTGCCGAACCGTTTCATGTCAGTTGTTATCGTCATCGGCCAAATGGAGGCCCATCATGGCCAGTTTGTTGATAACTTCTTCCAGGGACTTGCGCCCCAGGTTCCGCACCTTCATCATCTCGTCCTCTGTCTTGGAAATCAAATCCTCGACGGTGTTGATATTGGCGCGTTTCAGGCAGTTAAAGCTGCGGACGGACAGATCCAGTTCCTCAATGGTCATTTCCAGAACCTTGTCACGCGGATTTTCCGTTTTTTCCACAACGGTCGGCTTGTTGCCAACGTTTTCAGACAGATCTGTGAACAGGGTAAGGTGGTCGCACAGGATCTTGGCTCCCAGAGAAACCGCATCACGCGCGGAAATCGTTCCGTCTGTCCAAACCTCCAGCGTCAGCTTGTCGTAGTCGCTGGAGGCCCCCACACGGGTCGGCTCCACAGTATAGTTGACCTTATACACAGGCGTATAAATCGAATCAACCGCAATGGTGCCGATCACGTTCTGCTGAGGCTTGTTGCGATCAGCAGGCACATAGCCCCGGCCGTGAGAGAGCGTGATCTCCATGTTCAGAGACGCGCCGCTGTCCAGCGTCGCAATGTGCATTTCGGGATTCAGAACTTCAACCTCACCATCCGGCTTGATGTCGCCGGCCGTCACCTCGCAGGGGCCGACGGCTTCAATATAAACCGTCTTGGTCCCCTCGGCGTGAAGCTTGGTCAAAAGTCCCTTGATGTTCAGAACAATGTCCGTGACGTCTTCCTTCACACCGGGAATTGTGGAAAACTCATGCTGGACACCGGCGATCTTAATCGTGGTCGGTGCGGTGCCGGGCAGAGAGGAAAGCATAATGCGGCGCAGTGCATTTCCAAGGGTCGTACCATAGCCGCGCTCAAGGGGCTCGACCACATACTTGCCGTAGGTCACATCGCCGGGCGTTTCGATGCACTCAATCTGAGGCTTCTCGATTTCGATCATGCAGTTACCCTCCTTCATCTTCTCGTTGCGGTGCGCTTAAGCAGCGCACCGCCTGCAGTTCGTATCATTCTCGAGGGTTTCCTCCTGATTATTTGGAGTACAACTCGACGATGAGGTGCTCTTCGATGGGAAGATCGATGTCTTCTCTGGTGGGTTCTGCAATGACCTTCGCAACCAGCTTGTTTTTGTCCAGTTCCAGCCACTTCGGAATCACACGGGAAGCGTTTGCCTCCAGAGATCCCTTGAACTTATCCAGGCTGCGGGAACCGTCCTTCAGTTCGATGACGTCGCCAACCTTCACCAGGTAGGAAGGGATATTGACCTTCTTACCGTTCACGGTGAAGTGGCCGTGGCGTACCAGCTGCCGCGCCTCGGCGCGGCTCATGGCGAAGCCCAGACGATACGTCACATTGTCCAGACGAGTTTCCAGAATTGCCAGCAGATTTTCACCGGTCATGCCGGACTTCTTATTGGCCTTCTCAAAATACTCGCGGAACTGGCTCTCCAGGACACCGTAATACCGCTTTGCCTTCTGCTTTTCACGCATCTGCATGCCGTACTCGGACAGTTTTTTATTGCGTGCGTTGCCATGCATGCCGGGGGCATAGCCGCGGCGCTCCATGGAGCACTTATCCGTATAGCAGCGATCGCCCTTCAGAAAGAGCTTCTGGCCCTCTCTGCGGCAAAGGCGGCAAACTGCTCCGGTATATCTTGCCATATTGCTTTTACCTCCTACTTTCGATTAAACGCGACGACGCTTGGGGGGACGGCAGCCATTGTGAGGAATGGGGGTGACATCTTTAATCATCGTCACTTCCAGACCTACCGCCTGCAGTGCGCGGATAGCCGCTTCGCGGCCTTGGCCGGGGCCTTTCACAAAGACCTCAACGGACTTCAGGCCATGTTCCATAGCGGCATGCGCTGCCGTCTCAGCCGCAGTCTGCGCCGCGAAAGGAGTAGACTTTTTGCTGCCGCGGAAACCGAGTCCGCCGGAGGAAGCCCAGGAGATCGCATTGCCCTGCGTATCCGTAATCGTAACCATCGTGTTGTTGAAAGAAGAACGAATGTGGACCTGTCCACGCTCGATGTTCTTCTTTTCACGACGACGGCGAACAACCTTCTTACCGGCTGCTGCTTTTGCTGTTGCCATATTTGATCTCCCTCCTTACTTCTTCTTATTCGCAATGGTCTTTGCCGGACCTTTGCGGGTTCTTGCGTTGGTCTTGCTGCGCTGGCCGCGCACGGGCAGACCCTTGCGGTGACGGATGCCGCGATAGCAGCCAATCTCAGTCAGACGCTTAATATCCAGCGCGGTGTTCCGGCGCAGATCGCCTTCCACCATATAGGACTGGTCAATTGCCTCACGGAGTTTTGCCTCATCGATCTCCGTCAGATCCTTCACGCGGGTGTCGGGGTTGATGCCTGTCTGCGCCAGAATATCCTTGGCGCTCTTTCTGCCAATGCCGTAAATATAAGTGAGTCCGATTTCGATTCGCTTATCCTTCGGCAGGTCAATACCGGCAATACGTGCCATACCTTAAAGCACCTCCATTATCATTTGCCCTGTCTCTGCTTATGCTTCGGATTCTCGCAAATTACCATTACGCGGCCTTTGCGGCGAATGACCTTGCACTTTTCGCACATGGGCTTCACGGACGGTCTTACTTTCATAACTTGTGTACCTCCTACTTACTGCGCCAGGTTATCCGGCCCCGGGTCAGGTCATACGGGGACATTTCCACCGTCACCTTATCGCCGGGCAGAATCCTGATGAAATTCATTCTGAGTTTTCCGGAAATATGCGCTAAAATCATGTGACCATTTCCAATGTCCACCTGGAACGTTGTGTTGGGCAGCGCTTCTTTGACTACGCCCTCAACTTCAATCATGTCGGATCTTGCCAAACGTTATCCCTCCTGGTCCGGACAAATTTCCCCGCGATAAGCCGCGAGGGCCTTGCGAAGTTCACTGTTGGTGACCTTTTCTTCGCTCCTGATTTTCTCGGAAACGCGGCTCCCGTCATCCGCCACAAAAAGCACGTGTTTGCGTTTCTTGCGTTTTGGGGCTTCCACCTTCCGGGATTTACCATCCGCCAGCAGGAGAAATTCCCCCTGCGTATCAAGGACGAAAAAGAGTTTTCCGCGATCCCTGCCGGCATCCGAGCGAACAATACTTGCTTTTGAAATTTCCATACGTTTCCTCTTAAATAGCGGGCGCCGTCAAAATTTCAGGCTCACCGTCAGTAATCAGAATCGTATTTTCATAGTGCGCGGCGTTTTTACCATCCAGCGTCCGAACGGTCCAGCCGTTCGGCATCTGCTTGATGGCGGCGCCGCCCGCGTTAACCATAGGCTCCACTGCGAGCGTCATGCCCCGCAGCAGGCGAGGGCCGCGTCCCGGATGTCCGTAGTTGGGGATTTCAGGAGATTCGTGCATCTGGGTGCCGATCCCATGGCCGACATACTCCCGAACGATGGAATATCCCCGTTCCTCAGCATACTTCTGAACAGCCGCCGAGATATCGTACAGACGGTATCCCTCCTTTGCGAACTTG
>JBFLFX010000112.1:0-6715 GCA_041859815.1 Dysosmobacter sp. | reverse complement strand
CAGCCGCCCGCGTCACAGATGACAGTCAGGCCCCCCAGCTCGTACAACACCGCCGCCGCGCCGGACTGGTCGGGCGCGAACGGCGAGAGATATTGCAAAAATCGTTTCATCGCGTCTCCTCCAGCGCCCGATCCAACGCATCCGTCAGCGTCCGGACCCCCTCATAGCCAAAGGGCTGCCGCTCCTCGCTCCACAAAACACCGGCGCACTCCGGGTGATAGTAAACGGCGTCCCTGCCCACGGCGGCGTCCACCTTCGCCCGCCCCGCATCGTAAAACAGCATGGACGGGGAGAGATTGGAGTAAATCCGCGTCTCCGGGCTGAGCCTGGCAATCTTCTTAATATAGGGGAAATTTGCCGCGCCCGCCGTGCCGAAAATTTCCGGCACCGAAAATCCCTGCCGCAGCAGGGCGAGGGACAGTTCAAACGGCTCGGCGTTGGACATTTCGCCCACGGCGAAGGACAGCGCGCCGTATTTCGCCCGAAAAGTTTCCGCACGCGCCGCCGTTTCGTCAAACGCCCGCCCGTCGTCCATCGGCGCGCCGATGACCTGCCCCAGCAGGCGGTACTGGTTTTGAATCTTGTCGATTTGGTAGCAGCGGGTCAGTTCCACCGCGGGAATGCCGAGCCGTTCCTCCAAATCCCGCGCTGCGGGGCGGGACTCCGGGTGTAGCACCAGATTGAAGTTGGCTTCCGCCATCGCGCGGTACTCCCTAAAATCGGCGCAGCGGGAAATCTCCCGGATATGCCGCAGCCCCGCCTGCCGAAGCAGGTCATACAGTTCGCTTTTATCCCGCAGCGGGGAAAAATAGCCCAGAATATTCACGGCGTCCGGCCGCTTTTTCATGGGTTCCAGCAGAGAATAGACCGTTTTCCGCACTGAGGCCATGGGCGGCAGCCGCCCCTCCCGGGTCAGCGCGTACATATAGCACGGGCGCACGGGAACGCCCGCGGCCTCCTCCGCTCTGCGGCATACCCGCTCCATGTCCGTTCCCAGCAGGGCGTCCACGCAGGTGATGCAGATCATCACCACGGAAGGCTTCTCCCTGCAGGCTTCGCAGACTTCCCGCACCGCCTGCGGAATCCGGCTTAAATGCCGCCCGGTAACAATATCCGTCTCGTCCTGCAAAAGATAGAAAAACCGATCCTGGTACTCCGGCGCGCTCAGCGCTGCGGTATTCCGCCCGCAGCAACCCGGGGACACCAGCAGCATCACGGAACCCGGCACCGCCAGTCCCGCCCGCTTCACGCCGAAGCCCTGTGCACCGGGGGAATTAAACGCCAGCGTTGCCGGTGAGCTGTAAATCAGATGCGCGCCGCTGACAAGCTCCGGCGGAATATCCGCCGCGCCGCGCTCCGCCAGCGCCGCGGCGGTGATGGAATAAGCCCCTTTCATTTATCTCCCCCAGTCCCTGCCAGCAGCGCCGCCAAATCCAGGAATTTCCGGCTCACCGGCAGCGTGGGATCGCCCTCAATCACGGTTTTCCCCTGATCCTCAAAGCGGAGAATCTCGTCGCTGCGCGGAATGTCCGCCACAATGGGCAGTCCCGCCCTGGCAGCGAACGCCTGCACTTTTTCTCTTTCATCCGGCACGTTCCGGCGGTTGAGAATCACGCCCCGGACATGGGCGTAGTCACGGTCGGCAAAGTTGCGGACGGCCTCGTTGATGTTGTTGGCGGCGTAAAGCGCCATTTTCTCGCCGGAAGTCACAATCAGCACCTGCTCGGCGTAGCCCTCCCGGATGGGTGCGGCAAAGCCGCCGCAGACCACGTCCCCCAGCACGTCGTACAGCACCACATCGGGGCGGTACTTCTCAAACAAGCCCAAATCCTCCAGCAAGCCGAAGGTGGTGAGAATGCCCCGCCCCGCGCAGCCCAGCCCCGGCGTGGGACCTCCGGTTTCGATGCACAGCACATGGCCGAAGCCCTCCCGGGAAATCTCCTCAATCGTCTCCGGCTCCCGGTCAAACTGCCGCAGATATTCCATCACCGGGCGCACCGGCGTGCCGCCCAGCAGATTGATGGTGGAATCCGCCTTGGGATCGCAGCCGATCTGAATCACCCGTTTGCCCTGCACGGCAAACGCGGCGGCGAGATTTCCCGTCACGGTGGACTTGCCGATGCCGCCCTTTCCGTAAATCGCCAGTTTTATCATAACAGTCTCTCTCCAGCCTCCAGTTTTCTGTCAATCAGGTTTCGCATGGATTTCTGATGGCACCTGCCGGAAAACGCGATGTGCGGCAGGGGGTAGAACGGAACATGTGCCGGGCAGACAGGGTGGTACAGCGGATCCGCCGCCACGCCCTCCATCTGCGCGAAAAGGCGCACGGCGTCATCCTCGTCCGGCATCCGCTCGTCGCCCTTCGCCAGCAGCTCCGGCGCCGTTTCCAGCGGGCAGAGAACCTTGGCGGGAAGTCCGTATTCCGCTTCAAACGCCCTGGCCAGCGATCCGGCGGTGACGCTCTCGCCCACCACGGCCAGCCGTCCCGCGCCGCTGCGCGCCGCGCAGGAGAGCAGATTCTCCCCCGTTTCCGCCGCGCGCCGCAGCTCCTCCGCCAGAATCTCCGGGTAAACGTCGCCATAGGGAACCCCCGCGACATACGGCGTGCCGAACAGCTCCCGCAACGTGCGCGCTGCCGTCAGCCCGCAGGAGGAGATCACCAGGTTCACCCGGGCGCTTCCCGCCTGCGCAATCTCGTCCAGCCCGCTGTTCATGGCGAGGCAGGACACCTGCCGGAACCCCTCCCGTGCCAGCCACGCGGCAATGGACTCCATGCTGCCGACGGCTCCGAAATCCAGCGGCGTGGCCCCCAGTACGTTTACGGATCGGTCCTCCGATGGGCGGACATTCCCCTTGCAGAACGTCCGTACCACCGCGTCCATTGCCTGCGACGCGCCGGAAAGGTAGGAGTGCATCCCGCTGGTTTTCAGCCCCCAGGTGGGAATGCCCGTCCGGGCTTCCACTTCCCGGGCGATGGCGGGGAAATCCGTCCCCACCATCAGCGGCATGGGCGATCCGCACAGGGCAATAAACTTCGGGTGCAGCTTTTCCGCCGTCTCCGCCACATCCCGGACCAGCTTCTCATCGTCGCCCATCACGGCCTCCATTTCGGTCAGGCCCGAGATGTAAACCATGCTCTCCTGATCATACCAACGGGGCTCGTCGAAGGTGGAATACGTGGAATTGCACCCGGAGGCGTCATGTACCACGGTCATGCCGCCCAGCTCATACAGCGCCGAGCAAACCCCGGCGGTGTCAGCCGCATAGGTGGAAATAATCCTTGCAGTCCGTTTCATAGGCAGCTCTCACACCCCAATCCCTTTCTGGAAATCAGCGCCCGCGTATCCTTTTCATGCAGGAACGCGTCGCGCATCCGTTCCGCCAGACGGGCAATCCCGTCAAAGCCGTACATCCCGCCGCCGGAAACAATGTTCACAAACCGGCGGGTGCCGGAAAAATAGGCCGCCTTCTGCCCCACCGCCAGCACGGTTTCCGGCCCGCGCGCTTTCCGGAAGCGCAGCTCCGGGTTGACGGTGGCACAGATCCGCA
This sequence comes from Dysosmobacter sp., assembly GCA_041859815.1. Taxonomy (GTDB): domain Bacteria; phylum Bacillota; class Clostridia; order Oscillospirales; family Oscillospiraceae; genus Oscillibacter. Next base: position 3,166 of record JBFLFX010000112.1, on the reverse strand, counting down.
GCTCCGGCGTGTGACTCTGCAGCCACTGAAAATCCGCCTGTTCCTCGCCGGCAAAGCCGTCGGCGTAGATCCGCCGCACCTGGAAGCCGTGTTCCGTCAGCAGCCGCGCCAATCCCAGAGGGCGGGGTACGGCGGTGTAATCAATCTCCACCGGCGTGCCGCCCACCACCGCCAGTGCATCCGCCAGCGCGCGATTCGCCCGCTCTGCCAGCGGAGTAAAATCCGGCAGGGAAATTGCAAGAGCGGACGCCAGCATTCCGTAGTTTCTCAGAATCTCCTCCCCACCGTAGCACAGGGGAAGGGAAAGATGGCGCTGTCCCAGCCGCCGTTCCAGCGCGTCGCCCGCCGCCCCCGCCGCGGGCAGGTAGGTGAGATTGTACGCGGAGGACGCCATCCGCAGGTATTCGTCATAGGTTTTGCACCGCGTCAAATCCCGGATGCCGAAGCCCGCATTCCGCAGCAGGACGCACAGCTCGCTGCTCTCGTCCGTGGGGTTGTCGTTGCCGATAAAATTCACGAACCGCCCGTCCAGCTCCGTTTTTCGCAGAGGGGCATAGATCTGCCGGCGGGTCAGTTCATCCGGCGTCAGGCCGCTTTTCCGCATGGTCGGATTCATGTAGCAATCCACAAAATCCACGCCGGGAAACCGCTCCCGTAGCTTTGGCAGCACGCCGAGGAAATCACAGCCTGCAAAAAGCTGGGCACAGCTGATATAAATCAGCACCGCCCGGGGCAAATGCCCCAGTTTGTGCAAAATCTCCGTCACGCCCTCTAAAATCTGCCGCTCCAGATTGCCGCCGATGAGATCGCTCTCCTCCATGGCCACCCAGCTCATCCGATCCGTAGCTTTCATCTCCGCGGCCGTCAGCACTACGCCCCGGAGGCACCCTTCGGCACAGACATAAATCTGGTGTGACTCCGGCAAAAGCATGGCGGTATTCACAATGTTCCACGGTCCGCGCACTGGGGCGTTAAATTCCAGCCCCGCGTAAAACGGCGCGGAAAACGCGGCGTCGGCAATCCGTACCTCCGGCTTGTTCACCGCCGTTGCGCCCATCCTTTTCAGCATCCCGCGCCTTCGCATTCCCGCAGCAGCGTATCCGCCAGCGCGCGGTACTCCGCCGCCATGCCGCTCTCCGGAAACGCCTCCATCACGGTTTTGTGCAGCGCTTCCGCCCGCTGCACCGTCTCGCTCCAGTCCAGCGCGCCCAGGATTCCGGTGTGCAGCTCGTCCGCCAGCGCCCGCACCTTTTTCTCCTCATCCGCCACATTCCGGCGGTTGAGGATCAGGCCACCCAGCCCGGCGTAGCCCCGGCTTCCGGCGTTTTGCACCGCCAGCGCAATATTCGCCGCCGCATAAATCGCCATGTTCTCCCCGGAGGTGAGAATCAGGACTTTGTCCGAATAGCCGTCCCGCATCGGCGCGGAAAAGCCGCCGCAGACCACGTCGCCCAGTACGTCGTAAAGCACCACGTCAGGCCGGTAAGTCTCATATGCACCCTTCTGCCGCAGTTTCTCCAGCGCCGTGATAATCCCCCGGCCCGCGCAGCCGCGCCCGGGGATCGGGCCGCCCGCCTCGCAGCAGACCACACCGCGGTAGCCCTGCCGCACCATCTCCTCCAGCGGAAAATCATCACCGTGCGCCCGCAGCAGTTCCAGCACCGTGGGGATCCGCGTGCCCCCGTGGAGCGCCGCCGTGGAGTCCGCCTTGGGATCACAGCCGATCTGCAGCACGCGCAGTCCCCTTTCCGCCAGCGCCGCCGAGAGATTGGACACCGTGGTGGATTTGCCGATGCCGCCCTTTCCATATACCGCAAGTTTAATCATCGCTCGTTTCCTCCGCATAGTCCCCGCGGGAGACTGTAATCTCATATCCGATGGAATTCATCTGCTCCCGCAGCAGATTCGCCGCCCGGGCCGCGCCGCCGTCCACAAAAATCCGATCATACAGCGCGTACTTTCCCCGGACGCTTTCCGGGGAGAGGTTAGGCATGACCACGTTGGCTCCCGCCAGCACCCCCAGCTGCCGCCCTCTGGGATGGAGCGTCGCCAGCGCGGTGGTAGCCGGCAGCAGCACATCCGGCAGCATGATCCGGCAGAGGCTCAGCAGCAGCAGCGTCAGCTCCAGTCCCCCGGCGGGCTGATTTGCAAAAGGCGTGTCCCTGTTGGGGAGGAACGGCCCCAAACCAATCATCTGGGGGCGGAACTTCCCCATAAATACCATATCCTTGGCAAGACACTCCGGCGTCTGATACGGCGAACCCACCATCATGCCGCAGCCGGTCTGATAGCCGATTTTTTTCAGTATCCGCAGGCAGTTCATCCGGTGAGCCCACGAAAGCTCCGCCGGATGAAGTTTTCCGTAGTGTTCCTTGTCCGCCGTCTCATGGCGGAGCAGATACCGATCCGCGCCGGCATCATAGAGCCGCCGATAATCGGCTTCCTCCAGCTCTCCGATGGAAAGTGTCACCGCACAGTCCGGAAAATGCGCGCGGATGGCGGACACCAGCCCCGCCATCCGCGCCGGGGGAAACTGCGCGTCCTCACCGCTCTGCAGCACAAAGGTGCGGAAGCCGTTTTGATAGCCCGCTTCACAGCAGGCGAGAATCTCGTCCCCGCCCAGCCGGTAACGGCTCAGCGACCGGTTGGATCGCCGCAGCCCGCAGTACAGGCAGTCGTTGCGGCAGCAGTTGGAAAATTCCACAATGCCGCGCATATAAATTTTCCGTCCAAACCGCCGCCGGGCAAGTTCTCCGCCCAGCTTCTCCGCGTAAATCCGGTCGCTATCCTTCCAGGTGGAAAACAGCGCGCACCAATCCCGGAACGGAAGTCGTTTGTCCCGGTTCAGCAGATCGATTCGTTCCCGGTTTGTCAATTCCGCCATGCCGTATCTCAGCTTTCCTCGGAAATGACGTTGGAATAGGCGGTCTTGGCGCTGACGCCGGGCAGTTTTCCGATCTTTCCGGACAGGGTGCTAATCACGTCCTGCGGCGCATCGACGACAATGCTGATGACATGGATGCCGCGCCTGCGGTACGGCAGCCCCATTCGGCCAATAATATACTCGCCGCAGTCGTGCAGCAGCCCGTTCAGCGGTTCCACACTCTCCGGATTTTCCACAATAATCCCGATAATCGCAACTCTTGTCTCCATACTTCTCCCTTTT
>JBFLFX010000111.1:0-6788 GCA_041859815.1 Dysosmobacter sp. | reverse complement strand
CTGCCAAGCACTTTGGAATATACAGTCTGATAGCGCTCCTGATCCTGCAGTTCTTCCTTGATATAGGGAGGCAGCGGCATCTTGCCGAGCCGTTCCAAAACTTCCAGAAAAATCCCCTCAAATTCAAAATGGATCAATCGGTTGCCGCCCTCCAGCTCCTCCGTGATTTCCGCAGTCAGCTCCCCGTTGCCGAAGCTCACGTGAGTACCGGGGCGCATCTTCCGCCCCGGGCGCACCAGGCATTCCCATGTCTGATTGCCATGGTCAATCAGCAGCAAAACCTCGCAGGCGCCGCCGCCCGGCAGCCGCTGTCCCAGAAGGCGGGCGGGCAAAACCCGGGAATCGTTTAAAATCAGGCAGTCCCTTGGAGTGAGAAACTGCGGCAGCTCAAAGAAGCGGTGATTTTCCGTCTCACCCGTGATGCGGTTCAGCGTCATCAGGCGGGACTCGTCCCGCTTCGCAATCGGAGTCTGGGCAATCAGTTCTTTCGGCAGATCATAGTAAAAATCGCTGGTTTTCATGTTTTCTTCCTATCTGTCACCCAATCGTGACATTTGTATAATAAAAATTCAAAATATCTTTATAAGAAAGTCCCTTTTTTGCCATAGCGTACGCGCCGTATTGGCTCATGCCGACATTGTGGCCGTAACCCGTTCCAGATACCACAAAGGAGTCGGCGGAAGCCGTGCCTGCGCTGCCGGAAGCGGCGGACAGCGCTGCTTCCCCGGAAGAGGTAATGACATACGGATCCCCTCCGGAATATGCGGAAACGGCTCCGCTGCCCGAAATCATGTGAATTCCGTTCAGAGAGTTCAATTTTGAAGACGCTCCGTTCACATAGTATCCTGCCGTCTCTCCGGTTCCGCCTGAAATTTTGAAGCGCATACTCCGGATGCTCTTGCCGTAAGCCGAGCTGTACAGTGCGGAGCGGCATTTCGAACCGGAAACTGTCAGCGTTTTTCCGCTTGTATCAACAAACGTAACCTGGTATGCGTTTCCCACATTTGTGAACTGTGAGACATACGCGTTTCGGATCGTCCCGATAGAATACCCGTTTTTCCGGAGGATTGCGGTCATCTGCGCAGCCGTGTAAGTTATGGAATAGGCATAGTTGGGGATGGGAATGGTCGACTCGTACGGATCTATTTTTCCAATCAAATAGTCCGCCGTGCCTCCCCAGACATTTTTCGCGTCCTCTGTGGCGCCGCCGTCAGAGGAAAAGTATACCGCGTCCACGAGACAGCCGCGATAATAAAGCCGCATGCCTGCCGTTGCATCCACTGCGCCGTCGCTGTTTGCGTTGGCCCTGCCCATGCCGTGGTATACCTGACAATCCGTGGACGCACAGACATCAAATCCATAGGTTTTTAAGTGCTTGGTTGTCTTGCACACATAGGTGCGGGCACAGATAGCCTGCGCCTTCAGCGCCTCCGACGGCCAATCGGCGTTCATCTCATAGGGAATCACGCCTTTGACGTAATCCTCCAGATTCACTACATTCATGACATCCAGATTGCCTCCGGTAATCCGGGCATATTCAAACCCGCCGTAATACCGATAGCCTTTAAACCAGGTGGTTGTCTTGTTCCCCTGCCCGGAGGGCTGGATCCCAAGATTGTACAGCCCCTGCATATCAAATTCAAAAATACTGCCGCCGGTGTCAGTATTCTTCACCAGCGTTCCGGTGGTTCCGGCCGCAACGGCCGTTCCGCTGATTCCCAGGGACTGCCGCGCGGCTTCCGCGGCGGAAGACGAGGAATATCCGCCGAGACGGACATAATAACCGCCCGCAATATACGCGGGGTATGCGCCGGTATACGCTGCCGCGGCAGAAGCCGCGGAGGAAAAGTCCGAGTACTTCCGGCTCAGCTGAATCCGGTATCCGGACGACGGCGTCATCGTCAGTTTGGTTTCCGCCGTCGATCCCAGAGAGACAAATGTGCGGGAGGAATTAAAATAGCCGAAAGAATAGCCGCTGCCGACAGCATTTTCCAAATTTGCAGAAGCCAGCGCGCTGCCTCCGTAATAAAGGCCGACTTTTACCGTATTCCCGGTAATCGCCCCGGCCGACATTGTCAGCAACGCGACAACCAGAGCGGCAAAAAAACCTGTCAGCAGATATCGTTTCATAATTCCTCCCGCTAAAATTCATCTCTGCGATACAGCGTTCCATCCAATAACATCATAAAAGCACAAAACGCCATACAATCAACACATATGGCAGTTTCTATTTTAAGCCATTTCATATTATAATACAGGGGAATGAAGCATTGCAACCTTTATCGGCATTTTGTCGGGAAACGTGTTGATTACGCGGCAGGAGGGGCACAACATGAAAAAATATAAAGTCGGGATCATCGGCGGAACCGGAATGGTCGGCCAGCGTTTCGTTACGCTGATGGAAAATCATCCGTGGTTTCAGCTTACCGCTGTTGCCGCAAGTGCCCGCAGCGCGGGAAAAACCTATGAGGAAGCGATGTCCGGCCGCTGGGCGCTGGACATCCCCATGCCCGCCGAGGTCCGGAAGCTGGTTGTTCTGGACGCGGAAGCCGACGCGGAAAAGCTGGCTTCTGCAGTGGACTTCGTATTCTGCGCCGTCAATATGAAAAAAGAGGAAGTCCGCATGCTGGAGGAAAAATATGCCCGGCTGGAATGCCCGGTCGTCTCCAACAACAGCGCACACCGCTGGACGGAAGACGTCCCCATGGTCGTTCCCGAGCTGAACGCCGATCACATCCGCGTGATTGACGCGCAGCGCAAGAGGCTCGGCACAACGCGGGGATTTATCGCGGTCAAATCCAACTGCTCGCTGCAAAGCTATGTGCCCGCCCTGTCCCCCCTGCTGAAATACGGCATGGAGCGGGCGCTGGTCTGCACCTATCAGGCAATCTCCGGCGCGGGAAAGAACTTCGCGCGTTGGCCGGAGATGGTGGACAACTGCATCCCCTACATCGGCGGCGAGGAAGAAAAATCCGAGCGGGAGCCGCTGAAGCTGTGGGGGCGCGTGGAGGACGGCAAAATTGTCCCCGCCGAAGGCCCCAATGTGACGGCGCAATGTTTTCGCGTGGCCTGCCTGGACGGACATATGGCCGCCTGTTTTATGAAATTCAGGGAAGGCCGCGCCCCTTCCATGGAGCAAATTAAATCCGATTGGGCCGGCTTCCGGGGTCCGGCGCAAACATTGAATCTGCCCAGTGCGCCAAAGCAGTTTCTGCACTATTTTGAAGAGCCCGACCGTCCGCAGACGCGGCTGGATCGCAATCTGGAACGCGGAATGGCAATCTCTCTCGGCCGGCTCCGCCCCGACACGCAGTACGACTACAAGTTTGTCGGGCTGTCGCACAATACACTCCGCGGCGCCGCCGGAGGCGCCACGCTGCTGGCAGAACTGCTGTGCCACGAGGGCTATATTACCGCCAAATGACCTGTAAAAAAATGCTTTTCATTTTTCTAAAATCACGATAAAGGAGCTGTATTTCTGTGAAGGAACCTATCTTTACAGGATCTGGAGTTGCAATTATTACGCCGTTTTCAAACGGCACCGTTGACTATCCGGCACTTCACCGCCTTCTGGATTTTCATCTGGCCAACAGCACTGATGCCATTATCGTCTGCGGCACCACGGGCGAAGCCGCAACCATGTCCTATCAGGAGCGGATGCAGACCATTGAAGCTGTCGTCAAGCACATCGACAGACGGATTCCGGTCATTGCCGGCTCCGGATCCAACAACACGGAGAACGAGATCATGCTCTCCAAAGATGCGGCAAAGGCCGGAGCGGACGGCCTTCTGGTGGTTACGCCCTACTACAATAAAGCGTCCCAGCAGGGATTGCAGCGGCATTACAATGCCGTTGCGGACGCGGTGGACATTCCCGTAATTGTCTATGACGTTCCCTCCCGTACCGGCGTTGCCGTTGCGCCGGAGACTTATGCGGAGCTGGCAAAAAATCCGAAGATTATCGGTGCCAAGGAGGCTTCCGGAAATCTGAGCAATCTCCAGCGAACCAGAAATCTCTGCCCGGATGATTTTTACATCTGGTCGGGTAATGACGATGAGGCTGTCCCCATCTGCGCGCTGGGCGGCGTCGGCGTCATTTCCGTCGTGGCCAATCTTCTGCCCCGGGAAATGCATACGCTGGTGCAACTCTGCCTTGACAACGATTTTCAGGCCGCCGGACAGCTTCAGCTTCATTTGAAAGAATTCTGCGACGCAATGTTCTGCGAGGTCAACCCCATTCCCGTGAAAACCGCCATGAATCTGATGGGCATGGATGCAGGCGATCTCCGCCTGCCGCTGTGCGAACCGTCTCCGGAACACCGGCAGCTTTTGGAAACCGTTTTGAGAAAATACGGGCTTCAGCCCGTTGAGGGCAGCGTCTGACAGAAATCCGTCCGCCGTTTTGGCGGACGGATTTTTTCATTCCGCAAGCTGAGTCAGCATTCTGTTCCGGTACTCCTCAATATAATCGTCGTAGGAGCAGGCCTTGTCAATATAGCCGCCGTCCGGCAGGAATTCAATGATCCGGTTTGCAATGGTCTGCACAAACTCGTGATCGTGGGAGGCAAACAGCACATTTCCCTTGAAGTCAATCAGGCCGTTGTTTACCGCAGTAATGGATTCCAAATCCAGATGGTTGGTCGGCTGATCCAACACCAGCACATTGGAGCCGAACAGCATCATCCGCGAGAGCATGCAGCGCACCTTCTCGCCGCCGGAAAGCACTTTGACGGGTTTATACACGTCGTCGCCCGAGAACAGCATCCGCCCCAGGAAGCTGCGCATAAAAGATTCCGTGGTCTCCGGCGTATATTGGCTCAGCCACTCCACCAAATTCATGTTGCAGTCATTGAAGAAGGAGGAGTTATCCAGCGGAAAATAAGACGTAGTAATAGTGGTTCCCCACTTGAAGATTCCACCGTCCGGATCCTCTTCTTCCATCAGGATTTTAAAGAGCGTGGTCTTTGCAAGTTCATTTTCACCCACAAACGCGATTTTGTCATCCTTATTCACGCGGAAGGAGACGTCGCTGAGCACCTTCACGCCGTCTACCGTCTTGGAGAGATGCTCCACGGTAAGAATTTCCTTTCCGGCCTCCCGCTCCCGATTGAATCCGACAAACGGATAGCGGCGGGACGACGCGGGCATTTCCTCCACCGAGAGCTTATCCAGCAGCTTTCGGCGCGCGGTAGCCTGCTTGGACTTGGATTTGTTGGCGGAAAAACGCTCGATAAAGCTCTGCAGTTCCTTCCTCTTGTCCTCGTTCCGTTTATTCTGATCGTGAATCATTTTTTGCATCAGCTGGCTGGACTGATACCAGAAATCGTAGTTGCCGACATACATCTTAATCCCGCCGTAATCCACGTCTACGATGTTGGTACAGACGGTGTTCAGAAAATGGCGGTCATGAGAGACAACCAGAATCAGCCCCTCATATTCCATCAGGAAATCCTCCAGCCACTCCACCGCGCCCAGATCCAGATGGTTGGTCGGCTCGTCCAGCAAGATGATGTCGGGCTTGCCGAAGAGCGCCTGTGCCAGCAAAACCTTTACCCTCTCCTTGGCGGTCAGGCTGCTCATCTTCTGACTCAGCAGATCGTTGGAAAGTCCAAGGCCCTGAATCAGCTTTCCGGCGTTGGCCTCCGACTCCCAGCCGTCCATATCCGCAAATTCCGCCTCCAGTTCGGAGGCTTTCACGCCGTCCTCATCGGAGAAATCCGGCTTTTCATAGAGCGCGTCCTTCTCTTTCATGACGTCGTAAAGATGCTGGTTGCCCATCACAATGGTATCCAGCACCGTAAATTCATCGTACTGAAAGTGATCCTGTTTCAGCACGGACATCCGCTCGTTGGCGGGAATTACCACCTCGCCGGAAGACGGTTCCAGATCCCCGGAGAGAATCCGGAGAAATGTGGTCTTGCCCGCACCGTTGGCGCCGATGATGCCGTAACAGTTTCCGGGTGTGAATTTCAGATCAACGTGCTTAAAAAGCGGCTGGCCTGAAAAATTGATACTGACGTCGCTGACTGTAATCATTGAATATTCCTCTGCAATTTCTTATTTCAGCCGGGGGGATCATCATATCCCGTCTGATTGGTTTATTCCGTAATATAGGCGCGGTGAAAAATCTTTTTGCCCTTGCGGATAATCACTCCGTCACCGCGGAAATCATTTTGATCGAACGCCGCATTTATGTCCGTAACCTTATGGTCATTTACGGAAACGCCGCCCTGCTGGATCAGGCGGCGCGCTTCGCCGTTGGAAGCGCACAGGCCGCAGGCGGTCAGTAGGTTCATCGCACCGATCCTGCCGCCGGCGAACTGCGCCGTCGGCAACTCGGTGGAGGGCATATGCTCTGCCGCCCCCTCCCCGGAGAACAGTTCCTTCGCCGTGGCTTCCGCCTTTTTTGCCGCCGCCTCGCCGTGAACCAGCTTGGTCAGTTCAAAGGCCAGAATTTCCTTGGCGCGGTTCAGTTGGCTGCCCTCCCACCGGTCCATCTCGTTAATCTCTTCCACCGGCAGGAAAGTCAGCATCCTGATGCATTTGAGAACATCGGAGTCGTTGACATTGCGCCAGTACTGATAGAATTCAAACGGTGTGGTTTTGTTGGGATCCAGCCAGACGGCATTTCCGGCGGTTTTCCCCATCTTCTTGCCTTGAGAATCCGTAAGCAGCGTAATCGTCAAGGCATAAGCGTCCTTTCCCAGCTTTCGGCGTATCAGTTCCGTGCCGCCCAGCATATTGCTCCACTGATCGTCGCCGCCCAGCTGCAGGTTGCAGCCATACCG
>JBFLFX010000110.1:0-6846 GCA_041859815.1 Dysosmobacter sp. | reverse complement strand
TCAACGGAGCGGTGGATTACAAAAAGCTGATCCCCAAGGCCGACCTTTTTTGCTTCAGTATCATGACCTCCAACGCGCCCCGGGCCTATGAGCTGGCGGACAGGATCCGCGCGGAGAGCCATGCCCGGATTCTGATGGGCGGCATCCATGCCAGCGCCCTGCCGGAGGAGGCCGCCGCGCACGCCGATCAGGTGATTACCGGCGAAGGGGAGAAAGTCATCCTGGACGTGGTGGAAGGCCGCCGGACGGAAAAGATCGTGCGGGGCATTCCCATTGAGAATCTGGACGACGTGCCGTTTCCCGACTACTCCATTTTAAAGACGCCGTGCGAGGCGGCAAACGTGATTACGACGCGGGGCTGCCCCTTCCGCTGCACGTTCTGCACCACATCCCGGATGTTTGCCCCCTACCGCCAGCGGAGCGTGGACAACGTGCTGGACGAGATCCGGATGTACAAGAAGATGGGGTTCAAGTACATGAATTTCGAGGACGACAATTTCACGGCGGACAAGGAACGGGCCAAGGAGATCTGCCGTCGGATTATTGCGGAGCACCTGCAGTTTAAAGAGACGTTTTTCTTTGGCCGGACGGATCTGGCCACGGACACGGAACTTCTGGATCTCCTGCAGCAGGCCCACCTGACGCGGGTGCTGATTGGAATTGAGTCTTTGAATCAAAAGGCGCTGGACTCCATCAACAAGCACCAGAATATCGAGGATATCCGCCGGGCGGGCGAGGCCTGCCGGGATCACGGGATCCGGCTGATTGCGAGTATCGTTCTGGGGCTGGATGAGGATATGCGGGAGGACATCCGCCGCTCGGTGGACTTTGCGAAGTCGATTGATGCTTATCAGCTTCAGCCTGCCGTTCTGACGCCGTATCCCGGGACGCCGGTCTATGATCAGATGGTGAAGGAGAACCGGCTGCTCACCGATGATTGGACGCAGTTTGACATGATGAATGTGACCTTCCAGCCCAAAAATATGACGCCGTGGGAACTTCAGGAGGAATTTTATCACGCCGCCGGCCATTTCTACGATTTTCGCTCGGCGATCCGCATCGGGAAGCTGTTCGGGGCGGAGTACGGCTGGCGCAGATTCGGACTTGCCTTTGCGGCCCGGCTTGGCCCGCTGGCCGCCCGAATCGCCTCCAAGTGCGCAAAGGGAAGCTCCTATTATCAGCTCAGGCACACTCCGTGGATCTATGCGCCCACGCGGCAGGTTTCAAAAAATCATGAGGGAAGGTACGGGCACGCATGAGAAAAAAAGGCGGGGCGAGCGGCTGGCTGATCCTGCTCGCGGTTATTCTCATTTCGCTTCTGCTGTGGGTGTACCATACCCAGAGGCCGCACACGGAGCAGGGGGGAAAAAGCATCACAATTTCCGTTGTCTATCAGGATGGCGCCAGGGAGGATCACAAACTCACCACCCACAGCAAATATTTGAGGGGGGCTGCCGAGTCCGTTTTAAAAATTCAGGGGGAAAAGACGCAGTATGGATATACCGTCTCCTCCATCAACGGAAAGAAGGCCGATATGGCCGCGGGAAAAGCATACTGGGCCATTTATGTCAACGGGAAATACGGAAAGTACAGCATTGACAGGCAGCCGGTCAGCGACGGCGACGCCTTTGTGTTCCGATATGAAAAACAGTGATGTTCCTCCCGCGCGGCAAATCACGATTCTTTCCGCCTGCGCGGCGATTCTGTTTGTCTCCCAGGTGGCAATGGCGGCTCTCCCAAACATTGAGCTTGTGTCCCTTCTGGTTGTACTTTACACCTCGGCCTTTCGGAAAAGGGCGCTGTTTCCGATTTATGTCTTTGTTTTTCTGGAGGGGATCCTGTACGGATTCCATCTCTGGTGGGTTATTTACCTCTATATCTGGCTGATTCTCTGGGGCGCCGCCATGCTGATGGGGCGCCGCAGCCGTTCTCCGGTGCAGTGGGCGCTGGTCACGGGAATTTTTGGCCTGCTGTTCGGATTTTTTGGATCGTTTGCCTATCTTCCGGTCAGCGGCGTGCGGGCGGCGGCCGCGTGGTGGATTGCCGGAATCCCCATGGATCTAATCCACGGCGCCGGCAACTTTGTCCTGACGCTCGTCCTGTTCCGGCCGCTCGGCAAAGTGCTCTCTCATTGGGCATTTTAGGCCCTGTTTGTAAAATCAGGAGACTTGTCTGTTCCGGCTGAAACCGCGCCTTGCTGCGCCAAAAATGCTGGGAATATGAAAAGGATGCCTGCGCCCTTTTTTGTCAGGCACGGCTGTATCGCGGGAATCCTTTGCCTCATGTACGGGCAAGCCCCGGGAGGATTGTCCGTCATACGGCGCGAGTGCGAAGGGCGTCCGTTTCTGCGCGGAGCCGGAGGGGAGGCGGCGGCCCCGTATTTCCCGAGCAGGGAATTGAAGCGCGGCTTCTTTGCCGGAGTCCGGGGGAGGGGTATGCCGCCCCGGAGGGTTGCGAAGGGGCTACTACCGGTGCCTTTGCTGCGCGGCTTCCCGCAAAGAAAAGACGGAGACTTCCGGGACAGCTGAAAATTTGGGAGATTCTGACGGCTTGTAAAGCGGGGGCGTCTGTCGCGGCGGCGGAAGCTCCCGCCTTCCGTTTTTCCGGCCTTTTTCGGTCGCTTTTCTCCCGCTGTCAGGCATGCGGGCGGTGCATCCGGGGTTTGGCGGATGCGGAATCCTCCCGGCCGCTCGCTTTTGGCGGGACGGCAAAAAGCGCCGTTCCTTCTGCCCGTCGGGGGCGACGTTCCCGGGAGACAAGCGATTCATATTTTTTTACGGGCAGATTGGCCGCTGGCGCTTCGAATGCCGAACCGGCCGGCAAGCCGTTCCGATAAAAGCGTCCGGCGCGGCTGCGGATCCGGCAATCGGCGGCGGAAGCACAAATGAAATGGATCGCTCCCCGGATTTCGGACTGAAAAGGAGGCAGTGATCATAAGAATAACTGAAGGGGGCACGCGGAATGAATCTTGCGGATTTCGGAATTACCAGTGTGGCGGTCATTACCGTCATCGTCTTTTTGGTATGCCAGGCGGTCAAAGCAACGAAACTCGACAACAAGTGGCTGCCGGTCATTGCCGGCGCGTCCGGCGCGGTGCTGGGCATTGTAGGGCTGCTGACCATGCCCGGCTATCCGGCCACGGATTACCTGACCGCTGTTGCGGTCGGCATTGTAAGCGGGCTGGCGGCTACCGGCGTGAATCAGGTATACAAGCAATTAACGGCTGGCGGCTCAGGCGGCGGCAACCGTTGAATGGGCGGCGGCTGCTTTTCCGCGGGCAATGCTCAATCATTGCGGAGAGATTTCTCATAAAGGGATCGATCAAAAAATTCCCGTGTGCGAACTGGCACACGGGAATTTTCCGTACCTGTTTTTTCAATATCAGATGGATTCCGCTTCGCTGACAACGCGGGCGATTGCCTCGGCGGCGTCAGCGGGGAGCCGGTTGAAGCCGCCCTCCGCGGTGTCCAGATTTTTGAGATAGTCCAGACGATCCTGCATCCGGGCCTGCAGCTGCCTGACGTATGCGGCGTCCCTCATGTCGGGGATAAAGCCGGGCCACTCGCAGAGCTCGATATCGGAGAACGGGCCCCACTTTTTGAACTCCGCGCGCTTTTCCACGATGGATTCCAGAATTCCCAGCGTATCTTCTTTTTTGACCTTCTTGCCCATGAACTCGCCGGTGTTGATAATGTAGCAGGCGACGTGTTTTTCCGCCACCAGCTTTTTGAATTTTTCATAGTCGTTTACCAGCGGATAGGTTCGGAACGGATTTGCGTACGGCTCCACCACCAGCGCGTCGGGATCGACGCCGGCCTTCAGCCGCTCTGCGGAGGAGCGCTTGGTGGCCAGGGTTGCCCCCATGGCGGAGGCCAACGATGCGCCCTTCAGGCGGACGACGGGCGGAAGGGTGGGGTCTTTCATAATCCAGAAAATCGCGTTGACCGGGGAGTCAATCTTGTCCACCCGGTTGGGCGACCACAGTTTGGATTTAATGGCACGGCCGTTGCCGTTGCGGACGTCCTCAGTTACCAGAACGACCTTGCCCTCCGCATCCAGCGTGGCGGAGCAGTTCTGCGCCGTCAGCAGGAACTTGTTGTCGGGGGAGTCCACAGGATAGTCCGCCGTTTTGTCAAAGTAGGTTGGCTCCAGCGCAATGGAGGAGCAGGTTTCGGAATTGATGATAAACGCATCGTCGTGCAGCACCTTGATGGAGGGGTATTTGCCGCCGTGCTTGGCATGGGTCAGCGTGGATTTGCCGGAACCGGACAGGCCGAACACCGCCGCCACAAACTTGGAGTTGTCGGCAAGGGTATATTCTTTCTGGCCGCCGTGGCAGGCGGCATAGCCGTTGCGGTTGGCAATGGCCCAGGCCAGCGTCAGCGTTCCCTTCTTGTGCTCGCCGAAATAGCGCATGCCCAAAATAGCGGCGCAGTTGGCCTCCGTGTTGAAATAGCACAGACACTTGGGATCGCAGACATCCTCCTGGCCCGGCGCGCCCTTCCACTGGGGATCGGAGAAAATGTAGATGTCGGGTTCTCTGCCGCCGCCTACGGGTCTGGAATTTTTATACATCTTTACATATTCGGGCGAGAGATACTGGAAGTTCAGCATCCAGTTGTACAGAAGGTTTTCCTCGCCCTGCGGAATCAGCAGATGCGCCTTCACCATGAACTCGGGGTCGAGCCCGATAAAGACCTCAGCGTGGTAGAGCGTTTTCCAGCGCGTATCATAGACGGCGTCCATCACAATTTTATCCAGCCTGCCGCAGTTGACGCCGGGCTTTCCGGCAATCCGGCGGGCGGGCGCGTAGCGTCCGGTGATTGCGCCGTCGTTAAAAAGCAGGACTTTTGCGTCCGGCTCCAGACCAAATTCCTCTCCGCGGTAGACCGGCATATCCGTGACAATGGTGCCGGGAGAATTTTTTGCAAGACGGTAGGCCTCGCGCAGGGAATTGATTTTCACGACGTTGTTGCCGTAGAAAGGGGCCTCGATTATGGAGCGGGTTCTGGAAAAGCCGACTTTTCCAGGGCCGATTTCGCTGCGGGAGTAGTACGCCTTGGTAGACATGACATCTCCTCCTAAAAATACAAAAATAGTGTTTCGTAAAGCGTGCGTAATGATTTACGCAAACAATAGTATACATGCTATCATTGCAAAAAGCAAGCCAAACCCTTTCAGCGGAGAGATTGCAGGCGAGCCGAGAGATCGGCGAAGTTTTGCAGTGTCAGCTTTTCCCCCCGAATCGTCTCTGGGAGCCCGCAGTCCGTCACCGCCCGCTGAATCTCCTCTTTCCCGTATTCCTTCAGCACGGAGGCAAGGCTGTTTACCAGCGTTTTGCGCCGCAGGGCAAACGCGCCCCGGATTACGCGGAAAAAGAACGCCTCGTCGTTTACCGCCGCGGCCGGACGCGCCCTGCGGGTGCAGCGAATCACAGCGGAGGTGACCTTCGGCGCGGGGTAGAAGCAGGAGGGCGGAACGTCGAACAGAAATTCCGGTTCCATACGGTACTGAAAGAACAGGGAGAAGGCGCTGCCGCCGGTGCTGCCCTGCCGGGCGCAGATGCGCTGCGCGACTTCCCTTTGAATCATAACGGTGACGGACTGAAGCGCGGGCGTTTCGGACAGCCGCGCCAGCACCGGGGAGGTGATGTTATAGGGCAGGTTTGCGCAGACCATGGGGGTCAGCCCGGAAAACTTTTCGGAAATCAGGGCGGGGAGATCCAGCTTCAGGATGTCGCCGGAAATGATTTCGGTGTTTGGGCAGTCCGACAGCGTTTCCGACAGCACGGGGAGCAGGGCGCGATCCAGCTCCACAGAGACGACTTTGCCCGCCCGCTTTGCAAGCTCCGCGGTCAGCGGGCCGATTCCGGGACCGATTTCCAGCACGCCGCAGGTTTTATCCGCGCCGGAGGCCTCCGCAATGGCGAGAGGGACGGCGGGGTCAACCAGAAAATTCTGCCCCATGGATTTGGAAAAGCGAAAACCGTGGCGCAGCAATAGTGCCTGGATTGTTTCATAATCACAGAGATTCATGGTGGTTTCTCCTTCGGAAATAGAGTGTATTCAGTATAACAGAAGAGGAGCGTCTTGCAAAGGAAAAGCTCCCTGACAAGCTTGTCAGGGAGCGCTGCATGGTTGTTTTGGAGTTATTTCAGGAGATAGACCTGGCAGCTGCGCCGGCCGAAGCTGATGCACTGCGCGTAGGTGTTGTAGTAGAGATCGATTGTGTTGCCAAAAACGCCGGTGTCCTCCGCCACGGCATAGCCGTAGATGACGGAACCGTTGCTGGCAACGATATAGAGCTTGGAGCCCAGCGGGATGACCCGGGGATCCACCGCCACCACGCCGACGTGAACAGTGGTTCCGGTGGCGGTTCTCCGACCGGCCCCGCCCGTGCCTGTGGTATAGGCGGTGGCGGACATCGTTTTCACCGCGGAGTAGGCCAGGGATTTGCCAGAGGCGAGCGTAAGGATACCGTCCCTGCTGCCGGTGACCTTTGCGGTGCTGCCGGATGCGGAGGAGGCGGGGGATACGGTGCCCACCGCGACAATTTCATCGACGGCGGCGGTGTTGTTCTCCGTCCGGACAAGCTCACGGGAAACCAGTTTTCCGTTTTCATAGACGACTTTATAAGTCGCCGTGCGCGTGCCGTCGGATCCCTCCTGCACAACTTTTTCCCTGCCGGCGGGCAGATAGACGGACTTAACGCGTTTGATCGGATGGGAAACCTTTTCCTCGCAGGTATCATAGTAGGACAGCGTGGAGCCGATTTTCAGCTTCGCCGCGCTTCCGGAGAGATCCACCAGAACCATGTCCTGAGGCCCCGGGGTAAGATGCAGCCGGC
>JBFLFX010000109.1:0-7122 GCA_041859815.1 Dysosmobacter sp. | reverse complement strand
GAAGGCGTTTGCCCGGGAACGGCATGAAATTGAAAAATTCCGTAAAAAGAACGAGGAATACCGCACGCTGAATGTCAAGCAGACCAAGGTGCTGGTGCGGTACTACCCCTACTTCCAGTTCGTGGGGAGCCTGCTGCCGGTGCTGATGACCATTCTCGGCGGCTTTTACGTGGCGGAGGGCCGGCTGACGCTGGGCGCCATGGTGGCGTTTGTGCAGTACTGCCGCAATATCGTATGGCCCATGGAGGTGCTGGGCGAGATGACCAACGAGATCTCGGCCATCGCCGCGTCCTACAAGAAGATCAACAAGATTTACGATCAGACCGCCACCGTGAAGGATCCGGAGCATCCGGTGACGCTGGAGAAAGTCGCGGGGGACATTACGTTCGATCATGTGAGCTTCCGCCGGGAGAATCAGGATATTCTCAAGGACGTCAGCTTTCATGTGGCGCCGGGACAGACCGTCGGCATTATGGGCGCGACGGGCTCCGGAAAGAGCAGCGTGCTGAATCTGCTGGAGCGGTTTTTCGACGTCTCCGGCGGCAGCGTGAAACTGGACGGCGTGGATGTGCGGGAGCTTTCCCTCCGGCAGCTGCGGGGCAGTATTTCCACCGTGATGCAGGATGTGTTCCTGTTCTCGGATACCATCAAGGAGAATATCCGCATGGGCGAAAAGAAATCGCTGGAACTCAGCGACATCCGCACGGCGGCGGCGCTGGCCCAGGCCAGCGGCTTCATCGAGAACATGGATGATCAGTATGATACCGTGATCGGCGAGCGGGGCGTGGGGCTGTCCGGCGGACAGAAGCAGCGCATCAGCATTGCCCGCTCCCTTGCCCGCTCCTGCCCGATTCTGACGCTGGATGACTCCACGTCCGCGCTGGACATGGAGACGGAATCCGAGATTCAGAAGGCGCTGGGAGAGATTCACGGGATTACAAAACTGGTTGTTGCGCATCGGATTTCCGCCGTCCGCCATGCCGACCAAATTATTGTGCTGGACGGCGGCGAGATTGCGGAACAGGGGACCCATAACGAACTAATGGCGCGGAAGGGGCTGTATTACCAGACCTATCAGGCGCAGTACGGAGATTTACAGGAGGTGAGCTAATGGCGGTGAATTCCTACCGCGAGGATGAGGAGGTCAGAGTGACCAGCAAGCGGGCGACCGTCCGCCGTCTGCTGGGCTATTTGAAACGGTATCAGAAAAAAGTCGTCGGCGTGCTGATCGTTATGCTGGTGGCGGTGGCAATTTCTCTGGTGAACCCGCTGATTATTGAGAGCGCCATCGATACCTACCTGCCCAAACGCGACCTGCACGGGCTGATGAAACTGGGCATTCTCGCCCTGGGCATCAACCTTGTGTACGTCGTGATGGTGAAAATCCGGATGTACGTCATGTCTATCGTGTCCAACGGCATTCTGCGGGACATCCGCCAGGAGCTGTACGAGCACATTCAGACGCTGTCCTTCACTTTTTTCGACGGGCGGCCCACCGGCAAGATTCTGGCGCGGATTATGGGGGACGTGAACTCCCTGAAGCAGATTTTCATTAACTCGGTGACGACGCTCATTCCGGGCTTTTGCACAATCATCGGCGTGGCGCTGATTATGATTGTGAAGAACTGGCGCCTGGCGCTGGCGACCCTGTGCGCCCTGCCGCTGATGATGCTGGTGGTTTGGTTTTTGAACAAGGCGTGCCACAGGCGCTGGCAGCTGTTCCGCAAAAAGGCGTCCAATCTGAACGCCTACGTCCACGAGGACATTTCCGGCATGAGCGTGGTGCAGAGCTTCACCGCCGAGGGAGAGACTACGGAGATCTTCGACGATCTGGTGGATCAGCACCGGGACAGCTTTGTCAGCGCCGTGCGCCTGGCCGATCTGTTCGGCCCGGTGGTCAATGTGTGCTGGGGCGTCAGCTCCATGGCGCTGTATCTCACCGGCGTGAAGCTGATGGGCATGAAATCCGTGTCCGTTGGCCTGCTGGTGGCATTCGGCACTTACATCAGCATGTTCTGGGACCCGGTGATGAACCTTGCGCGGTTTTACAATCAGGTGATCACCAACATCACCGCCGCCGAGCGGATTTTTGAGATTATGGATACCAAGGCGGAAATCGTGGACGCCCCGGACGCGGAAGAACTTCCGCCCATCCAGGGCGGCGTGACCTTTGAGGACGTTTCCTTCACCTACGACGCGGGAACGGAAAACGAAACCAGGGTTTTAAAGCATGTCAGCTTTACCGTGAGGCCCGGGGAGCGGATTGCGCTGGTGGGCCCCACCGGCGCGGGCAAGACCACCATTGTGAACCTGCTCAGCCGGTTTTACGATATTCAGGAGGGCCGGATTCTGGTGGACGGCTACGATCTGAAAAAAGTCACCATCCCCAGCCTGCGGCGGCAGATGGGGGTCATGACGCAGGAGAATTTCATCTTTCAGGGCACGGTGGCGGACAATATCCGTTACGGCCGCCTGGATGCCTCCATGGAGGAGATTGTCGCCGCGGCCAAATCCGTCCATGCCCACGACTTTATCATGCACATGGAGAAGGGCTACGACACGGAGCTGCGGGAGCGCGGCGCGGGGCTGTCCATCGGGCAGCGCCAGCTGATTGCCTTCGCCAGAACCATGATCTCCATGCCCAAGATTCTGATTCTGGACGAGGCGACCTCCAGCATCGACACGCAGACGGAAATTTTGGTGCAGCAGGGGATTGAGGCGCTGCTCCGCGGGAGGACCAGCTTTGCGATTGCGCACCGGCTGTCCACCATCCAGAACGCCGACCGGATTTTCGTCATCAATGGCGGCCGGATTGTGGAGGAGGGCACGTCAAAGGAGCTGCTGGCCAAACGGGGAGCTTATTACGATCTGTATATGGCGCAGTTTCAGAACGTTTCGTAAGCACCGCCGGAGCGGTAAGAAAATGCGGCGGGCCGGGACTTTTTCAGCGGGCCGGAGCGCGGGGATTTTCCCCGCGCCCCGGTTTTTGCACCGCCGCCGGAGAGACAGAACCGTTTCCGGCGGAAAACGGGGCCGCCTCATCGGGTTAAACGATTTTACGAAAAATTGCGCAAAAAATTTTTCACAAAAAGTAAAATTACACTTGAAACTGCGTCTCAAAAGAATTATGCTGAACATAGGATAAAAGGAGAGAGCGGATGTCCCGCCGGATCCGGAGGAGAGCGGAGATGACGGCGGGGGCCGTCTGCCGGCAGCGGGCGGCAGAGAGCGGATGCGCGGAAAGGAGTACCGGTTATGGATCAGCAGACGGGCTGCGAGAGCGAGGAGAACGACGAACTGTTCGGCGAGGATTTCTACCGCGAGGAGGACGAACTTCTCAGCGACAGGGAGGACTGCATCTGAACCAGCGCGCGGAGGGGGCGGACGAAAGTCCGTCCCCTTTTTTGCGTTCAGACATATCCGGCGGTGGCGGGCGCATACACTGGCACGGGGCGGTTGCATGAGCCGAAAACGAACAGCGGGACGGGGGGAGCGCCCGGTGTGGGACGTATGGCCGGAGAAGCGGGCGTCGGATGCCGAAATGCGGCGGATTGCGGCACGGATTTCCGAGATTCTTACCGCGGCGGACGCGAAAGGAAACCTTTCCTCCCGGCCGGGAGGAAAAAAATGACTCCACTGGAGGCCCGCAGCCGGCGGATGGAAAGGACGGCATTTTCGCACGTTAAAAAATGATCAATTTTTTCTCGGCCGGCAGCCTGCGCTGCCGGCTTTTTCTATTTTGTGCCGAAAGGCACGGCCTGAAATCCTCTGCGGCCGGCCCCTGTAAGATGGGGCCGGCCGTCATCCGCCGAAGCGGGAGAGGGCTTATGCTCTGCGCCGCCCTTCGGGGCCTGGCTTTCAGGTGATTTGCAAGCCGATTTTCAGCTCCTCCTGTCAAAATCAGCCGGAAATTTTTGCAGCGGCGCCGAAATCCGCTTTTTTTTCGGCGGCTCCTTTCCCTGTGCGGCACTGCCGCGGGAAAGAAAAGGCGGACAGGGGCGGGAAAAATTATTTGTTGCAGCGGGGAAGCAAATGATGTTATAGTGGAACAAAGGTTCCATCCGCGGGGATGGGGGAGCGTTTGGAGGGGACGGTATGAATTTAATTATCTGTGTCGATGACGGCTGGGGCATGGCGTTCCACCGCCGCCGACAGAGCCGGGATCGCGTCCTGCGGGCGCATATTTTGCGGCTGACGGCGGGGGGCGTGCTGTGGATGAACGGCTATTCCGCCAGACAGTTCGGCGCATCGCCGCAGATCCGCGTGGCGGAGAATTTTCTGGCCGCGGCGGGAGCGGGGGAGTTCTGCTTTGCCGAAATTACGGATCCGGCGCCGTATGAGGCGCGGGCGGAGAAACTGTTCCTCTTTCACTGGAACCGCCGCTATCCGTCGGATTTACAATTCGCCGCTCCGACGGCGGACTCCGGCTGGCGTCTGGAACAGACGGCGGAATTTGCCGGTTTCTCCCACGAGAAAATCACGGAGGAGGTTTATGCCCGTTGAAGATTCTGAAAAGATTCCGCCTTTCGGCGGTGCTGGCGGCGCTGTGCCTGCTGCTGTCTGCCTGTGCGCTGCCGGAGTCGAATTTTTCCGGCGCGGCCGCCTCGCTGAAAAATATTCCGGCATTTAATAAAAATCCGTATGTCACCGTGAACGGCAACAAGCCGTATTTCAAGAAATCCGATCTCACCACAAGGGCATTTGAGCATTACAGTAAGCTGGATGCGCTGGGCCGCTGCGGGGCGGCGTATGCCAATGTCTGCAGAGAGCTGATGCCCACGGAGCCCCGGGGCGGCATCGGACAGGTAAAACCCTCCGGCTGGCAGATCGCAAAATACGATTTTGTGGACGGAAAATACCTTTACAACCGCTGTCATCTGATCGGCTTTCAGCTCTCCGGGGAAAACGCCAATCCCGGAAACCTGATCACGGGCACCCGTTACTTAAATGTGGAGGGAATGCTTCCGTTTGAGAATCTGACGGCGGATTATGTGAAGGAGACAAATTCCCATGTCCTCTACCGGGTGACACCGATTTTCAAGGGGAACAATTTAGTGGCTTCCGGCGTTTTGATGGAGGCGGAGTCCGTGGAGGATCGGGGGGAGGGCGTGGAATTTTGTGTCTACTGCTACAATAACCAGCCCGGCGTGACCATCGACTATGCCACGGGGGCAAGCCGCCTGTCCGGAACGGCGGGCAGCGCCGCGGGCGCGTCATCTTCCGCGGAAAAGGCCGTGCCTGCCTCAAAGCCCAGGGAGAAAACCTATATCCTGAACACAAACAGTCATAAGTTTCACGCTCCTGGCTGTCCGGAAATCGCGCGGATTCGGAAGAAAAACAGAAAAACCTTCACCGGGACCCGGGAGGAGATCCTTGCGCGGGGATACACGCCCTGCGGTACCTGCAAACCGTGAACGGGCGGGCGGCTTTTCCCGGAGCCGCTCATCGGACGCGGTTTCGCGGAGGCTCCGCCGCCCGCCGCGGGAGTTTCCGTGAGCGGCCGGTTTCCGCCGGCCTGGGCGGCACGAGGGGCGGCCGTGCCGTCTGGGCGTGCGGCGGCCGTGTGCCGCCTGCACCCCGCGGTACCGCGCGGCTGTCCGGCGGAAATTCAGCCACGGGGGCGCACACGCCGCCGGCAGTGTGTGCACGAATGCCGCCCGCCGCCCGCCGCCGTTCTCCGCCGTCCGTCCCGGCAGTACCGCGCGGCTAAAAATCCCGTTGCCGCTGAATTGATTCCGGCGGCGGCTTTTACTCCGATTGATACGAGCGGTGATTCTTTAGACTGGAAGGGAATTTCGGCGGCAGAGATTTCCAAGCGTGTGCTGTCCCGGGTAAAACCGGGCTCCATCATTCTGTTCCACAACGCCGCCAAACATACGCCGGAGGCACTGCCTGAAATTTTGGAGACGCTGCTGTCCCGGGGCTATAAAATTGTACCGGTTTCCGCGCTGGTGATCAAGGGACGGTACAATGTGGACTACACGATCGATCACACCGGGCGGCAGATTGCCAAGACGGCGCCGAAGGGCGCGGCGTCGGATCAATCCGCACCGGCTCCGGCCAAAAAGGCCAGGGACAAAAAGGCGAAGGCCGCAAAGACGGGGAAAACCACTTCCGCGGAAATCAGGCCGGAAAAGCCGGTTTTGAAAAAAGCCGCCTGACAGGCGGCGGGCTTCCCGCCCTGAAATGCGCTCAAACAGGGCCGCGTCGGCGGTGCGGGCGGACGGCGCCCGCTTCGGGCGAATCACGGGTTTTCTTCTGCGTTCCATTGTTTCGGGACAAAATCCCTCCCGGATACGCGGGAACCTCTCAGGCGCGGCGTAAAATAAAAACACCGCCCTGAGAGGCTCCGTAAAAAGCCGAACGCCCGCGTTGAAAGCGGGAAATGGATATTTTTACGCGTGGCAGACCTTGTCCAGAATGCCGTTCAGCGCCGCCAGCACCACTCCGTAGTTGCAGATCGGCACGTGCTGCGCCTGCGCCTGTTCAATCCGGCTGAGGACGTAACGCCGGGAAAACATACACGCGCCGCAGTGGATGATCAGGTCGTAACCCGTCAAATCGTCGGGAAAATCACTGCCGCGCACAAAATCGATCTGCAGCGTCTCGCCGTATTTCTTCCGCAGCAGCTTGGGAATTTTTACCCGGCCGATGTCCTCTTCGATGGGTGCGTGGGCGCAGGCCTCGGCAATCAGGACGCGGGAAGATCCGTTTAAATGTTCCAGCGCCGCCGCGCCGCGGAGAAACGCGGTTACATCGCCCTTATATCCGGCAAACAGGATGGAAAACGAAGTCAGCAGGCTGCCTTCCGGCACTTTGGGATAGACTTGCCCGAATGCCTGCGAGTCCGTGATAATCAGTTTGGGCGGATGGGCGAGATGCGCCAGCGTCGCGTCCAGCGCGTCGGCCGCACAGCACATCACCGCGCACTTTTTGTCCAGCAGCTCCCGGATGGTCTGCACCTGCGGCAAAATCAGCCGGCCCTTTGGCGCCTCGGAATCCTGCGGCATCACCAGCAGCACGAGATCGGACTTGCCCACCAGATCGCCCGTGATGCTCCGCGCCCAGAAATCGTCCGGCGCCAGCTCCGCCATGGCTTTGCGCAGCGCGCCCACGCCGTCG
>JBFLFX010000108.1:0-7048 GCA_041859815.1 Dysosmobacter sp. | reverse complement strand
CTTTTGCATGTCCAATAGTACCTTCGTATTTACGCCTTGCTCTTGTATGTAATAAGCTATATTCATGATTGAGCTTTCCCATTGTATCATTTCCGATGACGATGGATAGATGAACTACTTCTGAAAGTTATTCCGTCATTTATGTAAGTTATGTCTAGGCTATTGAACGCAAAAATTTTATCCGTATAATGATAAGTGAAATATGATCGTATTGAAAATCAGGAGGTGCAACCTTGAAAATCAAGCTGTCCGTCAGTGAAAAATGCGCAGCCGCCATTAAAGCTTTTTTTATAGATAAAGGAATAGAGATAGATGACGATGCCGATTTTGTTCTGAGCGAAAAGGGTCGGTATACTGAGTTCTTGATTGGAAAAGCGGACCACACGCTCCACAGAATTAAGGTCGATGATATTGTATTCATTGAAAGCTTTGGCAAACAAGTTATCCTACACATAGCTAACGCGGAGTATCATATTTCAGAACGATTAAAGCAGCTCGAAAATGTGCTCGATCCGGGACGTTTTCTGCGGATTAGCAATTCAATTATCATTTGTTGCGCCTGTGTCAAGAAAATCAAACCAACATTGACGACAAAGTTTATTCTGACATTATCAAACGGCAGTACTGTTGATGTGACGCGGAGCTATTATTACCTATTTCGTGAAAGATTCGGAATTTAAGGGGGTCCATTTATGGGCATTATTTTATCCTATGCTGCTTTATTACTTGTAATAATGGTCGTTGCTTGCATTGTATATCTTCTTGTTTACCAGCACGTCATCAACAAGCGGCTTTACGAGCAGAAAACGGATGGGAAGAAACTGCTTTCACCAAGGACATTTTCCATTGCTGCCCTTGTTGCGGTTCTACTAATTTTCGGTATCGGAACAGCGGTCATGCGTCTGTCTGTTGGTAGTTCGACGGGTATCGAGAATAAATATTTAAATGCGACATATGACTTTACCGTCCACAGCTCCGGCAATATTGTGGACAGCTATGCGGCCGGATATTCGACCGAGAAAAATGCTGGTTATGAAAGGCATGAGGAAACTATCGGAGATATCAAATTCATTTACTTTACCAGCAAGGATTCGTTTGACATTTTCCATCCGTCCTATATTATTTTTGCGGAATATGTTGGGAACGACACCTCAGTTGTTTCTTATGGATATGACGGGAGATATCTGTCTGACGCAGGGACAAAGATTTGCAGCAAAGGAGCATCAGGCGCCAAAATACAGAAAAGTATTTGCATAACAGGTTCGGCGTCTTTGGATTGCACGTTTTCTCTGACGATTTATCTGTATGATGATTCTGGAATGATTTCCATGCAGAAGGATAAGGAACAGACTGACAGCAACAATTTTAAATATGCAGTGACTTACAGCACATTGAATATCGACGTGAGGCTTCCGCAGAACTAGCGGCCTTGGAGCAATCAAGAAGAGAAATTTACAACGAAAAAACTATTTCCCCACTAAAGCAAGCTGCTGTCAAAAACCAATGGTTGAGTCCTTGTGAGGCGTTCCCCGCCCGCCGCAGCGGGCGGGGAACGCCTTTTCTCTGCTGCTCTTCCGGTGCGGTGTACCACGCGTCAGGTCGTTCGTGGCGGCGGACGGAGCGCAACCAATCTTTCGGCAATGGCTCTTATTCCCAGTCCTTGCTTACGGAGGAATTTTATCGCTCCGCGCTTTTCAAGCCCTAAATGCTCTCACTTCTTGCGTTCTGGTGTAGGTATGATATAATATTTTTTTAGCGATCCACAGTGATTGCCCTCCCTGGCCCTGGCCGCCTCCAATGAGGACGCGCAGCGGTTTTATAAAAGCATTTCCCATTCTGAAAGGAAGGCCCCAGCATCTGGATGAATATAAAATAACAAATTTACCACGGAAATAAACTTTTTGTGAGGGATAAAGATGGAGCATTTTGACAAGACACTGGACAATCAGCTGATGAAAGAGGCCATCCGTCTGTCGGCGGAAGCAGTCGCCCACGGAAATGAACCGTTCGGCGCCGTCCTGGTCAAAGACGGCAAGATTGTTTTTACAAACGAAAATCAAATTTACACCGCAGCCGATCCCACTTTTCACGCGGAAGCGGGATTGATCCGCAGGTTCTGCAAGGAGACAGGGATTACCGACCTGAGCGGCTACACGCTTTACTCCAGCTGCGAGCCGTGCTTCATGTGCTCCGGCGCGCTTGTCTGGATGAAGCTGGGCAGGCTGGTGTACGGCGCCAGCGACATCGATTTGGGCAATCTTCTGCATGAACCGGGCTGCGCTTGCAGCAGTATGGTCTTTGAGCATTCGCCCTTCCGCCCCACCGTCACCGCAGGTGTCCTGCGGGAAGAAAGCCTGACGGTTTTAAAAAACTATTTCACAGCCCACAAAAAGGGCTGATTTGAGGCGCAGCATGGCAGATATTATCTGAAAAGCAACCGAGCGGGATCTTTCAAGAATCGCGAAAATACCGGCCTTTTCCAAACGGATAAACTACCGCTCCGTCTTTCACAACGATGACTATTCCTCCAGTGAGCTTCGGGTGGCAAACGTGATTCGTGAGTATGAAGCGCACCCAGATCGGCTGGAGAAAGCCTGGGCCTACGGCGACGGGCTTGTCAAGGGACTGATTCAAATCTGCGGAAAAGAAATCGAGGCGCTCTGTGCAGAGCCGTTTTTTACCTTCGCCGGCATCGGGGCGCAGCTGATGCAGTTTGCTATCAACCGATTTGAAGCGAATCCCCTGTGGGTTCTGGAAAAAGATTCAAGAGCGCAGAAATTCCATCAAAAGCACGGCTTTACTTTCACCGGTGAAAAAGCATAGGCCGAAAACGCCGGAATATCCGCTGAGAATGGGCAGAGGGGGAAACGGTATAAGAAAAAAACTTTCCCGCCCTGCTTTTCATTGGAAGGCCGGATTTGCAGGAAGAAGACATTTGCTTCCGCAAAATCGCCTGATTCCTTTTGTACCATCAATTTTTTGCCGCTGCGCCGATTTTACTGGCACAGCGGCGGTTTCTTAAATTTGAGATTGCATATTTCAAACGTTTGTTCTATAGTATAGGGATAGTAAATTTTCTCGGCGGAGGTGCGGCATGAGCGATCTTCTGGGACAACTGAACGCGCGGCAGCGGGAAGCTGTTACCACAACGGAGGGCTTTGTCCGGGTAATTGCGGGCGCCGGCAGCGGCAAAACCCGGGCGCTGACCCACCGGTTTGCATTTCTCGTCAATGAAATCGGCGTGCTGCCCTCCCATATTCTGTGCGTCACCTTCACCAACAAATCCGCCAACGAAATGCGCCGGCGCATCCGCGCCCTCACCGGTGACAGCGACACCGGCTACATTTCCACATTCCACGGCTTCTGCGTCTCCGTTTTGCAGGAGGACGCCCACGCCGTGGCGTATCCGGAGAGCTTTCTGGTACTGGATAACGCGGATATCGACGCCATGCTGGCAATCATCTATGAAGAGCGCGGACTGTCCCTGCGGGACATGACTTTTTCCTCCGCCCGGGATATGATTGAAATCCGCAAAAACAAGGAAGACCCCGATTACTATCAGGACATGATTGCCCTGCCGCTGGACATTCTGCGGAAGAAATATGAGGATGCCGTCAGGCCCCGGGACATCATTTTTTACGGGTATCTCTATCAGGAAAAAAAGTGCTTTGGGTTGGATTACAACGATTTGATCCTCTTCTCCCTGTATATTTTTGAGATTAATCCGGACATCCGCCGCAAGTGGCAGGAGCGTCTGGAATACATCATGGTGGATGAGTTCCAGGACATCGACGAATTACAGTACCGGCTGATGAAAGTGCTGTGCGGCTATCACGGCAATCTCTTTATCGTGGGAGATCCCGACCAGACGATTTACTCCTGGCGCGGGGCAAGCGTACAGTATCTGCTGGAGTTTGACCGGGAATTTCCCGATACGAAAACCATCAAGATGATGGAAAACTACCGCTCTACGCCGGAAATTCTGGCAGTGGCCAACGACCTCATCCGGAAAAACGGGCACCGTATGAAAAAGGATCTGATTCCCACGCAGCCCGCCGGCGAAAAGCCCGCCTACACCCACAGCAAAAGCGCCGCGGAAGAGGCGCTGCAGATCGCGGACGGCATTCAGCGCCTGATCGGCGGCGGCGTAAAGCCCGCGGACATCGCCGTGCTGTACCGTTCTCACTTTGTCTCCCGAGCTCTGGAGGAAGTCTTTTTGGAAAAGGGGATTCCCTACACGCTGTACAGCGGCGTACAGTTTTTTGATCGGGCGGAGATTAAGGACGCGCTGTCTTATCTGCGGCTGCTGGCCTTCCGGGACGATCTGTCTTTTGCCCGGGTGGTAAACCGCCCCAAGCGGAACATCGGGCGGCGGCGGATGGCGGATCTGCGGGAGGTTGCGGAGCGGAAACACTGCTCGCTTTACGATGCGCTGGCCGGCCGGGCGGAGGACGAGCTGTTCCGCGGCACCAAAGCACGGCAGTTTCTGGATTTGGTGGAGCGCTTCACGCCGCTGTGCCGGGAGATGCCGGTTTCCGAACTGCTCGCCGCGGTTCTGGACGAGAGCGGCTATGAAACCGCCCTGCGGACGGAGGGCAGCGGCGACCGGCTGGACAATCTGGCGGAGCTGAAACAGTCCGTCTATGAATACGAGACCACCTGCGGCGAGGAAACCGATCTCGCGGGCTACCTCAGCCACGTTGCCCTGTTTACCAACGCGGACGCCGACGCCGGACGGGACGCGGTGAAGTGCATGACAGTTCATGCCGCCAAGGGGCTGGAATTTCCCTACGTCTTTCTCTGTTCCATGGAAGAGGACGTGTTTCCCTCCAAGCGGGCCGCCACGCCGGAAGCCATGGAGGAAGAGCGGCGTCTGGCGTTTGTCGCCGTCACCCGGGCGGAGAAGGGACTGTTTCTCTCCGATTCCGAGGGGCGCAATCCGGACAGTTCTTTCCGCTTCCCCTCCCGCTTCCTACTGGATGTGGATCGCGCGCTGCTGAATTACCGCACGGAACCCGATCCCGGCCTTGTCCGCCAGGCGAAGGAACACATCGGCTGGAGCGAGAAGGCGCTCTCCGCCGCACGGCCGAAATTTGCCGTGGGCGACCGGGTTCTCCACCCGGTGATGGGCATGGGTACCGTGACGGGCATCGACGGGGAAAAAGCCGCCTATGTTATCCAGTTTGACATCTTGCCCACGCCCCGGGTCATTCGCTTTCAGGTGAACATGGAGCCGGGTGATTCCGACGGATAACCGCCTTCTCCTCGGAGAGCGCGGTTCCGGACGGTTCCGTCTGCGCAAGCCGAGGGCGGCCTGTTTTAATAAAAGCGTGCGGCAGTTTGAAAGCAGCCGTCCGGCATGATACCGGTTTCTTTCCCCCTTGGTCTTATTTTTAAAGCGGATCCTGTGAGCCTGCCGGACGGCGAAACCGGGCGGGTTCAGCAGTTGTGCTGCCCGCATTTTAGATCGCCGTCCGCCGGGGAAGTCAATTGCAGCGCCGAAATAATCCGCGCGGCGCGGCTGATTCCGGCGCATATCACAGATTCCGGCACAGGTGCTCCTGACGCCGTACAGTTCCGCGCCCGACGGCGCTGCCGGTTGAATGCGGCACGGCAATTTTTTGAGAAATTCAGATAGGAGCTGTGAAAAAACGGAGGGGATTCCGGTGTTCCGGAATCCCCTCCGCCGTCCTGAGAAATTTACAGAGACTTCTCGTAGGACTCGATCATCTTTTTGACCATCTGGCCGCCGACAGAGCCGGCCTCGCGGGAGGTAATGTCGCCGTTGTAGCCGTCCTTCAGGCTGACGCCAACCTCGTTGGCAGCTTCCATCTTGAACTTGTCCATTGCGGAACGTGCTTCGGGAACATTCAGATTAGACTTTTTCATTTTCGTTTTCTCCTTTTCTCAAATTTCTGTTTGTTTTGCCCGTGGTCGATTGGGTATCGCAGGCATAGTTTGACCGGAAGAAAGACGAATATGCTCATTTTTTGCCGGTAATTTTTTCATTTTTTTATTTCGGCGGAAAAAGCCCGGCGCCTGCGCGCCTCCGTTCCTGCCGCATGGCCGGCAGGGCGGAGCTTCCTTCAGGAGCGGCAGTCCGCAAAGCGGGACTCCATCCCCGGCCTTCCGGTGATTTTTCTTCGTCAGGGATAATCTGAATGAGGCGATCGAGCAAAGTGGTAAGCGCTTATTTGCCGGGATGGGAGACAGCTGCAAAAGGGCTCAACGAGGGGTGTTCTTTGTTTGCAAGCTTAAGTTTTGAAAACTTTTTACGGCTTTTAAAACTTGCGCGGCGGGGAGGAAATCTCTTTTCAACAACCGGATTTCAATGTTTTTTGCTTTGCTGCGGCAATTCCCAGTGTGTGTGTTTTCTCCCGGCATTAACAAAACTTTAATGTGAAAATTTATTTTCCAACGGCACTCTGATATTCAAGTCGGTAAGATGCATGTTTGAAAGGGGGCTTTTTCATGGAAAAAGACCTGATTTCAATCATTGAACAGGCAAAAGACTTCATCTCCCAAAAAAAATACCGGGAATGTGAAGCCCTGATTTGCACGGCAATGTTTGAGCACCCCCACGACGCCGTTCCGCACAACCTGATGGGACTGCTGCTGGAGCATGAAAATCATCATCCCGAGGCAATGAGACATTTCCGTGCCGCGTACGATTTGGATCCGACGTATCGGCCGGCCGAGTGGAATCTGGAGAGCTTCGGCGGATTTGCCAGGTACCGTACGGGTGCGTACTTTGAAAGCGACTGTGGGCGCTGTCCTCCGGGCGGACAAAAGGGAGGCAAAAACTGATGTACATTATTATCGCCGGATGCGAAAGCGTCGGCGCAAGTCTTGTTACCCAGCTTGCGGCGGACGGAAACGACGTCGCGGTCATCGATCGGGACGAAGAAAATTTTTCCCGGCTGGGCAGCGGTTCCAACTGCATGATGGTCACCGGAATCCCAATCGACGAGGACGTTCTGAAAGAAGCGGGAATCGGGCACGCCGACGCGCTGGCGGCGGTCACGCCGGATGACAACACCAACATCAT
>JBFLFX010000107.1:0-7248 GCA_041859815.1 Dysosmobacter sp. | reverse complement strand
GCGTTTGCGCCCGTAACGCTGTGTGCAGATGTAGCCTGCCTTGCGTGGGCGCGGTGGATGAAGGAATCAGGCAGCTTTGGCTCTGGCCAGAGCAAAGCTGTTATTGCCTTCTGAAACCCCGTCTGCAAAAGAGGCTAAAGAGACGGACAGACTGAGGTGGAAATCACCTAGGCTGTCGTAAGGGCAGAAAAGGGATTACAGTGCGGACTAAGTGGCAGTCGGGTCGCACGGTCGGTAACGCCGTGACGCGACACTGAAAGGGGAACCGCCCCCATCGGCAACGAGGGGTGTGTCACAGGGAAATCCAACCCGTACCTAAGCCGTAAGATTTACTTTTTTTGTTGTCGCCGGCTCAGCATTATTTTATAATTTCGGAGGTTTCCTTGAAAAACAGAAAGAGCAAGAAAGAGGATGTACCGCAATACCGATGGATTTTGCGGATTTTTTTCATTGCCGTTTTCCTTTCAGCCATTTTGAGTCTGGTTTCAGAAACGACGCTGGAAGGGGCGGGCCTGGCAGTCGCCGGTCTGGTACTCTGTTTGTTTATTGCACTGGGAATTATTTTTGATATTATCGGCGTGGCGGTGACGGCGGCGGATGAAAGGCCGTTTCATTCCATGGCCGCTCATAAGGAAAAGGGCGCGGCGGAAGCGCTGAATCTTTTGCACAATGCCAGCCATGTCAGCAGTTTTTGCAATGACGTGGTGGGCGATATTTGCGGAATCGTCAGCGGCACGACTGCTGCGGTGATTGTGTCGCGTCTGCAGGCTGCGCTGAATCTGCAGTCTGTTTTGCTGTCTGTCGCCGTTACCGCGCTGATTTCCGGCCTGACAATCGGCGGAAAAGCATTGGGAAAAACATTTGCCATGACGCAGAGTACCCATGTTGTATTCTGGGTTGGGCGTGTCCTGCACTTCTTTCACCGCTCGTCTAGATGACGGAGAGGAGATCAACTGTGATATTAGATTCCATTCATTCGCCGGAGGATGTGAAAGCTCAGACGAATTCGGAGGCCGTGGAACTTTGCAACGAACTGCGCGGCTTTTTGGTAAAGTATGTCTCGCAAACCGGCGGCCATCTCGCATCCAATCTGGGAGCGGTGGAGCTGACGGTTGCCATTCACCGTGTTTTTGATACGTCCAGAGACCGGCTGGTGTTTGACGTGGGGCATCAGTGTTACGTCCACAAGGCGCTGACTGGCCGGAAAGAGCTCTTTTCGACGCTGCGGCAGTTTCATGGACTGTCCGGATTTCCAAAACCGTATGAAAGCGAACATGACGCTTTTATTGCGGGACATGCCTCCAACTCGGTATCGGTTGCGTTGGGAATGGCACGCGCACGGACAATCCAGCACCAGGATTATCATGTTCTGGCTTTGATTGGCGACGGTGCGCTGTCTGGCGGGCTGGCGTATGAGGGACTGAATAATGCCGGCGCTTCCAGGGAACCGTTAATTGTGATTTTGAACGACAACGGGATGTCCATCAACCCCAATGTGGGCGCAATCGCAAAGCACCTGGCGCGTCTGCGCTCCAGACCCGCCTATTATCATTTCAAAAAATGGTATCGCGGCCTGTTTGGGGATCAGCCGACGGAGAAGGGGCTGTATCGTTTTAATCACTACCTGAAAACGAACCTCAAACGGACGCTGTGGCCCACCAGTTCGCTGTTTGAAAATATGGGGTTTACCTATCTCGGCCCGATTGACGGGCATGATCTGGACAGACTTTGCAATGTGCTGCAATGGGCAAAGGAGCAGCGCAGCCCCGTGGTGGTTCATGTCAATACGGTCAAGGGGAAGGGATATTCGTTTGCCGAGGAAAATCCGGGAAAGTTTCACGGCCCGGGGCCGTTTGATCCGCAGACCGGTTTGATGAAAAATACGTTCCGTGAGACGTTTTCCTCCACTTTCGGAAAGACAATTCTGGATTGTGCGGAGCGGGACGACCGCGTCTGCGCCATTACGGCGGCAATGGAGGACGGAACCGGCCTCCGGCCGTTTGCCAAGGCGTTCCCGGATCGTTTTTTTGATGTCGGCATCGCGGAGGGACATGGTGCGTCCATGGCCGCCGGAATGGCAAAGCAGGGGCTTCTCCCGGTGTTTGCCGTGTATTCCAGTTTTTTGCAGCGCAGCTATGATATGCTGATTCACGACATTGCGCTCCAGCGGCTCCATGTGGTGCTGGCAGTTGATCGCGCCGGGCTTGTGGGCGCGGACGGTGCGACGCACCACGGTTGCTTCGATGCGCTGTTTCTCTCGGAGATCCCCGGATTTACCGTTTTTTGCCCCGCCAATTTTGCAGAACAGCGCCGGATGCTGCGCCGTGCTTTATTTGAATGCAGCGGCCCCGTGGCGGTCCGCTATCCGCGGGGCGGGGAGGGAAATTATCGAGATGACAGCGGCGATGAGCCGATTGTCTGCCTGCGGGACGGTACGGACGTCACGCTGCTGACATATGGCACGCTGATTGACGAAGTCCTTGCGGCGGCGGAACTTCTTGTGAAACAGGGGATTTCCGCGAAGGTTTTGAAACTGAATCAGATTGCGCCGCTGGATTATCAGACGCTGGCTCCGTTTTTTACAGACTGCCGATGTCTGTGCGCGGTGGAGGACTCTTTCGGCGCGGGCTGTGTCGGGCAGCGCATTACCGCTGTGCTTGCGGAGCACGGAAGAGCTCCACAGCACCTGATTTTGCAGAACCTGGGCAGAGATTTCTGCCACGAGGGGACAATTCAGCAGCTGCGGCACAGCATTGGGCTGGATGCCGCTGGAATTGTACGGGCAGTGACGGAGGCGTGGAACGATGAGCAATAAAACACGGTTGGATGTGCTTTTGACAGAGCGCGGTTTGCAGGAGAGCCGTCAGAGGGCGCAGGCCACGATTATGAGCGGTCAGGTGTTTGTCAATGATCAGCGGGTAGACAAACCCGGCACCGCCGTCGATCAGGGCGCGAAAATTGAAATCCGAGGAAAGACGCTGCGGTATGTCAGCCGCGGCGGTTTAAAGCTGGAAAAGGCAATGGCAGCTTTTCCGATTCGACTGGAAGGAGCCGTTTGCGCCGACATCGGCGCTTCCACCGGCGGATTTACGGACTGCATGCTGCAAAACGGCGCCGCGAAGGTCTATGCCGTGGACGTCGGATACGGGCAGTTTGCATGGAAGTTGCGCTCTGATCCCCGCGTGGTCTGTATGGAGCGAACCAATGCCCGGTATTTAACCCCGGAGCAGATTCCAGACGAGCTGGACTTTGCCTCCATCGACGTGAGTTTTATCTCCCTGCGCTTGATTCTTCCCGCCGTGCACGGGCTGCTGAAAGAAAACGGACAGGTTGCCTGTCTGATAAAACCGCAGTTCGAGGCGGGCCGGGAAAAAGTCGGAAAAAAGGGCGTCGTCCGGGACCCGGCGGTACACGAGGAAGTATTGGAACAATTCCTGAAGAATGCAAAGGACTCCGGCTTTACAGTGCTTGGAATAACTTATTCTCCCATTCAGGGGCCGGAGGGAAATATTGAATACCTTGGTTTTTTGCAAAAGGGTATGCTGCCGGAAACGGCGTTTGATTTGAAAAAGGTGGTGAATGAATCTCACCGAACTTTGAAGGCGCATGGAGGCGAAGCTGAGTGAACGCAAAGAAGATTATCCTCTGCCCCAATCCCAGTCGGGATAAGGACATGAGAGCGACCCGCGCCGCTGCTGAGATTTTGAAGAATTCCGGCTTTCGCACGGTGGTTTGCTCCCCGTTCCGGGATCACAAGCCGGAGATGTTTGGGAATATGGAAATCCACTCGCTGACGGCGGAGCTGCGCTCCAGCGACCTGCTGATTACCTTCGGCGGAGACGGCACCATTTTGCATTTGGCAAAGCTGGCGGCGCTGAACCGGATTCCGGTTCTGGGCATCAACATGGGCAGCCTTGGATTTATCGCGGAGCTGGAAGCCTCCGAGCTGGAAATGCTGCGAAAACTGAAAAACTGGAATTTTGAGATGGAGTCCCGCATGATGCTGGACGTCACCGTAACGCGGGACGGGAAACAGGTTTACAATAATCTGGGTCTGAACGATGCGGTGGTTCGGGAGGGGCCGATTTCCCATGTCATTCATCTCAGGGTTGCATCCGACGATCACCATTTGGCGGATATTTCCGGAGACGGCGTGATTATCGCGACGCCGACCGGATCCACCGCATATTCGCTTTCGGCGGGAGGGCCGGTGGTGGAGCCGGTGGCGCAGGCGATGGTGGTCTGCCCCATTTGTACGCACAATATGCGGTTTTCCTCCTATGTTCTTTCGCCGGAACATACGCTGTCTATCGGGCTGGAACGCAACGGGCGAAAACCGGTTTACCTCTGCGTGGATGAAAGCCGGGCGTTTCCGCTGAAGCAGGATGATCGGGTATTTGTGCGGAAATCAAAGTATGTGACAAAGCTTGTCCGCTTGTCGGAGAAAAGTTTTTGTGAAATTTTTGCAAAGAAAATGCTGCCGGGGGGACACGAGGATGAAAAGTGATCGACAGAGCAAAATCCTGGAAATCATCATGAAGGAGAATATTGAAACACAGGAACAGCTTCTGAACCGCCTCCAGAAAAATGGGATCAGAAGCACGCAGGCAACCATTTCAAGGGACATTAAGCAGATGCATCTGATCAAGGAACCCGCGGGACAGGGATTTTACAAATATGCCGTATCCGACAACCGCACCAAGCTGAATTTTGCGGAAAAACTCCGTACCATTTTCCGTGCCAGTATTACGAGTATTGAGAGCGCCGGAAATATTGTCGTGGTAAAGACAATGCCGGGCCTCGCCAGCGCAGCCTGCGCGGCGCTGGACGACATGGAGGTCGGGTTTATGCTGGGAACGCTGGCAGGCGACGA
This sequence comes from Dysosmobacter sp., assembly GCA_041859815.1. Taxonomy (GTDB): domain Bacteria; phylum Bacillota; class Clostridia; order Oscillospirales; family Oscillospiraceae; genus Oscillibacter. The sequence continues at coordinate 2,375 of JBFLFX010000107.1, read as the reverse complement.
TACCGCGTTCTTAGTGATGAAAGACCCGGAATCGGCAATCAATTTTGCCAGAGAAATCAGGGAGATGCTTTAAGCCGCGGTGACGGTTCATGGAATGAGCGGAGGGAGCCTATGCTTTTACTGCTTCACATTGAAAATATTGCGCTGATTGAGGAGACGGATATCCGTTTTCAGCCGGGCTTTAACGTGTTCACCGGCGAAACCGGTGCAGGCAAATCCATTATTATCGACGCGATGGGCGCCGTCCTGGGGGGACGCGCGTCCCGGAGCCTGCTCCGTACCGGGTCGGATCACGCGTTTGTCAGCGCGGAATTTTCAGAGATTTCGGAATCTCTTCCGTCGCTGATTGAAAATGGAATCGCGCCGGAAGACGGAACCTTGCTTTTGCAGCGGGAGATTGGCGCGGACGGTCACAATTTCTGCCGTGTAAACGGCAGGCCGGTTACTGTGGCACAGCTGCGGGAAATCGGAAATCAACTGCTGAATATTCACGGCCAGCACGACGGCCAGCAGCTTCTGGATGAAGAACAGCATCTTGGGTATCTGGATCGCTTCGGAAAAACCGACGCGCAGCGGGCGGCTTATTCTGCGGCTTATTCTGCATTATCGGAAACTCAAAAGAGCATTCAATCTTTACAGATGGACGAGGCGGAAAAAGCGCGCCGGGTAGACAGCCTGAAATTCCAGATTTCCGAGCTTGAAAACGCAGATCTGCATCCGGAGGAGGAGGAGGAACTGCGAAAACGGCGGAACCTCCTGCGCAACGGCGAAAAGTACATGACGGCACTGCGGGGGGCGGACAGTTGCCTGAACGGCGACGACGAGGGAGAAAATCCCGGCGCCGTGACGCTGCTGCGGCAGGCCCAGGAGGCGCTCTCTCCCGTCAAAGGATTGGATGAGGATCTTCAGAATTTATTCAAGCGTTTGAATGAAGCCGCCTGTGAAGTATATGACCTTGCCGAGATGACCCGGGACAAATGTACGGAATTTGACTTTTCCCCCGAAGAACTGGACGCGGTGGAGAGCCGCTGCGACTTGATTTACCGGTTGGAAAAGAAGTATGGAGCTTCAGTGGAGGAAATGCTTCTCTTTTTGGATAAATGCCGGGAGGAATTGGATTCCATTGAATCCGCGGATGACTCGCTGGAGCGTCTGAGGGCGCATCAAAAATGTATGGAACGGGAAGTGCGGGAAAAGGGAAGGCTGCTGCGTGAGGCGCGGACTGCCGCGGCGCGGGAGCTGGAGAAACGGATTTTGCGGGAACTCCGGGATTTGGACATGAACCGCGTCCGCTTTTCCATTGAGATGGAGCCGTGTGAACCCGAATCGGACGGAATGGATCGTGTCCGATTTTTGATGTCCGCCAACGTGGGTGAGGATTTGCGTCCGCTTGCAAAAATCGCCTCCGGCGGCGAGCTGGCGCGAATTATGCTGGCGTTGAAGAATGTGCTGGCGGAGCAGGATCTTGTGGGTACCATGGTATTTGACGAGGTGGATACCGGCGTTTCCGGCCATGCCGCCCAAAAAGTGGCGGAAAAGCTGGCGCAGCTTTCCCGCAGCAGACAGGTGCTGTGCGTCACTCATCTGCCGCAGCTGGCGGCTATGGCGGACACGCATTTCAGTGTGGAAAAGGGGGAGCGCAGCGGGCGCACCTATACGAAAATTACGCAAATGGATACGGAACAGCGCAAAGCCGAGCTTGCGCGCATTACAGGCGGCAGCCGGGTGACGGATGCCCTGCTGAAAAGCGCCGGGGAGCTGTTGGAAGAAGCGGGGGAATTTAAGCGCGGTCTGAAACGCACTTGAATTTCCAAAGATATGGGTTGACTTTTAAAAAGCGATCGAGTAAAATATCAGGATATAGCAATGACAGGGAGAAGTACCCGACAGGAAGCCGCAAAGAGAACCCCCGTGCCGGTGAGAGGGGGAGGGTTGCCTGCGGGGAATACACCTTTGAGCCGACGCCTGAAAGGGAGAAATCTCCAGTAGGCACGTTCCGGGAGCGCCCGTTACAGCGTGGGAGCGTGTTTGCGCTCCGTGAGGCGTCCGTCCGCGAGGAGGACGCGAACCAGAGGTGGTACCGCGCTTATTCGCCCTCTGTCCCGGCCCGGGACGGAGGGCTTTTCAATTTATTCGGAAGGGGAAGAATCAATATGACTTGTTATGAAGATTTAGTAGCGCGCGGGTTGATTGCACAGGTGACGGACGAGGAGAAGATCCGCGATTTGATCGACAATGGAAAGGCGATCTTTTATATTGGCTATGATCCGACGGCGTGCAGCCTAACTGCGGGTCACTTTATGACTTTGACACTCATGAAACGCCTCCAGATGGCTGGAAACCGGCCCATCGCGCTGCTGGGGGGCGGCATCGGC
>JBFLFX010000106.1:0-7370 GCA_041859815.1 Dysosmobacter sp. | reverse complement strand
ACGCCGTCGGCCATCACCGTCTTGAACAGCTGTTCTTTCCCCATGGCGGGCAGCTTGAAGGCAATATTACCGGGCTTGGAGCCCAATTCGTCGGTTACGTCATCGTCATGGACATAGTCCACTTTAATGTGGTTCTCTTTCAGGTACGGATCCAGAAATTCCTGAAGGGTGGCCACCTCAAGCTGCAGCTTGGGATGAGGGATGGTGATAAAGCCCCTGTGCCCCGCATAAGTGTAAGCAATGGTGTGGCCTTCGCCCTCTCCCTCGTGAGCGTCGGGATAATATCTTTTCAGAGCATCCAAAACCGCCTTCGGCTTTACGCCGAACAGCACACGATGGATTGGCTCAAATTTCAGGGCGTCATCATGGTTGTTGACAACTTCCACCAGAGCATAGCGCGCGGGCAGCGTCGCCCACTGTTCCCTTGGAGTGATCTTCTTCAAATTCTCATAACACTGCTTTGCAGTTGCCAGAGAGTGGTTGCCGTCGCCGACGGCGAACAGCAGCGGTGCAGCGCCCTTCAGATGGTACTTCTTCTCCATAGCCTCTTCGGTGATCAGGCCGGACAGAGCATCCGCGACATTGTCCATCTGATCCCCGGTCAGCTTCCAGCCCTTCAAATGGCCGCCATCCTGCTGCAAGTCAAAATCATACAAAGACTCCATCTTAGAAGAGGAGGCCGTCAGCGGCTCGATGACAGTCTTATCCGGGTCATCAATCAAAAGCATCACGTGCGGAAGCTCCACGGGGGCATTCTCGCGGACACGTACCCGCGGCGGGATGCGGGAAAGCACGGTGCCCTCGGTGGCGCGGATAAGAGAGCCGCTGCCCGGCGTAAAATCATACTGATCCAGATCGATCATGCCAATCAGGCCGTGGCGGATTTTGCCGTCGGACTGGGAACGCTCGATGTAAATCAGGGAATCGGGCAGCGTTTTAAAAACGCCCTGATCCAGATAGTCCTTCATGGACTGGTTGATTGCGGCAATATGTTGATCAACCGCGGGATCATTCAAACCGGCTTCCGGCAGAATCAGACGCAGGGCGGACGGCGCGCCGCCGACCGTTTTCTCCACAGCCTCCCAATACTCCGGTTGGGAAGTAAACTGATCGCAGGCGACAACGGCCCATTTGGTCATGTCCGCATTCTTCGGAAGCAGAATATCCGCGGGATAAAAACCCAGTTTTTTGAATTTTTCGTTCATGTTTGACTCTCCTTCTGATTTGATAAAGACCTTCAGAACATCTTCCATTTTTCTAAATTATACAATCTTCTTCCATTGGATTCAACCAAAAAAGCAAATAATTTTAAAATTTGCGTAAAGTATTGTTCCGTATCGTAAATTTTGCTTCCACTCTGCATAAAACGTGATTTCCGTGGAACACTGAGTGATAAATTCCGCTTACTTTTACTTCCGGGAGGTTCTTTATGGTATTGGATAAAATCGCGCTGGTTCTGGCGATTATCGGCGCGCTGGACTGGGGAAGCATCGGAATCTTCTCTTTTGACTTTGTCGCGTTTTGCTGCGGCGGTCAGAATTCCACGCTTTCCCGCGTCATTTTTACGCTGGTCGGACTTGCGGGGCTCTGGTGTATTTCTCTTCTCTTCCGCCGCCGGGATTCCCGCAACTGACGCAAAAAAGGAGCCGGAACCGATAAAATCGGTCCCGGCTCTCCCTCTGTCTTACATTCTTTATATCAATCCGGACGTCCCTGTTTTTTCGCCGGTTTTTCGGGACTCTCATCCCGCTTCATCATGTTACGGTTTTGACTCAGAAGCTGCTCGGAGACAATATCCAACTGTTCCGCTTCGTCGTAATAATCCACCAGTTTGCTCTCCTGCATGGATTGAGTCGCTTGCTTTTTAAACACTATCTTCAGCATAATCGGCGTCAAAATGGCACAGCCGACCACCGTGATAATCACAGGCGTCATCATAACGGCGCTCAGCACGCCCAGCGCAACGCCGCGGTTTGCAACAATCAGCGCAACCTCGCCGCGGCACGCCATCCCAGTACCAACCTGCATGCACTCCCTGCCGGAAAAATGGCAGAGCCTTGCGCCCAGTCCGCAACCAATGATCTTGGACACAATTGCAACAAAAAGCAACAGGACAGAAAACAGAAATACCTTCCTGTTCAATCCGGAAATATCCACATTGATGCCCACGCTGGCAAAGAATACCGGCGTCAGCAAAAGGTATGAAATCGGCTCAAACTTGGAATTGATATAGGTCGCCTTGGAGGTACCGGCAATGACCAGGCCGGCCGCATAAGCACCGATAATGTCCGCCACGCCGAAGAATCTCTCGGCGCAGTATGCCATCAGCAAACAGAGAACAAACGCCAGAACAGGATAGCGGCGAAGATTCTTGCCGTCGTTGTGCTCCACCATCTTGGTAAACAGTTTCAGCGCAATAAAGCCGACTGCGGCTGCAAACACAAAAAACAGGGCTATTTTCAGAATCACCAGCAGGACATTTGTCTTTGCTCCGGCAAAACTGCTGACCAGCGTCAGCGCAATCAGACCCAGAACATCGTCGATGAGAGCTGCGGCGAGAATGGTATTGCCAACCTTAGTATTCAGTTTCCCCAGTTCTTTCAGTGTCTCCACCGTAATGCTGACAGACGTGGCCGTCAAAACCGTGCCGACGAAAACGTCTTCAATAAAACCGCGGTTCGTGACGATGATGCCGGTTTTCCCGGCGGCCCATGCCAAAACGGTTCCCATTGCCAGAGGAACCAGAACGCCGCATAGCGCCACGAGAAAGCCGGCTGCTCCCGTCCTTTTCAATTCCTGAATATCTGTCCCCATCCCGGCGGTAAACAGAATCACAATCACACCCAGCTCTGACAGCTGGGACAGGAACCGCGTTTCAGAAAGCACATTCAGCATTGCCGGCCCCAGAATCAATCCGGCAAGCAGCGCCCCCACAACCTGGGGCATTTGGAATTTACGTGTAATTAATCCGAAAACCTTTGTGCTGAGAAGAATCAATGCCAAATCAAGCAAGTAATGATACGACAAAAAAAGATCTCCCTTCGCGGAATCAAGCGGTCACAACTTCCCTCAATCCCTAGTGTTAAAATCGTCCGGAATATCTATATCTGTCTCTTCAGACTTAGCAATAAAATTTGCCCTCCGGATCCCAGGCTGCGGCAAACTTTCCTTTTGCTCACCCCACTTTTCTTTCCGCACTTATGTCAGACTGCAGAAGCGCTCAGCGCCTTTGCAAGTTTCTGATGAAAGCTTCCTCCGGAGTAACATATACCGTTTTACAGGTTGAATAAATTACCATGCCGGGCCTTGCCCCTGCAGGTTTCTTTACATTCTTTACCGCAGTGTAGTCAACCGGGACATTACCGCTCTCTCTGGCCTGCGAATAATACGCGGCCAGCATTGCGGCCTCGGCAACATCATTCTGTGCAGGCTCCCGTCCATCGGTGCGAAGAATCACATGAGAGCCGTGGATCTTCTGCGTATGAAACCAGAGATCGCGGAAATCCGCATCTTTTAAAGTCAGCTGATCGTTTTGCCGGTTGTTTCGTCCCACCAGAATCCGGAACCCGCCGGAAGTCCGGAACTCGCGCGGCCTTGCGGAACGGCGCGGTTCCCTCCGCTCCCTCCCGTGTCCCCGGATATACCCCGCGTCTTTCAATTCCGCACGGATCTCATTGAAATCCTGTTCCGTCTCCGCCTCCCGGATCTCCTCCAGCACACTTTCCAAATAGGCCGTGTCTCTTTGAGCAATTGCAATCTGCTCCCGCAGATGCCTCTCCGCCGTCCGCGCCTTGGTATAGCGCTTGTAATATCCGGCGGCGTTTTGCTGCGGCGTCAAAAGCGGGTCGAGAGGAACCGAGATCTCCCGGTTGCCGTCATAATAATTTTCCGTCACCAGCCGCGTCTCTCCCCGGCTCATCCGATGCAGGTTTGACGTAATCAGATCTCCGTAAATCCGAAACTGATCCCGCTCCTGCGTGGCGGCATAATCTTTTTCCTGAATGGCCAGCTTCCGCGCCAGCCGATTCCGGGCGGTTCTCGCCGTCCGGATTAAATCCTGTCCCCGCTGGCGCACCCGCTCCTGCTTTTCTCTGGCCTCATAGAAATCATCCATCAGTGCGGAGAAACTGTCATAGCGAGTCTGTTCCATCAGGCTGCCGTATTGTATGATTGGATAGAAAGAAAATTCCTTGAATTTTCCCTCCTGCTTCAAACAAATCGGAGTAAATCGGTTTTCCTTTACAATATTTGAAAGTTCAGAAAAGTGATTCCACAGTCGTCTTTTTTCCTCGTGATTCAGTTCCGAGATTCGCCTATCCGGATCTCCCACGGCACGGCATACGATCTCCCGGGCAATCAGAGGAGAAATACCGAAATAGTGCGCCAGCAGGAAATCATCCAAACGGCTCTCGGAAGGGGAAGCCGTCAAATCTCTATCAAAATTCTCTTCTGAAATTTCCGTAAGCAGCCGCTTTGCCCCCATGGAAGGGCGCTCATAAAACAATCCGGGAAGAATCTGCCGCTGCGCGGACATCTCTGCATCCACACGGCGCAGACAGTCGATAATCCGGCGCTCCCCATCCAGCAAAATCAGATTTGAGTGCCGCCCCATCGCCTCTAACACCAGCGTCCGCCTGCCCGGCCGTCCGAAATCGTCCGTAATATCAATTTCCAGCTCCACCAAACGGTCAAGCGCCGGCTGGTTTAATGCAGCCAGGTGCCCACCGACCAGATGTTTCCGCAGCAGCATGCAGAACATGGGCGGCTCCATCGGGTTGTCGCGGCTCCGTCCGGTCATCTGAATACGGGGCGCGTTGGCGCCCGCGCAGAGCAGCACCCGGCGGTTCCCGCGCAGAAGCAGAATCACCTGGTCCCGGGAGGGCTGCTGTACCTTATCAATGCGCATGCCAAGCACCTGCGGACGCAGCTCGTGCAGCACGGCCTGAAGGCAGATAGCGTCCATTGCCATAACTCTCAGTCCTCCACTTTCATCATTTCACAAAACAGCCGATTGATCCGTTCCCTCTGCCCGCGGAGATACAGCCAGCCCAGCAGTGCCTCCAGCGCGGTAGCCTCACCGTACTGCGCGCGACTGGCGTGGACCGGAACGCTGTGTACCTGCGCATTGCGCCCCCGCCGGAATACGTCGCTCTCCTCCTTTGTCAGCAGCGGCAGAATTGCCTCCACACGCCTCGCCTGCGATTCCGCGCAGACCAGACGGATTGTGGCGCGATGCAGCCCCCTCCCCGTCGCCTTTCCGTGCGCGCAAAGCCATGTACGCACCAAAAGCTCATATACCGCGTCGCCCAAATGCGCAAGTCCGATACTGCTGATTTCGCGCAGTGCGTCCTCCGGCATAGAAATCTCAAAATAATTTTCCATCTTGTGGTAATCGTTCCTTTCGCCTCACTGCGCAAGACGGCCGCATAAAAAAAACAACCGTCACGCATTCCCACCGCCAAAGTGCTTTGGAAGCGGTTAAAACGCGTTCCAGTTTCATGCAGCTTTAAACTGTTACAAAATTGCTCCCTCGGTTCTGTGGATTTATTGTTATTTTAGCATACTCTTTTTCATTTGTCACGAGATCGGTGTTTTCTTAACAGAGGAACAGCCGGCTGCATCGCGCGGTCGGCTGTTTCGGAATCTCTGAATCTTAATCAACGATGATGTGGCGCTCGTCAAACGCCTTTATCAGCAAATCCATGTCCGATGGAATGCTGATGGGTTCGCCGCAGGCTTTAATGGCGTTGGCAACGTCTTTCAAACCATTGCCGGTCACCACGGAAACTACCGTATCGTTCCTCCCAAGGACTCCCTGCTCGCAAAGTTTCTTAACGCCCGCCGTCCCGGTAACGCCTGCCGGCTCGCCAAAGATGCCGCAGGTACGCCCCAGCAGTTTCTGCGCATCCATAATTTCCCTGTCCGAGACGTTAACCGCAAGGCCGTTTGACTCCCGAATGGCCATCAGGGCCTTATCCGCGTTGCGCGGGACACCCACGGCAATAGAATCCGCCAGTGTGTTCTCCTCCATCGGATGCCATGGCCGATTTTCCGCAATGGCGCGGTTCAGCGGGCAGCAGCCCTCCGCCTGCACGGAAATCAGACGCGGCAGTTTATCAATAAACCCGATGGCATAGAGATCCTTCAATCCCTTCCATGTTCCCGCGATGGTGCAGCCGTCACCCACGGAAATTGCCAGGTAATCCGGCATCTTCCAGTTCAGTTGCTCGGCAATCTCCAGGGAAACGGTTTTTTTGCCCTCGGACAGATAGGGATTGATTGCCGCATTGCGGTTATACCAGCCCCATTTGTCAATTGCCAGTTTGGAAAGGTTAAAGGTATCCTCGTAGCTTCCCTGCACGGAAATGACCGTGGCGCCGAAGGTCATCAGCTGCGCCACCTTGCCCTTGGGCGCGCGGGACGGCACAAAGATATATGTTTTAAGCCCCGCAGCGGCGGCATTGCCCGCCAGAGAAGACGCCGCGTTGCCGGTGGAGGAGCAGGCGATCACCTTCGCGCCCGCCTCCCGCGCCTTGGCAACCGCCATGGCGGATGCGCGATCTTTCAGAGACGCCGTCGGATTCTGTCCGTCATCCTTGACCCAGAGCTGTTTCAGACCCAGCATCTCCGCAAGGCGCGGTTCCTCGTAAAGCGGGCTCCAGCCCACCCGTAGCGGCGTCGGCCCCGTGGTTTCCTCAATCGGGAGCAGCTCCCGGTAACGCCACATATTGTTTTCACGGGTTTTTAGCTTCTCCTTGGTCAAATTTGCCCGAATCCAGTCATAGTCGTAAACAATGTCCAGAATGCCGCCGCATTCGCAGTTCGTCAGATTCGGAACCGCCTCGTAAATTTTTCCGCACTTGACGCATTTGGCGTATTTCACATTTTTCATGACCGCACTCCTCCATTCATAAATGTAGAGGGCGGGCAGCAAAGCCCGCCCTCCAGCGTTGATGCATCGGTAAAATTACAGGGATTTCAGCAATCCGGTGGCATCGTTAAAGGCATCGATCAGCTTGTCCAGATCTTTGGCCTGCGCATGGACGGCGTCCCAGGCATTCTTGGTATCATACCACTGCGCATTCAGATCCTTGACGGTCTTGCCCTGCTGCTCCACCCAAGTGTAATACTTCAGGTTATGGACGCGCTTACGATCCACATAGGTCAGCTCAGCCATATGATCGGTCTTCAAATTCAGAATGTGTACATTATGATCAACGGCGGCAGCCTTGTCGTCATATGCGCCGTATTTGTCGTTCAGCTCCTGAATGCGGGACTGATACATCGCGGCGGAGTCAGTCAAAACGGTGCCGACCACATCGTGCTCGGTCAGCTCATAGTATTTTGCCATCTTAATGCAGCACAGCAGA
>JBFLFX010000105.1:0-7376 GCA_041859815.1 Dysosmobacter sp. | reverse complement strand
AGCGGGGCCGATCCCCTTGCAGATGCCGGAGGACAGATAACTGATTAGATCGTCCCCCGTCTCCGGCAGACGGCGCTCCAGCTCCACCGCGCGCAGCTGCTCGCCGTGCTGGGGGTGATTTTCCCACACGCCGTCCACCGCCAGCCGTTCCCCCGGCGCGGCACAGGGAATGCAGCCCACCACCGTGAGGAGCTCTCCCTCTTCGGTGACAAGCCGCAGCACCGTATAACCGTTCTCCGCATTCTGAAAAATAATACTTTGAACGGAACCTTCCACTGTACAGAGTTCTTCCATGTATTCCTCGTTCCATTTCCGCGCGCTATTTTCCTCCGCCTCTTTCCGCCGTCCGCAGGGACACGCCGTCAAAACGGCGGCAGAGGCATTCCGCGGCCTCCCGCGCTTCTTCGTCCAGGCCCCGATCCTCCAGCACCACGGCGGCTTCCGGAAGGTTCCGGCGGACGCGGATCAGTTCCCGGAGATCCGCCTCCATGGCGGGTGCGGCGCCGCTGACCGGCAGCACCAGCTGAATTTCCGGATTCCGGCATTTTCCGGCCCCCAGAAAGACTCCCGCCGCCAGCCAGACGCAGGTGGTCAGCCCCACAGCGGAAAAAAACGCAATCAAACCGTCCTCCAGCAGTCCCATCTTTCTCACCTCGGGACAGTGTATGTCAAACGGCACGTCCGCGGTGATAAAGCCGGATTTTCCCGCAATCAGTGAAAAATCACGAAGCAAATGACATAAGCCCAGCTCAGCAGTCCATGGATAATCGCCCAGAAAACGGAATGCCAGTTGGCATAGCTGATGACCATGGCCAGCGCGGATCCGAAAGAAATCCCCGCGCCGACGCTCCTGCCCAGGCAGCCTTTCCGCGTATTATTTTCCCCCATGTCAATTCTCCCTTCCGGCGTTCAGATGCGTGAGGATTTCCTCCTCGCGCCGCCGCATTCTCTTCTTCTGCGGCCCCTCGTCCAAATGGTCGTAGCCCAGCAGGTGCAACACCGAATGCACCACCAGATAGGACAGTTCCCGGCACCGCGTGTGCCCGTACTCCCTGGCCTGCGCCCGGACGTGCTCCATGGAGATCATCATGTCCCCCAGCGGTGTCAGACCCGTGGACGGGTCGGCATTGTCCGCCGTCACCGGCGGATGGCCGGGTCGGTAGTTGAACATTGGAAAAGACAGCACATCCGTGGCGCGATCCACCTGCCGCATCTCCCGGTTCACGGTACGGATGCCCTCATCGTCCGTCAAGAGCACACTGATTTCACAGGGAACCCTGACGCCCTCGGCATCCAGCGAAGCACGGATGGTCCTGCGGATCAGGGCAGTGTTGCGCTGGCTCGCCGCGCCGGGGACATCTGCCGTGATGAGAATGTGATGAGTGTGATACATTACCGCTTGCCCCTTCCCTGCGCGCGGGCGGCGCGCTCTCTGTCGTATTCCTCGTAGGCCCGGACAATCCGCTGCACCATCACATGACGCACCACGTCGGAATCGGTCAGCCGGCAAATACCGATGCCCTCCACCTTTCTCAGCACCCGCACGGCCTCTTTCAAGCCGGAGGGCTTGCCGTCCGGCAGGTCGATTTGGGTGATGTCGCCGGTGATGACGATTTTTGAGCCGAAGCCCATGCGGGTCAAAAACATTTTCATCTGCTCGCAGGAGGTGTTCTGCGCCTCGTCCAGAATAATAAAGCTGTCGTCCAGCGTCCGGCCGCGCATATACGCCAGCGGCGCAACCTCGATGTTGCCGCGCTCCACATATTTCTGATAGACCTCCGCCCCCAGCATTTCAAACAGCGCGTCATACAGCGGCCGGAGGTACGGATCCACCTTGCTCTGCAAATCGCCGGGCAGAAAGCCCAGGCGCTCCCCCGCCTCCACGGCGGGGCGCGTCAGGATGATGCGGTTTACCTGCTTGTCCCGGAACGCGGAGACCGCCGCAGCTACGGCGAGGTAAGTCTTACCCGTTCCCGCGGGGCCGACGCCGATGGTGACGGTGTTCTTCAGCACCGACTGGATATATTCCCTCTGCCCGATGGTCTTTGCCTTGATGGGCCGGCCCTTGGCGGTAATGCACAGGACGTCCTGCGTCAGCTGCTCAATCTGGCTCTCCTTGCCCGCACGCACAAGGCCAATGACGTAGCGGACGTTCTGCTCGCCAATCTGCTCGCCCTTGGAGGAAAGGGTGAGCAGCGCCTCCACCGCCCGCACGGCCAGCATGGTATTCTCCGCCTCGCCCTCCACCCGGAGTTCGCCGTCCCGGTTTACCACCGTGACGGAAAATTCCTGCTCCAGAAGGCGGATGTTCTCGTCAAAGGAACCGAACAGATTCACTGCCTGCTCCAACCGTTCAATGCTGATTCTCTGCTCCAACTTGCGATCTCTCCTTTGTTCCTGTTTCGGCGGACGTTCCGCCCGCGCGGTTCTCCGTATAAACCGGTTCTTCCCTGCCAATCTGCTCCACGCATTCCGCCGTCAGTTTTACCGTCAGCACATCGCCGTGACGGGAGGAAGAGCACAGCTCGGAGGCCACTTTTCCATCGCTGTCCAGCAGGGTGCGGAGATACGCGTCCAAAATCGTCCGTCCACGCTTCACCGCCTGGGCGGCGGAAATCTCCTCCCGCCGCACGGCGTAGGGAACGTACGTCTCCTTTTCCAATTTCAGCGGAGTCGGCAGTCCAAAGGGGCGCAGCGGAGTTCTTACGGTTATTTTATCATACCTGCCCGTGGAATAGCTACCGTTTCCATAGAATTTTATCCTTTTTGTGCCGAAAATCAGAGAAACCCTCCGCCTTACATCGTCCAGATACACTTTCTTTTCCGCGTTCAGCGGAATTTCCGTGGAAAGCGAATACCAGGTCCGGGCGTAAACCTTTCCGATCCCCGCCACCAGCCGTGCGCCGAAGGTTCCCGTATCCTGTACGCCGGAAATCAGAATCTGCCCGGATTCCACCGTGGTTCCCGGCAGTACCAGTTTTTCCCCGTTGATTGCGTCCACCTTGACGATCACGCCGTCCCGCCGCGCCACCAGATTGCAGGGGTCCTGCCGGTCGAGCAGCGCCGGCTTTTCAATTCGTTCCCGCACCTGCACGTGCGCCTTACAGCCGGAGACATTCACCGCAATCCAGCTCAGACGGGGCAAATCCAGCAGCACATGGTTGCGCAGATCCGCCTCGTTCACCGAAAAGCAAAACGTTCCCAGCCGAACGCCATTTTTTTCCAGCGACCGCAGGATCTCCTCGTCCGGAACGGTGGTGTTTCCCGTAATTTCAAAATCCCAGATAAAAAACGAGCCCACCAGCAGCAGTATGGCGCAGATGCAGACTCCCACCGCCAGAACCTGCCGTCTGCGGAGCCGTCCCAGAAAAAACGGCACGCCCGTCCGGGTCTTTGTTGAAATCGTGCAGTCCAGCTTTTCCGCCGCGCGGCGCAGCGCCGCACAGTCCCGCCTGGACAGCGTGCATTCAAATTCCGTGGCGGAAACCCACACCATGTCCCAAAATGCCAGATTCCTCGCGCCGCAGAGGTTCAGCACCCGCTCGGGAAACGCGGCGGTGATATGAACCCGCACCTGCCCTTTCAGAAGGTTGGTTATCTTTTCCAGCAGCATCTTACTTCACCCACTCCACCGCTTCCAGATTTCCGCCAATCCGCAGTTCCTCCGCCGTCATAGCCATCAGGTTCAGGCCGTTTCCCCGCACCCGCAGCGTGCCGATGTCCGTATTGACGTCCACACAGTCCTCGTTCAGCGCCAGGATTCCCCGGTGATGCTCCACAAACAGCTGGCGGTTTCCCGCCAGCTCCAGATGCGGCAACCCCGCCACCACATCCGGCGGCAAATCGAACAATTCCGCCACCGCGGAGAGAACGCTCTTTTCCTTCCGCTCCATAAAGAAGATCTCCCCTTTCGGAAAACTCTATGCGCCACGGCTTTAAAACTTTCATACTGAAAAACCCCCGGACTTTTTAACATCCTGTCCGCATAGGATCCAGCGGGTGATGGTAATGAAAAAGAGAAAAGGCTGCCTGGTTCTTCTGCTGTCCTGTGCGGTAATGGGTCTATTTTTGCTGAACGCGGCCCCCATGCGCGATGCCGCGAAAGAGGGACTGCGGCTGTGCGTCGGAACGGTCATTCCCTCCATGTTTCCCTTCCTCGTGATTTCCTCGCTTTTGACATCGCTGGGGCTGGGAGAAGTTCTCTCCCCTCCGCTGTCCGGCCTGATGCGTCTTTACGGCATCGACGGCTCCGGCTCCGCCGCGCTGGTACTGGGACTTCTGGGCGGTTATCCCGTGGGACCGCGCACCGCCGTTCAGCTGTACCGGCAGAAGCTGCTGACGCGGGACGAGGCCAACCGGCTTCTGACCTTCTGCAACAATGCCAACCCCATTTTCTTTCTCACAGTGCTGGGGCTGGGCTGTTTCCACTCCATCCGCACGGGTATCTATCTCTGGCTGATTCAGCTGCTCTCCGCCCTGCTGACTGGGCTGCTGCTGGGACGGAAATCTTCCCTCTCCCGCCGGGAGAGCAAATGGACGCCCGCCATTCACGCCGCATCGTTTCCCGCCGCGTTTGTGGAGGCAGTGCGCTCCGGCACCACCGGCATCCTCACCGTCTGCGGATTCGTGGTGTTTTTCTACGCCGCCGTTACGCCGCTGCGGCATCTGAACGGACTCGCCGGAACCGCCGTGCTCGGCGCCGTGGAACTGTTTTCCGCCGTCTCCCGGCTGCCGCCCAACGCCGCCGGATTTGTCACGGCGGCGGCACTCTCCGGCTGGGGCGGGATCTGCGTCCTGTGCCAGACGCTGGCGGCGCTGACCGGCAGCGGGCTGGACGGCAGCAGATGCATCCTGGGGAAAGCCGTGCAGAGCTTGCTCTCCATCCTGCTGGCACTCATGGCGGCTCCCCGTCTGTTTGCGTAAAATCCCCTCTGCCGCCATTTTCTGACAACAGAGGGGATTTTCCCCGGCCGATTTTACGATTTGTATTTATTTTTCATCGTTTCAGCAGGACTCCCTTGCTTTCACCGCCTTGACCACGCGGGAGGTTCCCAACCGGGAGGCGCCCAGACGCAGAAACTCCTCAGCGTCTTTCAGTCCCGCAATTCCGCCGGACGCTTTGATCTTTACGCCAGGGCCGACGTGCTCTGCAAACAGCGCCACATCCGCCCGTGTGGCCCCTCCGCCGCCGAACCCCGTGGAGGTTTTGATATACGCCGCGCCGGACGCCGTGACAATTTCGCACATCCGCACCTTTTCCGCCTCCGTCAGGAAGCAGGTTTCCGCAATGACCTTCAGCAGCTTCCCGCCGCAGGCGGCCTTTATCTCCCGAATTTCCCGGAGGAGATCGTCCCACATCCCGTCCTTTACCCAGCCGAGGTTGATCACCATGTCCACCTCGGACGCGCCGTTGGCCACGGCGTCCTTTGCCTCAAAGCACTTGGCGGCGGTGGTGTCGTAGCCGTTGGGGAAGCCGATGACCGTGCAGATCGGAATCCGCCCCTGCACATACGCCGCCGCCCTGCGGACATAAGACGCGGGAATGCAGACGCTGGCGCAGCCGAAACGAATTCCGTCGTCGCAGGTTTCCCGGATCTCTTCCCAGGTCGCCGTCTGCCGCAGCAGCGTGTGATCGCATTTTGCGAGAATCTCTTTTACCTCCATGACCGTTCTCCTTTCCGTTGTGTCGTCCAAATATAAAACTTGTCACAGGACTTTCCAAATCCTGTGACAAAACAGAGCGGGCGCTCCGGCTTTCAATGGCTCAGAATAAACGCCCACAGTTCCCCGGCGCTTTTTGCCACCGTCACGGCGCCGGCATCCTCCAGCTCGTTCGGCGCGGCATAGCCGAAAAATTCCACGCCCGCGCAGGCAATTCCGCATTCCGCCGCGCCCTCCACGTCAAACTTCCGGTCGCCCACCATCAGAATTCTCGGCTTGTCGGCGGCGGTGAGCCCCAGCCGCCGCATGGTCTCCCGAATCACGTCTCCCTTTGACCAGTCGCCGGTCTCCGGGCTGCCGACAATCACAGCCATGGACGGCGTATAGCCAAACCGCTCACAGATGGGAATGCACAGCTTCTCCGGTTTGGAGGAGGCCAGCGCCACCGTGTAGCCGCGTTCCTTCAGCTCCGCGCACAGCTCCGGCATGCCGGGCGCCGCCGCATTCTCGAACTTGCCCACAGGCACGTACCGCTCCCGGAAGAGGGCGATGGCCCGGCGGGTCTGCTCCGCGTCAAAGCCGCAGTATTTCATAAAAGAGTCCTGCAGCGGCGGGCCGATAAATTTCGTCAGAACCGCTTCATCAGGCACCGGCGCGGCCATTTTTTCCAGCGCGTATCGAATGCTTTTCAGGATTCCCTCCTTGGAGTCTGTCAGCGTCCCGTCCAAATCAAACAGAATCGTGTGATACATAGCGTTCCCCCTTGCTTAATGGAAGTATTATATCACCGGTTTTCCCGCTCCGCAAGAAATATACGCGGAAACAGCCCGCCGGCCGCCGGGACGGAGCAGCCGGCGGGCATCTGAAAAATTCAGCGCTCTCCTTTCCCGCAGGCGGCCACCAGCAGCAGCGCCGGGGCAAGATTACCCAGTTCGTGATTAGCCTCATGCAGTCCGGCCACTTCATACTCCGGGGCGTCCAGCAGATCGCCGCAGTAGAGATAGTCATAGTATTCCGCTCCCAGATAGTCGCACACGGCCTGTGCGCCCGCGCACTCCATTTCCACCGTGAGGCAGCCGTCCGCTTTCAGGCGCCGCGCCTTGGCAGCGGTCTCCCGGTAAATGGCGTCCGTCGTCCACGTCTTTCCCGTCTCAAAGGAAATCCCGGCTTTTCGGAATACCCCGGACACAAAGGAGGCGTTCCTGATTTCAATATAATCGCTTGCGGGAGCATAGTGATAGGAAAAGCCCTCGTCCCGGTAGGCGGCGGTGGGAACGACAATTTTACCGGAAGCTTCCCGGTTCAGGCAGCCGGCGGAACCGAACATGATGAAGCGCTTCGCGCCGGTGACGCAGTGTGCCTCCTCAATGCAGGTTCCCGCCCCGCAGGAGCCAATTACGGTGAGATAAAAAATGAAGGGGACGCCTTGGTACGCCGTTCGGTAGATTGGGATGTTTCCGTTGCAGGCGCCGAGTTCCCCGACCTTCTCGCAGGGAAACGTGTCCAGCAGGTGCCGGTAAATTTCCAGAGAAAAAAGGATGACGCAGACATCGCAGCACGGCGTGTGATCCCCGTAGAAATGCCGGGGCGAAATCAGCGGCGCGGAAGTTGGGTCAAACATTTCATGAATCATGGAATCTCTCGCTTTCTGCCATTCCCGGCAATGGGATTTCGCATGATTATAGCAGGTACGGCACAGAAAAACAAGGTGAAGA
>JBFLFX010000104.1:0-7383 GCA_041859815.1 Dysosmobacter sp. | reverse complement strand
GCTCAATTTCCGCCATCAGCGTCTCTACAATCTTCTCCTCCGGCACCTTATAGAGGATTTTGCCTTTTTTGAAGATCACGCCCTCGCCGTCTCCGCCGGCCACGCCGATGTCGGCGGCGGAAGCCTCCCCCGGGCCATTCACCGCGCAGCCCATCACGGCCACGGTAATATCCTTCCCGCAGTCCGCCAGACGGCGCTCCATCTCCTCCGCAATGGGAATCAGATTGATTCTTGTGCGGCCGCAGGTGGGACAGGAAACCAGATTCACACCGTGCTTCCGAACCTCTGCAGCCCGCAGAATCTTCTGCGCCGCATAGACCTCCTCAATCGGGTCGGCGGTCAGCGTCACCCGGACGGTGTCCCCGATGCCCAAGCACAACAGGCCGCCGATGCCCATGGTGGATTTGATAATCCCCATATCCGGCGTTCCTACCTCGGTAACACCCAGATGCAGCGGATAGTCCGTGCGCTCATGCAACAGCCGGTAGGCCGCCATGGTCAGCGGCACGCTGGAGGATTTTACGGAAATGCAGATGTCGTCAAAATCAAATTGATTCAGCAGACGGACGTGCCCCATGGCGCTCTCCACCATGGCCTCCGGCGTCACGCCTCCGTATTTTTCCAGCAGGGCCTTTTCCAGCGAGCCGCCGTTGACGCCGATGCGGATAGGAATATTCCGCCGGCGGCAAGCGTCCGCCACCGCTTTCACGCGCTCCTCCCCGCCGATATTGCCGGGGTTGATGCGGATGGCATCAATGCCCCGCTCCGCACACTCCAGCGCATAGCGGTAATTGAAATGAATGTCGGCCACCAGCGGAATGGAGATCCGCTCCCGAATCTGATCCACCGATTTTGCCGCAGCCTCGTCGGGAATTGCCACACGGATAATTTCGCACCCGGCGGATTCCAGCTGCCGGATCTGCGCCACGGTGGCGTCCACATCGTCCGTCCTCGTATTGCACATGGACTGAATGGTCACCGGCGCGCCGCCGCCCACCGGAACACTGCCCACCAGAATTTGCTTTGTCATGCCGCGCCTCCTATTTCAAAAGCCGGAATACATCATGGAACGTGACCACCAGCATAAATGCCATCAGCGCCACGAAAAAGACCAGATTGACGGCCGCTTCATAGCGATCGGGAATCCGTTTCTTAAAGAGAAGAATGGTAAGTTCGTCCAGTACCAGAAACAGAATATGCCCGCCGTCCAGCGCGGGAATCGGCAGCAGGTTCATCACTGCCAGATTGACTGCAATCAGCGCCGTCAGATAAAAAATATTCTCAACCGCCGCCCTTACGGTTTCGGACTGCTCCCCCACCTTCGTGATGGTGGACACAATCCCCACCGGGCCGCTGACATCGTTCATGGAGGCTTTGCCGGTCACCAGCATCTGCAGGCTCAGCCGCACCTCGCGGACAAAATCCACGGCGTTGAGCCAGCTGTACCGCAGCTTCACGCCGACTGTCGCCTTCTCCGTATTGCCGAAGTACAGGCCGTATCCGGTGTACTTCGTTTTGCCGTCGGCGGCGGTATACTCCCTGCGCTGCAATTTCAGGTTTTTCAGCGTACTCTTTTCCCCGTCCCGGAGCACCGTCAAATCCGTGGTGCCGCTCTTGTTCAGGCTCAGCAGCAGCCCCAAATCGCTGTACAGATACACCCGCTCGCCGTTAATGGCAAGCACGGTGTCGCCCTTTTGCAACCCGGCCCCCTCCGTTTGCCTGAACTCCGGCGCAAACCCGGTAATCTCCGGCGTGTAAAACGCCTTCGCGCCGGAGTAGAGAATCAGGATAATCAGAAATCCCGTCAGGAAATTCATAGCGGCGCCGGCCACAAAAATCAGCAGTTTTTTCCAAAAGCCCTGCCGGTTCAGCGCCCGGGGATTATCGGACGTCTCCTCCTCCCCCTCCATAGCGCAATAACCGCCGATTGGGAACGCGCGGATGGAATACTCCGTCTCGCCCCTCTGCCTGTGCCAGAGAGCAGGCCCCATGCCGATGGAAAATTCGTTTACCTGCACGTTGCAGCTTTTGGCCGCCAGAAAATGGCCAAGCTCGTGCACGGCAATCAGCACCCCGAAAATCAGAATCGCCGTCAGAATATATACAATGGTCATCAGCAAACCCCTTCATGTTTTGCCCGGACACATTCCCGCGCAAATTGATCGGATTCCAGAATCTCTCCCAGATTCGGATTTTGCTTCACCGGAACCTCCGCCCGCGCGCGGGCCACCAGATCCGGAATTTCCAAAAAGCCGATTTTCTCCTGCAAAAACAGCGCCACGGCGGCCTCATTGGCGCCGCTGAGAACGGCGCAGGCCGTTCCGCCCTCGTCCGCGGCTTCCGCCGCCAGACGCAGACAGGGAAACGCCTGTTCGTCCGGCGCGGCAAACGTCAGCGGCGGGCAGGTCAGCAAGTCCAGCGGCTCCGCAGGATTTTCCCCCCGGGCCGGATATGTCAGGGCATAGCGGATAGGCAGGCGCATATCGGGCACTCCCAGCTGCGCCAGCACCGCGCCGTCCCGAAATTCCACCATGGAGTGAATCACGCTCTGGCGATGCACCACCACGCGGACCTGACTGCGGGGAAGTCCGTAAAGCCGCATGGCTTCAATCACTTCCAGCCCTTTGTTCATCAGCGTCGCGCAGTCCACGGTGATTTTCGGCCCCATTTTCCAGTTGGGGTGGCGCAGGGCATCCGCCCGTTTGACGCCGGCCAGCTCCGCCCTGGATTTCCCGAAAAACGGCCCGCCGGAGCAGGTCAAAATCAGGCGGCGTATCTCCCCGCGATCCGCGCAGCCCTGCAAACACTGAAAAATAGCGGAGTGCTCCGAATCCACCGGTATGATTTCCGCGCCGCAGCGGGCGGCCTCCCGCATAACCAGATCCCCCGCGCAGACCAGCGTTTCCTTATTGGCAAGCGCAACCCGCTTGCCGGCGCGGACTGCCGCCAGCGTCGGCTTCAGGCCCGCCATCCCCACCACAGCCGTAACCACCGTATCGGCCTCCGGCATGGCAGCGGCTTCCAGCAGCCCCCCCTCGCCGGAGGCAACGCGGATGTCCGTATCCCGCAGGCGCAGACGCAGATCGGCGGCGGCCTTCTCATCGCAGAGAACCGCCAGCGCCGGATGAAATTCCCGCGCCTGCTCCTCCATCCGCGCGGCGTCCCGGTTTGCCGTCAGCGCCCGGACACGCACGCCCATCTGACGCGCCACGTCCAGCGTCTGCCGGCCGATGGAACCGGTAGAACCCAAAAGGGAGATTGATTGTGTCATAACTGATACCTCGATTATATCGCTGAAAATCAAAAAATCTTCAGCAGAAGATAGATCATCGGCGCAACAAACGTCACGCTGTCGAATCGATCCAGTACGCCGCCGTGTCCCGGAATCAGCTTGCCGTAATCCTTTACGCCGTATTCGCGTTTAATGACGGAAAAGCTCAGATCCCCAATTTCGCTCACCGCGCTGCAGAGAATCCCGAACAAAACGATTTTCCCCACGCTCAGGGGCAGCGGCGCGTGCAGCAGATACCCCGCCAGTTTCAGAATCAGCAGGCCGGCAACCCCGCCCGCAAGGCCGCCGATTCCGCCGGCCACCGTCTTGTGCGGGCTGACCAGGGGCGCCATCTTACGCCTGCCGAACGCCATACCCGCAAACAGCGCGCAGGTGTCGCTGCCGAAGGAAACGGCCAGCGGCAGCCAGACCAGCAGCCAGCCGCCGGGCAGCAGGCGAAGGCGCAGCAGACAGGAGAGCATCAGCGGAAAAACAATGCCGCCGAAAATTGCCGCCGTCACATCGGAAAAAGAAACCGCGCTCTCCGTCCCATAGTTTAAAATGGCAAAGAGAAACAGAAGGAACACAAATATCAGCGCCAGCACCGCTTCCAACAGCAACAGACGTGCCGGAACGCCCTTCTGCCGGAGTTCGCTCTCTGCAAAAATGCAGACGGACAACAGGCCGGCCGCGCCCATGGTGATGGGAGTCAGCGCTTTTTTCCCCTCCCCGCTTGCCACGGCATGCATCAGCTCCCGCGCCCCCACCGCACACAGGAAAGCCAGCAGCAGCATCGCAGCCCACGCAGGGGCAAAGCTCAGCAAAAAGATCATAACCGGCACGAAAACACAGGCTGCAATGATACGTTTTTTCATGTTCTCTCTTCCTCTTCAATCTATAAAAGATAAATCACTTGACACCGCCGAAACGGCGCTCTCTGCCCTGATAGGCCAGAATGGCGCGGTCCAGCTCCGCCGGGTCAAAATCCGGCCACAGGGTGTCCGTAGTGTAAAATTCGGAATACGCACACTGCCAGAGCAGGAAGTTGGACAAGCGCTGTTCGCCGGACGGCCGGATGATCAAATCGGGATCGGGAATCCCCCTGCTGTCCAGATAAGAGGAAAACAGGGCGTCATCCAGTTCCTCCGGCTTCCGTCCGCCTTTCACGCAGTCCAGCGCAAACCGGCGCGCGGCACGCAGGATCTCGTCCCGCCCGCCGTAATTTAGGCAGACATTCGCTTGAAAATCGTGAATGTCCAGATGATCGGTAATCTCATCCGTCTCGTGCGCCAGGGCGCGGATCTCAGCGGGAATCGGCGCCATATCGCCGAAAAAGTGCAGGCGCATCCCCTCCCGTTCCATGGAATCCACCGCCTCGATGAGATACTTCTTCAGCAGCCCCATAATGGCATTTACCTCATCTGACGAACGCTTCCAGTTCTCGGTGGAAAAAGCGTAAACTGTCAGGTATCGGATCCCGAGGTCGCGGCAGTAGTAAGCCATCCGGCGGAACGCGTCCGCCCCCGCCTTATGGCCGGCTGTGCGGGGCAGCCCGCGGCGCGTTGCCCAGCGTCCGTTGCCGTCCATGATAATAGCGATATGGCGAGGCAGGCGATTCCTGTCCACCTGCCCCGCCGAAATGGTTTTTACAGCATCTTTCATCAAACTGCCATCAGTTCCTTTTCTTTTTTTGCCAGCAGCTCATCCAGCTTTTTGCAGCTGCTGTCCGTCATCTTCTGGAGCTCCTTCTCCGCCTGTTTCATGTCGTCCTCGGTGATCTCGGAGGCCTTCTCCTCTTTCTTAAAAAGCTCCAGGGCATCGCGGCGGATGTTGCGGATGGCAATTTTGCCGCTTTCATTGTATTTATGGATCTGTTTCACCAGCTCCTTACGGCGTTCCTCCGTCAACTGGGGGAACGACAGGCGCAGCGACTTGCCGTCGTCCTGCGGGTTGATGCCCAGATCGGACGTCTCAATCGCTTTTCTGATCAGTTTGACCGCGCTGATGTCCCACGGCTGAATGACCAGGGAACGGGGATCGGGAGAGTTGATGGACGCAATCTGGGAAATTGGAGTGGGCGTGCCGTAATAGTCCACCATGACGCGGTTCAAAACAGCGGAATTTGCGCGGCCCGCCCGGACGGAATCAAAATCCCCCTCCACGGATTCAATGCTTTTGCGCATTTTTTCCTCGTAAATTTTATAGTCATCCTTCAGCATAATGGCAATCCCTTCCTTTCACATTTCTCATTCTGGAACAGTCCCCCGCCGGAGACGGCAAAACGGGCTTTACGATACGATGGTGCCGACCTTTTCACCGCAGACAGCGCGGACAATATTCTGCGGATCCTTCAGCGCAAAGAGCAGCACGGGAATGTGATTGTCCATAGACAGGGAAGTCGCGGTAGAATCCATCACGGCCAGATGCTGCGCCAGCACATCGTCATAGGTAATCGCATCGTACTTGACCGCCGTGGGATCCTTGACGGGATCCGCGGAATAAACGCCGTCCACGTTCTTTGCCAGCAAAATCACGTCCGCGTCAATCTCCGCGGCGCGCAGCACGGCAGCCGTGTCCGTGGAGAAGAAGGGATTGCCGGTGCCGCAGCCGAAAATCACCACACGGCCCTTTTCCAAATGCCGGATGGCGCGGGAACGGATATACGGCTCCGCAATGGCGCGCATTTCAATGCCGGTCTGGACGCGGACTTCCATGCCCTTCTGCTCCATGACGTCCGCCACGGCCAGGCAGTTCAGCACGGTAGCCAGCATTCCCATGTGATCGGCGCGGGTGCGCTCCATTTTCCCGCCGCCGTCCTTGACGCCGCGCCAGAAATTGCCGCCGCCAATCACGATGCCCATCTCCACGCCCATCTCCACGCACTGCTTCACAACATCGCAGACTTTGCCAATTACCTCAAAATCAAGGCCGAAATGCTTATCGCCCGCCAACGCCTCACCGCTGATCTTCAGCAGGACGCGTTTATAGACTGGTTGATTCATAGGTTGAAACCTCCAAAATATTTTCGCTCAAACCAAATTGTATTTTACCGTATTTTCTCCCGTTTGCATAGGGGGTTCCACAATTTTTTTCCAGAAAAAAGCGGAAGATGCATGGACATCTCCCGCCCGTTCTCTTTATTCGGCCTGCCGGCAGGCTGCGGACAGCAGCCGGATCAGCGGCTCTCTTCCGGTGCCTTTCTCCGCGGAAAAGGGGATCAGTTCCTCTTCCGCACCCATCTTCAGCGTCTCACGGATCAGCGCCAGCGCCGGCGCCACCTGACCTGCCTTCAGTTTGTCGAGCTTGTTGGCCACCACGATTTCCGGGCAGCCGGTTTCCCGAAACCAGTTGTGCATCGTCACATCGTCCGCCGTGGGCTTGTGGCGGATATCCACGATCAGGACGCCGGTATGAATCAGGCCGGATTCATCCTGAAAATAGTCCTCCATCAACTTTGCCCACCGATCCCGCTCGGCATGGCTGACTTTTGCATAGCCGTAGCCCGGCAAATCCACCAGATACGCCCTTCCGTCGACTCCGAAATAGTTGATCTGGGCGGTCTTACCAGGCGTCGAGGCAACATAGGCCAGTTTTCCCCGTCCGGCCAGCCGGTTGATGACCGACGATTTCCCGACGTTGGAGCGCCCGGCAAACACGATCTGCGGCAGACGGTCCCGCAGGAAATGCTCCCTGCAGGAGGCCCCGCGGAGAAATTCAGCCTTGCTAAAATCCAGAGTCATCATTCCCCTCGCAATTACTGCCGCAGAGCGGCGGTTTCGCTTTCCCTGCGGGACGGCGCAAAGGCCGCCGCCGCTTCGTCGGCGGATCTGGAAGCCGTCTGCTCCAGCGCCTCGGAAAGCACTTCGTCAATCGTGGAAACCGGCACAAACCGGAGAGCCTCCCGTACTGTCTGATCAATTTCCTCCAAGTCCCGCATGTTGTCCTGCGGAAGAATCACCGTGGAGATACCGTTGCGGAACGCAGCCATAGTTTTTTCCCGCAGTCCCCCGATGGGCAGGACTCTGCCGCGCAGTGTGATCTCGCCGGTCATGGCAATGCCGGCGCGCACCTTTCTCCCGGTCAGCGCGGAGGCCATGGCGGTGGCAATGGCA
>JBFLFX010000103.1:0-7462 GCA_041859815.1 Dysosmobacter sp. | reverse complement strand
AGGCGCAGGCGCAGGCGCAGAGCAGCGCCACCGCCACGGTAAACGAGGTAGTGATGTCCGGTTTTCTGAATCAAAAGGGGATTCACCTCTTTTTTACTTCCGCGCAAAAATCCCAGGCGCTGACGAACATGGACAAAACGGGCATTCTGGAGCTGAAAGATCGCTGCTGCCGGGAACTCTCCGGCGGCCAGCAGCAGCGGGTGCAGCTGGCCCGGGCGCTGTGCGCCGCGTCCCGGCTGCTGGTTCTGGATGAGCCCGTCATCGGATTGGATCCCGCCGCCGCACAGGAGCTCTACAAAATTCTGGCACGGCTCAACAGGCAGGAGGGCATAGCGGTAATCATGGTCACACACGATCTGGCCCGGGCGCTGCAAAGCGCCAAAACCGTTTTGCGGGTTGGCCGCGATTCCTGGTTTTACGGCTCGACACAGGCGTATCTCCGTTCCCCGCAGAGCCGCAGATGCGGGAAAAAACAGGATGCATGAGTCTTTCCCGGATCCTCTCCCATCCCTTCACATCGGGCGCGGATTGCCGCGCGCCGGCAGCCGGATCCTGCGCCGCCGTTTTTCCGCCGAGAGGCTCTGTCAGCCGCAGTCGGAAAACGGCGCCGCGGCCTTTCCGGGATCCTTTTCTAATTCTGCGCCCCGGAAAGGGCCGATTTTTTTAAAAAACCAGTATTTTCTTGAAAAAAAATACTCAGATTTCCCCTTTCGGCGAAGAAAATGCTTGCAATGCCGGATCCCGTATGTTATATTTAATGTGTTAGTGAATGTAAGGTATGCGGAGTGGACCTTGGGTCCGCTCTTTTTCTTGTCCTTTTGGGCTCACTGATTTCATCTTTGCTTTCGGGAGGAAACGCCTTGAAAAAGATTGCGGAACTTGTGGCCGAACTGGCCGCGCCGGCTGTGAAAGAAGCCGGCTGTTCGCTCTGGGACGTGGAGTACGTCCGGGAGGGCGGAACGTGGTATCTTCGGATCTATCTGGATAAACCCGGCGGGGTGGATATTCTGGACTGCGAAAGGGTCTCCCGCGCCGTGGAACCTCTGCTGGATGAAGCGGATCCCATTGAGGGAAGCTATACTCTTGAAGTCAGTTCCGCCGGCGCGGAGCGCGCGCTGAAGCGTCCGGAGGATTTCGCGCGGTTTCTGGGCAGTCCCGTCACGGTGCGGCTGTACAGGGCGCGGGACGGCCGCAAAGAACTTGCCGGCGTGCTGAAAGCTTACGATCCGTCCGACGGCAGCGTCACGGTGACGGCGGACGGCCGGGAACTGGCCTTTCAGAAAAATGACGTCGCATTGGTCCGCCTGCGGGTGGAATTTTAATCACAGGGAAACCAACGTACTTTAACGATAAGGAGAATTCACCATGAAAGGCAAAAAGAAGCAGAAGGAACCTGCCGGCATGAATCCCGCGGAGATTTTCGCGGCGCTTGAAATGCTGGAAAAGGAACGCAATATTCCCCAGAGCTTTCTGATGGATAAAATCGTGCAGGCACTGACCACCGCCTACAAGCGGGATCACGAGGACGTGGAGAATGTCGTCGTGGAAGTGGACAGCGAGCACAAGGATCTCAGAATGTACGTCCAGAAAACAGTGGTCGCGGATGAGGATTACGTGGATCCCGCAAACGAGATGACCGTGGAGGAAGCCAAAACCCACTCCGCCCGCTATGAGATCGGCGACACGGTAAATCTGCGGGTTCCCAACGTGGAATTTGGGCGCATTGCCGCCGGCAACGGCAAGCAGGTGATTATTCAGGGCCTGCGGGAAGCCGAGCGCGGCATGGTCTACGACGAGTTCAACTCCAAGCAGCATGAAATTCTCACCGGCGTGGTCACCCGGATTGATCCGCGCAACGGCAATGTATCCCTGCGTATCGGCACCGGCGTGGAGTCCACGGAAGCCCTGCTGATGGCGGGCGAGCAGGTCAAGGGCGAGGAGCTTACCGAGGGAATGCACGTTAAGGTGTACGTTGTGGAGGTTCGCCGTTCCACCAGGGGCCCTCAGGTTCTGATTTCCCGGACGCATCCGGGGCTTGTCAAACGCCTGTTTGAGCTGGAAGTCCCCGAAATCTACGACGGTACCGTGGAGGTCAAGGCGATTGCCCGGGAGGCCGGCAGCCGCACCAAGATGGCAGTCGCCTCCAACGATCCCAACGTGGATCCCATCGGCGCGTGCGTCGGTCCCAAGGGCCAGCGCGTGGACGCCATTGTGGAGGAACTGCGCGGCGAAAAAATCGACATCATCAAATACAGCGAGGATCCCGCCGCATTTATCGCCGCCGCGCTGGCTCCCGCCGACGTTCTGGACGTCTGGATGGCGGACGAGGGCAAGGCCTGCCGCGTGATCGTCCCCGACGATCAGCTGTCTCTGGCCATCGGCAAGGAGGGGCAGAACGCCCGTCTGGCGGCCCGCCTGACCGGCTATAAAATCGACATTAAGCCGGAGAGCTATCACGATGAGGAGAATGCGGAAGCTGCCGATACAGCGGAAGCGCCCGCCGCAGCGGAGGAGCCTGTCAAACCTTCCCAAGAAGAATGATTGCGGGGTGGCCGTCATGCAGAAAGTGAAAAAATTCCCCCAGCGGCAGTGTGTCGGCTGCCGGGAAATGAAAAACAAAAAAGATCTCATCCGCGTGGTGAAGTCCCCGGAGGGGGAAATCTCTCTGGATTTCGGCGGGAAGAAGCCCGGACGCGGCGCCTATGTCTGCCGGGAGGTCGCCTGCCTGAGAAAGGCGCGGAAATCCCGGGCATTGGAGCGCGCACTGGAAGTGACGATTCCGCCGGAGGTTTACGACGCGCTGGAGAGAGAACTGGGAGGCGCGGATGAACAGTAATCTGCTGGGTATGCTGGGTCTTGCGCGGCGCGGCGGAATGCTGGCCGTAGGCGAGGAACCGGCGCTGGAAGCCGCACAGCAAAAAAAAGCCCGGCTTCTCCTTTTAGCCTCCGATGCCGCCGAGCATACGGAGCGCCGCATTCGGCATTTTGCCGAAAACGGTTCCTGCCTGTGGATCCGCGTTCCCTTTTCAAAAGCGGAGCTGGGCAGTGAGGTCGGCCGCGCCTCCTGCGCGATTCTGGCCGTTACGGACATCGGTCTGGCCTCGGCCATTGCCCGCCGTCTGGCGGACAGGGACGCCGCCCGCTACGGCGAAACCGCGGCAAAGTTGGATTTAAAAGCCAAACGCGCCGCCGAACGAAAAGCGCAGCGTCACAGCCGGGAAGAGAAAGACGCGCGTATTCCGCAGAGGGAAACAGAGCAAACGGGAAAAGGCAATTTGACATCCGCCAAACGTGGGATCTCCTCCGGGCCCTTTTCCCGTGAAAAAAATTCCCGTGCCTCCCGTGCGGGAACCCGCCGCTCCGACGACGGGGAGCATACTTTCCACCATTCCGAGGGCAAGCGGAAGTTTTCCCATCTCTCCGCACACCCCCCCTCTTCCGGTTACGGCCGTCCGTTCACGCACAGCAGGCCGGTTAAAAAGGGGAAGGGCTCTTTTCGGAAGAAACCTGAGGGAAAATAACTGCCGGGACAGCGCGAACGGCGACGTTCTGCGGTTCCCAACAGATATGGCAATATAGAATTTGGAATCTTGTTTTTCAAAAACCCCCGACAGCGGCGGAGAAAAGGAGATTTCCGGCGGGCATGGCTCCCGTTAAAAACAGCCGGCGCACGCCGCTTCGGCATGTCCGGTTCAGACGTGGAAGCGATTCCCGTCGTGTGCGAAGCATAATGGAGGTGGCTTTTTATAAATATGGAAAAGTATAGAGTGCATGAAGTGGCCAAGGATTTCGGTATCCCCACAAAAGAGATTATGGAGATTCTTACAAAATACGCGACCACACCGAAAAATCACATGCAGGCGCTGACGGACGGCGAACTTTCCCTGATCTTTGAGTATTTGACGCAGCATCATCAGGTTTCCGGGATTCAGGCGATTTACGCGGATACCGCTCCGTCGGCGGGAAAAACGCCGTCCGGGAAAAAGGACGTCCCCGCGGCAAAGCCGTCGGCTGCCGCCCCTGCGGCTAAGGCACCGCGGCAGCAGAACGCCGCCGCAGAACATGGAAAAGCGAGGCCGCAGGCTGCGGCTTCCTCCGTGCAGAAAACCCCCGCCGCGCAGAATCCCGCCACCACGCCCCGCGTGCCGAAGAAGCGGCTGGTGGATACCCGCCAGTCCACCAACGTCAATCTGGCGCGCTATGACGAGCGTCTGGAGCAAATGGCGCCGGACAAGGCGCGCAGGATGCAGCCCGCCCAGCAGGGCAAGCAGCGCATCCGCAACGATCGCAGCCGCCGCAGCAATATGACGTTCAACAACCGGCGCCGGATGGATGAGAAAGAGCGCCTGCGTAAGCAGCAGCTGGAAATTATCAAGAAAACGCCGCTGAAAGTCTCCATTCCCGATGAAATTTCCGTGGGGGAGCTGGCCTCCCGGATGAAGAAAACCGGTGCGGAAGTGGTCAAGGTACTGATGAAAAACGGTGTCATGGCCTCTCTGCCCCAAATCATCGATTATGACACGGCGGCGCTGGTCGCAATGGATCTGGGCTGCAAAGTGGAGCACGAGGTCACCGTTACCATCGAAGATCAGCTTCTGGATACCCGTGAGGATAAGGCGGAGGATCTGGTGCCCCGCGCCCCCGTGGTGGTGGTTATGGGCCATGTGGATCACGGCAAGACCTCCCTGCTGGACGCCGTCCGGAACACGGACGTAGCCGCGGGCGAAGCCGGCGGCATCACCCAGCACATCGGCGCGTATCAGGTGCGCATCAACGGCAAGCCCATTACCTTTCTGGACACCCCGGGCCATGAGGCGTTTACTTCCATGCGCGCCCGCGGCGCGATGATCACGGACATCGCCATTCTGGTGGTCGCCGCCGACGACGGCGTCATGCCGCAGACCGTTGAATCCATCAACCACGCCAGAGCGGCGAAGATTCCCATTATTGTCGCCGTGAATAAAATCGACAAACCCGGCGCGGATCCCGGCAAAGTGATGAAGCAGCTGACCGAATACGGCCTGCTGGCCGAAGAATGGGGCGGCGATACCATCTTCTGCCCCATTTCCGCCAAAAAGAACATCGGCATCGACAAACTGCTGGAAATGGTGCAGCTCACCGCCGAAATGGCCGAGCTGAAGGCCAACCCCAACCGCGCCGGACAGGGCACCGTAATCGAGGCCCGTCTGGACAAGGGCCGCGGGCCCATTGCCACCCTGCTGGTGCAGAACGGCACGCTGAATCAGGGCGATGTCATCATCGCCGGCACCGCCGTGGGCCGCATTCGCACCATGAGCGACTACAGGGGGAAAAAGCTGTCCAAGGCCGGCCCCTCCGTCCCCGTGGAGGTTGCGGGTCTCAGCGAGGCGCCCTCCGCGGGCTGCCACTTCTTTGCCGTTGCCGACGAGCGCATGGCCCGCGAGCTGGTGGAACAGCGCAAGGCGGAAGAACGCGCCAAATCCAGCGCGCCGGTACAGAAAGTCTCCCTGGAAAATCTGTTTGATCAGATTCAGGCCGGTGAGCGCAAGGAGCTGCCCCTGATTGTCAAGGGCGACGTGCAGGGTTCCGTGGAGGCCGTCAATTCCTCTCTGGAGAAGCTCAGCAACGAGGAAGTCAACGTCCGCGTGATTCACAGCGCCGTCGGCGCCATCAACGAATCCGACGTCATGCTGGCCGCCTCCTCCAGCGCCATCATCGTGGGCTTCAACGTCCGTCCGGACGCCGCCGCCCGGGAGATGGCGGACCGCATGAATGTGGATATGCGGATGTACCGCGTCATCTATGACTGCATCAACGAGATCGAATCCGCCATGAAGGGAATGCTGGCTCCAAAATACCGCGAGGTGCTGCTTGGCCATGCGGAAGTCCGGCAGACCTATAAGGTTTCCGGCATCGGCACCGTCGCCGGCTGCTATGTGCAGGACGGGAAGCTGGTGCGGGACTGCTCCATCCGCGTGGTACGGGACGGCATCGTCATTCATGAGGGCGCGCTCGGTTCCCTGCAGCGGTTTAAGGATTCCGTCAAAGAAGTCGCGCAGCGCTATGAGTGCGGCCTGACGGTGGAGAAATTCAACGATCTCAAAGAGGGCGACATTATCGAGGCCTATACCATGGAGGAAATCCCCAGGTAACCGCTTTTTACGCCGGACTCAGACGCGGGGAATACAGCAGGACACACCGTTACACCGTTAGGCAAATTGCAGGGGCGGCTCTCACGCCGTCCCTGTGCGACAATACGAAGAGGAGGCTCTCCCTATGGCGAACAACCGGATCGGAAGAATCAACGACGAAATTCAGCGGGAACTTTCCAGCCAGATTCGGTCTTTAAAAGACCCCCGCGTCAGCGATGGCGGCATGGTTTCCATCACGCGGGTGGACACAACCGGAGATCTGCGCTGTGCCCGCGTTTATATCAGCGTGCTGGACAAGACGCGGGAAAAGGATGTTTTGAAGGGGCTGAAATCCGCCGCGGGCTTTTTGCGCCGGGAACTGGGCGCCGGCCTGCAGCTGCGCTACACGCCGGAACTGCAGTTTCTGGCGGACGACTCCATCGCATACGGCGCCCACATTCTGGAGGTCATGCATCAGGTGGAGGAGCGGGAGAGAAAGGCGGATGAATAAGGGATGCTGAACGTTCAGGAAGCCGCCGGGGAACTGCGTTCCTTCGACAACGTCTTACTTTTGACGCACCTGCGCCCCGACGGGGATACCGTCGGCTGCGCCGCCGCGCTGTGCGCCGCACTGCGCCGGCTTGGAAAGACGGCGTATCTGCTGCCGAATCCCGAGCTGACCCGAAACTGCGAGCCGTATTTTCACCCCTATGAAGCGCCGGCGGACTTTACGCCCGAAAAAATTGTCTCCACAGATATTGCCGCCACGGGACTCTTTCCGGAAAACGCGAAGCAGTATCTGAAACGCGTGGATCTGGCAATTGACCACCACCCATCCTATGAAAATTTTGGGCGGGAATCCATTGTGCGCCCCCATGCGGCGGCCTGCGGCGAACTGATCTACGACATTGTACGGGAACTGGGGCCTGTAACGGCGGAGATTGCGCTGCCGCTGTATGTCGCCGTCTCCACGGATACCGGCTGCTTCGCCTATACCAACGTCACCGCCGACACGCACCGGGTAGCCGCCGCGCTGATGGACACCGGCATTGACTACCGCGCCGTCAACAAGATTTTCTTCCGCACCAAAACCCGCAAGCGGCTGGCGCTGGAAGCGGACATGCTCAGCAATATGGAATTTTACGACGGCGGCCGGGTCGTGCTGCTGTTTATTCCCCGCACGCTGATGCAGCGGCTGGACGCCGGAGAAAGCGACGCCGAGGATCTGGCGTCGCTGGGCGGACAGATTGAGGGAACGGACTGCGCCGTGACTCTGCGGGAGCTGCAGCCCAATCTGTGGAAAATATCCGTTCGCACCGGCGCACGGATCAACGCCACCCAGGTCTGTCAGA
>JBFLFX010000102.1:0-7888 GCA_041859815.1 Dysosmobacter sp. | reverse complement strand
GCCTGCCGTACCCGGTGGTTGTCTCCCGCGCCGTAGTTGTAGCCCGCCACAGGCTGAAACCCCTGTCCGATGCCGATGACCATGCTCCGCACCAGCAGATAGACCTTGTTGGCAATGGTGATGGCAGCCACCGCCGCATCGCCGTACAGCGCGGCCTGCCGGTTCAGCAGGGCCGAGGAGAGGCTGGCCATGCCCTGCCGGGAGATGGTGGGCGTGCCCATGCGGAGAATCAGCAGGTAGTCCGCCGCCCGGCGGCTGATGAATTTTCGGTGCAGCTTCACGATGCTTCTGCCGCGCAGGAACGCGGAGAGCAGAATCAGGAAGCTGACGCACTGGCTGATGACCGTGGCCAGCGCCGCCCCGCCGATACCCATGTGAAGGAGAAAAATAAACAGCGGATCCAGCGCCACGTTCAGCAGCCCGCCGCTGCACAGCCCCCACATGGACAGCATGGCCTCTCCCTCGGAGCGGAGAATGTTGTTCAGCACAAAGGAGGAGCACATCACGGGCGCGCCCAGCAGAATATACCGGGCGTAAGCGCAGGAGTAAGGCAGCATGGTGGCGGTGGAGCCCAGCAGCCGCATCAGCGGTCGGATGGTCAGCAGCCCGCCCGCGCCCAGCGCCAGCCCCACCAACAGCGCGGCAAAAAACGCGCTGGAGCCGTACCTGCTTGCCTCCTCGTCCCGACGCGCCCCCAGACGGCGGCTGATCAGGCTGTTGGCCCCCATGCCGATGCCGAAGCCCACCGCCTGAATCAGCGACATCAGCGAGAACACCACGCCCACCGCGGCGGCGGCGGAGTTGCCGATGTGGGCGACGAAATACGTGTCCGCCGTGTTGTACAGGACAGAAACCAGCTGGCTTGCCGTGGTGGGCAGCGCCAGAGCGGTCACGAGACGCGGAATCGGCGTCTGGGTCATGCGCCGGTGCTGTTCGCTGCTGCTCAGCGTTTTGTGCGGTTCCAATGAAAATTCCTCCTCCGGAAGCGTAAAGCCGTCAAAAAAGCAACCGGCTGACAATGGCCTTTGTGTCGGATGTAAACAAACATTATAACAAATTTCCCACAAATTGTCCAATTTTTCGGCGCGGGCGTACAGAACTTGTCAAGACTGCGGGCGGCAGAGAGAAAATTGGCGGATTTCCTCTTTACAGGGAGAAAGAAGTGCAATAAAATAAAAGGGCCAAAGGGAGAAAATCTCCTGGGCCTTGTTTGAAAAATCGACGTGTGA
Organism: Dysosmobacter sp.; assembly: GCA_041859815.1. Taxonomy (GTDB): domain Bacteria; phylum Bacillota; class Clostridia; order Oscillospirales; family Oscillospiraceae; genus Oscillibacter. Next base: position 6,659 of record JBFLFX010000102.1, on the reverse strand, counting down.
CGTGTTTGGATGATCTGCCGAATTTTGCGTCGGGCAAGGCGAATTTCCATAGGCATCCTTGGTTGATGGCAGGGAAGTTTAACGAAGCCCGACACAAAATTCGGCGATCAGGCACTGGATGAGCGCGGCAATTTTTCAAACAGGGCCTAAATCATGACAGGTGGTGTGGAACATGACGGAAGTAGTGGCCGCGCTGATCCGGAAAGGTGACTGTTTTCTGATCTGCCAGCGCCCGGCCGACCGAAGCCGCGGATCCCTGTGGGAATTTGCCGGGGGCAAGATGGAACCGGGCGAAACGCTGGACAAGGCGCTGGTGCGGGAATGTCGGGAGAAAATCGGCAGCCGCGTCCGCGTGGGCCGGAAACTGGGAGATGTCTATTATGATTATCCGGACATTGCGGTACACGTGACTCTGTTTGACACGGAGCTGGTGCACGGTACGCCGCGGCCCAAATGCGTCGGCGGCGTAAGGTGGATTTCCCCGGAGGAAGTGGAAGATTATCAGTTCTGCCCGGCTGATGCGCAGCTGATTGCGGAGGTGCTGGACAGATCCGCGCGAACCCCGGAGCAAACGCCCCACGATTAATAAAATCTCTGTTTCCGAGAGCATTTCACGGGAAAAGCGCTCACAGTTCGACAGTATCGCACGGGACGCGGACGGCAGAAGCCGCCCGCGCCCCGCGTTGAATTTCGGCAGGCGCAGGGGATTTTCCCGTCCGGCTGTTCCGGCACGGTTTTGCATTCCCCGGCACGGAACCCGGCGGTTTTGCGGGGGGGGGGAAAAAAAAAAGATCTTTCCCGGCGCGCAAATACGCCTCCGCCGGGAAAAAACAAGGCCGCGCGAGCAATGCGCGGCCTGAAATTGCCGTAAAAAGACGTAGGCCCTGTTTGGAAAATATCGGCACTGCGTGCCGGAAAAGCCCTTTTGCCCCGCCGTGCGGAGTTTAAAATTCATAAAAGGCTTTTTTAAAACGGATTATTCAAAACGAGAGGGACGCTTTCCAAAGTCCCTCTCGCGGCGATGTTCTCTCCCATTTCATCGGCTTTTCCTCTTTGCCAGACAGTCCCGGCCGGCGCCTTTCAGGCGCCGGCTCTCTTCTTAAAAAGAGCAAAAAAACGGCGCCGCCGCCAGAACCGGCTGCTCGGGATCGAAACGAACGGATCGGAAGGCGCATTCCCGGCGGCGCGGGGCAGAGCAATCCCGCTTTGCGCACGGCACCCGCCGGGGCGCGGAACGTCTCAGGACAGGTTCTTTTTTTTCTCGCAGTCCTTGCAGTAGCCATACAGCTCCAGACGGTGGCCCGTCACGTGGAATTTGTCCTCCGAGAGCTGCGGGACGAAGTTCTCCAGAGGGCAGTTCTCCAGCTCAATGACCTTGTGGCAGTTCATGCACACGGCATAGTGCTTGTGCTGATTCTGACTCAGAGTATACATGGTGGTGGCATTGTCCGGCAACGTCGCCGTTGCCGCCAGGTTTTTCTTCTCAAAAAACTCTAAAATCCGGTAAACGGTGGACAGGGAGATTTCCGAACCCTCCCGGGCAATCTGCTGGTAAATCTCCGCCGCGCTGAGCGGTACGTCCGCCTGCTGAAGGATGGAATAGACGCATGCGCGCTGCTTGGTTTTTTTAATGCCGGCCGGCCATGGCGCCTGATTTTTATTCAAGAAAAAACACCTCCGCTCAGTCTATGAAATCATTGTACGCCGGGAGCCGGCCGTTGTAAAGTCAGGAAGCGCTCTTTCGGATCGCGGCGGCGCGGGTGAGCTTCCGGAAAACCATGACAACGGCCAGAACCGCGACGGCAACCAGCGCCGTGAATCCGCCCGGCGCCACGTTGAGGTAGTAGGACAGAATCAAGCCGGACAGTACGTCCACCGTGCTGAACAAAACGGAAAAGAGCAGCGTTGCCCGGAACCCTTTTTCCAGCTGCATGGCCGTTGCGACCGGAAGGGCAATCAGGGAGCTGAGCACCAGTACGCCCACGATGCGGATGGATACGGAAATGGCGGCCGCTACCAGAATGAAAAAGACGTAGTTGATCAGCTCTACCTTCACGCCGGCGATTCGGGCGGCCTCCTCGTCATAGGCGATGTAGACCAGCGGATGGTACAGCAGCACCAGAGCCAGAAGCGAGATAATGCTGAGAACCATGACCAGAATCCGGTCCAGCCGCGTCACGGTCAGGATGCTGCCGAAGAGGAAGGAATCCGCGTTGGCGTGGAGCTTTCCCGAGCTGATGAGCGTGATGGCGACGCCCACGCTCAGGGAGAGAACAATGGTCAGAATCAGATCCGTGTATTTTTTGAAATACCTGCGGAGAAATTCGATCAATGCGCCGCAGATTGAGGTGAACACAAAAGCCCCCAGAATCGGGCTCCGGCCGCATAAAAGGCCCAGGGTGACTCCGGCCAGCGAGGCGTGCGACAGTGTGTCCCCAATCATGGAGTAATGCCGCAGCACCAGAAAGACGCCGATGCAGGGGCAGAGAACGGAGATAAAGACGGAGATGAACAGCGCGTTCTGCATAAATTCATATTGAAACAACTTGGTCAGTCCTTTCTGATGCCCAGGTATTCGGCGGCATATTTTTCCGGGGAGCAGATGTGGCCGCAGCCCTGCGACAGATGGTAAATGAGCGTCGAGTTGGCCACGGCGGCGTTCAGGTTGTGCTCCACGGAGAGGATCGTGATTCCCTGCTCCTGGTTGAGACGGTGCAAAAGTCCGTAAATCTCCCGCTGGCTCGTCAGATCCACCCCGGTGGAAGGCTCGTCCAGAACCAGCAGGTCGGGCGTTCCCATCAGGGCGCGGGCAATCAGAATTTTCTGGCTCTGCCCGCCGGACAGGTTGCCGATGAGATTGTCCGCAAAGCCGGACATCTTGACCTGCCGGAGCGCTGCAGACACGGCGGATTTGTCCCTGATTTTTAAAAGCCGCCGATAGGAGTCCAGCACCTCCCGTACGGTGATGGGAAACCCGGAGCTGAGAGAATCGGATCGCTGGGGTACATATCCGATCCGCCGGGTCTGTACCTCGATCCGTCCCAGGGTGGGCTTCAGAAATCCCAGCATCAGCCGCATCAGCGTGCTTTTCCCGCTGCCGTTTTCACCGACCACGGACACATATTCGCCGTCCAGAATTTCCAGATTAATGTCATTCAAAAGATAGGGAGCCTGCCCCGTGTAGGAAAAGCAGAGGCCGTCCATTTTTATCATCGTATTCCTCCCAATTCGATTGCGCGGGGAAAATTATGCCAATTCGCTTGACAAAACTTCCCTTTCGTGCTTATGATCTATTATATGCGAATGCAAATCATTTGCAAGTAAAATTTGAAAGGACAGAAAAATGAAGAAGTGTTCGATACTCTTTCTCTGCCTTGCCCTCGTATTCAGTCTGAATGCCTGCGCAAGCCGGAACACCGGAAAGACCGCCGGAACAGCTGCCTCCCAGGAGGGGAAGCTGAAAGTATCCGTGACGTTTGACGCCATGAAAGAATTTGCGGCGGCGGTGGGCGGGAACCGGGTGAAAATCTCCACCATTATCCCCGACGGAACGGAACCGCATGATTTTGAGCCGAAAGCGCAGGACTTGAAATCGCTCAACTCTGCCAGTGTATTTATTTACAACGGTTTCGGAATGGAGGCGTGGGCGGATCAGGCAGTTTCCGCCGCGGACAATCCGAAGCTGGTAGTGGTGGAGGCGTCCAAGGGAGCCGATCCGATTGCCAATACGGACAAGGGGGCGATTACGGAGCACGGGCAGTATGATCCCCACCTCTGGCTGAGCCTGAAGGGGGCTAAAATTGAGGCGGAGAACATCCGGGACGGGCTGATTAAGGCCGATCCCGATCACGCGGCGGAGTACCGGAAGAACTGCAGCGGTTTTGTGGGAAAGCTGCAGACGCTCTATCAGGAGTACAGCCGGAAATTCCAGACGGTCAATAAAAAGAGCATCGTGACGGGGCACGCGGCATTCGGCTACCTCTGCCGTGATTTCGGCCTGACGCAGAACAGCGTGGAGGACGTCTTTGCGGAGGGGGAACCCAGCGCCCAGCAACTGGCCGAACTGATAAAATACTGCAGGAAAAATCAGGTAAAGACCATTTTTGCCGAAGAGCTGGCCAGCCCGGAAGTGTCCCGGACGCTGGCGGACGAGGTCGGTGCCAAGGTAAAAACGATTTACACGATTGAGAGCACCGAGGGCGGAAAAACCTATCTGGAGCGCGTGTCGGCAAATCTGGCCGAGATTTATGAGAGTTTGCGTTAACCGCGCACTTTTTATTATTAAAGGTTCGGCGGCAGAGCGCCCGGGGACGGCAACGGTTCCCGGGCGCTTTTTACTGCCCGTCCCGCATAGCCCTGCATAAATGCCCGCCGCCTTTGCGGGAAAATTTTTCCGCCTTTATGCTGCGTCGGGAAGCTGCTCGCCAGGGATGCGGGTGTGGAGCAGGTAGACGGTGAAAATCACGCCGCTGACCGCCCACGTCAGGGGATACGCCCACCAGATAACCCGGATGCTGGAGAAGAAGTGCAGCGCGGAGGTGATGTAGGCCAGCCGCAGGCCGCACCAGATGAAAAGCATTACCGTCATGGGAACGACAGGCCGCCCCATGCCCCGCAGAATCCCCGCGCAGCAGTGGGAAAATGCCAGCAGAAAGTAAAACAGGGCCACGGTCCGCGCGTCGCCGATGCCGTAGCGGATGACGGTGGGATTGGAGGAGAAAAAGCCGATGAGCCAGGGCGCCAGGGCGAACATCGCCACGCCGATTCCCTCCGCCAGAAGCGTGGAGCAGAGGATGCCGAAACGGGTGCCGGCGCGCACGCGGCCGTACTCCCCCGCGCCGATATTCTGGCTGACGAAGGTGGCCAGCGCCATGGCAAAGCAGGTGATGGGCAGGAACGCAAAGCCCTCCACCTTGCTGTAAGCGCCGCAACCCGCCATGGCGCTGGCGCCGAAAGCGTTGATTTTCGACTGCACCACCACGTTGGCAAAGGCAATGATGGAATTCTGTACGCCGGAGGGAATGCCCAGCGCCATTACCTTGCCGAACGTCTTTTTTTCAAACCGGATGCGCCGCACCCTGACCTGATACGGCTGACGGCAGCTCATCAGCTTACGGAATACCAGCACTGCGCTGACCGTCTGGGAGAGAATGGTGGCCAGCGCGGCGCTGGCGACGCCGCAGCCCATGCCCGCCACGAACAGCAGATCCAGCGCCACGTTCAGCAGCGACGCGATCATCAGATAGCGCATGGGGCTGCGGCTGTCGCCCACGGACTGCAGAATGGCCGCGCCCATGTTGTAGAGGATGACGGAGGTGATGCCTGCAGTATAGATGCGGAAATAGGCGATGGAACTGCCCAGAACGTCGGCGGGCGTTCCCATCCAGCGCAAGATCAGCGGCGTCAGCGTCACGCCCAGCACCGTCAGAATGGCGCTGCCCGCGAGGCCGACCGCCACCGTGGTATGTACCGCCCGCTCCAGAGAGAGGTCGTCTTTTGCGCCGAAGCAGTGGGCAATCAGCACGCCCGCGCCCATGGCCACGCCGTTGGCAAAGCCCACCAGCAGAAAAATCAGGTTGCCGGAAGAACCCACTGCGGCCAGCGCGGTTTTGCCGATGAAATTGCCCACGATCAGGGAATCCGCCGCGTTATAAAGCTGCTGAAAGAGATTGCTGAGGAAAATCGGCAGTGCGAAAAGCAGCATCTTCTTTGGGATGCTGCCCTCTGTCAGAAGCACCTGTGATGTTTTGTTCATATAAAGTTTCTCACCCGTCCCGTTGTTGTCTTTCTTCCAGTATAACACGGGGCGCGGAAAATTGCGCGATTCAGATGAAACTTTTTTCATTTTCCGGCGGGGCGGATTCCTGTTGCGTTCTGCGCGGATTTGGTATAAAATATATGTATTGCTCCGGGGATGCGTTCCCACGGCCGGGCAATCTGAGAAGCGGGGAAGCCCGCGCACCGCGCCCGGCTTGAAATTGGAATAATCTGCAAAATCAACGCTTTTGAAACGGCGGTGTCCGAAATCGTCCCCCTCATTCGTTACGGTGTGCGGGGGCAAACTTTGGCAACGACCGACCGGCACGGGTCACGGTATTTTGCTCTGGCGCACCCGTTGTCAGCGAATTTGCCGCCTTCTGTGCAGAGCCAGCCCGGCTTTGCAAACAGGCGCGCTGAAGGGGATCTCAGCGGGATTTCCGGTAGTGCGCCTATTGAGAGGGGGGCCGCAGTCTCCGCGGGAAACAGCATGAACCGCGCCGCGGAGCGCTGTCACATCGCAAGCCTTATCAGCCATGATTTTGAGCATTCTGCTCAAGACCATATGCAGGGGGAAAGGAGGTGATTTATCGTGAAAAGGCACAGTATTGCCGGGGCAAATTGATGCTCAGGTCAACTGCTTCCGTGGGAGTGGGGCCTTTGCGCTGTAACAGCAGGCCCGGTCTTAATTTGGCAATGTCCACCCGAAATTCTATTTTTTCAAGTTTTGCATTCCAGATCCAGGAAGACCAAGGATCCTCTATTGACAGGGGCATCAAATGAATGAGTGAATCCAATCATAAAGGAAGCTTGAGACGCTGCTGATTCTGAAAGGAGAATCTGTTATGAAAAAATTATCAGGAGTTATGGCATTTGCTATGCTGTTCACCATGGTATTGGCG
>JBFLFX010000101.1:0-7997 GCA_041859815.1 Dysosmobacter sp. | reverse complement strand
GAGATGCCGGAAGAAGAGCTGGAAAGGGTCGGCGCTGCGGTGGGCAGCGATGTTCCGTTTTGCGTCCGCTGCGGCACGGCGCTGGCGGAGGGGAGAGGGGAACGGCTGACTTCCTTGGACCCCATGCCGCACTGTTGGATTGTTGTCTGCAAGCCGGAGTTCGGGCTTTCTACCCCGGCGCTGTTCGGCCGAATCCGGGTGCAGGAGTTGCAAAAACGCCCGGATAATGCGGGAATGCGGGCGGCGCTGCACGCGGAAAACCTTGCAGGAATTGCCGGAAAACTGGGAAATGTGTTTGAGCAGGTGCTCTTGCCGAGGGAGCGGCGGGAAATCTTTGCAATTGAAAAAGCGATGCGCCGCTGCGGCGCGCTGAATGCGATTATGACTGGATCCGGGCCGGCGGTGTTTGGACTTTTTTCCCAAAAGACCGATGCGCAGAAGGCCGCTGAGATGCTCCGGGCAGGCTGGAATTGGGTTTATCTGGAAGAACCGCTGTAAAATCAATGTTTATTTCCATCTTTTTCTGTCCATACTTTGAACATCAAACATACATAGAAAGGATGGAAGTATGGTTCAGACAAACCGAAAATTCGTCATTTTGGAGATTTCTCTCGCGCTTGGATTGGCGGCCGCGCTGATTTGGGGCGCGTGGTCGCTGCACAGCCAGCGGGAACTGGCCGATCGCGTGGTTCGGCTGCATATTTTGGCAAACTCCGATTCCGAAGAGGATCAGGCGCTGAAACTGAAAGTACGGGACGTAGTGCTCCAGCGCGCAACCGGGATTTTGAAGAATACGCACAACCGCAGGGAAGCGGAACGGGAACTGCGGGCGGCATTGCCGAAGCTGCAAAAGCTGGCCGCGGAAGAAATTTCCGCGGAAGGCTACTCCTATTCCGTCCGGGCGGAATTGAGGAACACTGCGTTTCCCACCAGAAAATACAAGGGCTTCACGCTTCCCGCCGGAAATTATCTGGCGTTACGGGTGCTGATTGGCAGCGGACAGGGGCATAATTGGTGGTGCGTGGTTTTTCCGCCGCTTTGTACGCAGGCGTCGACCGATCTTTACAAGACCGCAATGGCGGCAGGACTTACCAACAAGGATGTAAAGCTGATTACAGAGCAGAACGGCAAGTATATTCTGAAATTTAAATCCATCGAAATCTGGGAAAAATTGAAAGCGAAACTATCCAAATAAAAATGCGGTGCCGTACGGCACCGCATTTTTCAGCGTTTCAGACGCAAATATTCGTCAATGGCAAAAGGGAACAGCGGCGTGTCCTTCCGCAGGTACAGCGGATGATGGGGGTTTCCGGACTTCAGGAGCGGCCCGGCGGAGAACCATCTGGCGTTCCGCTCGCTGCCAAGAGAGGCAAAGTCCCGCATACAGTCGAAAAGGTACGTTCGTTTTTCAATGAGATTGCCCCATGCCGCCCAGACGGCGGGGCGTTCCGAAAGGGACAGAAGATACGCGAAAGCTCTCCGGTTTTCCTGGTGCAGCGCACGGTTGGGCGTAAGCTCCATGTCATCCGGCCGGGTTGCCCGCTGAGCATAGACGTTAAACATGAGAAAGCTGTCGTACCCGTTGGAAAGCGCCACGCGCTGGGCGGACTGCAAGGTTGGATCCAGCGCATCGGGGGCGGCGGTGGAGGGATTGATGCCAATGCAGATCAGCGGCTTTACGCCGCGCGTGCCGAGAATGTATCGGTATTCGGAGTAAACATTGGGGACGTACAGCCACTTTTCAATATCGTAATCGGGGGAGGGACGCAACGCTTCCGCCAAAGCGTCATCAAAAAGACGCAGCGAAACGCCGCTGGTCGGCCCCTTGGGAATATGCATCAAATCATCCTTTTCGACTTTTTTCACAGTTTATCACGTTGCGCGCAAAAAGGCAACCTGCCCTGTTCATTGGACGGCGGCTGTGGTAGAATAAGGCAATGTGAAATGCCGGAAAAGGAGGAAGCGCATTTGCTGAAAATTCTGATTGGCAGGGCGAAAACCGGAAAATCGGAGCGGCTTTTGCAGGAGATCAACCGTCTGGGCGACCGCTCCCGGCAGATTCTTCTGGTGCCGGAGCACGCCTCCCACGCCGCGGAAGTAGATCTGTGCCGCGTCTGTGGGGACAGTGCCAGCCGCCATGCCGAGGTGTTGAGCTTTCGCCGCCTTTCCAGCCGGGTGCTGTCTGTGACGGGCGGCTTGTCTGACGTGACGCTGGACGGCGGCGGCAAACTTTTGACGCTGGAAAAAGCGATCTGCGAGGTTGCTCCCCTGCTGAAAATCTATCGCCGTCCCTCCAGAAAAGCATCCTTTTTGGAAGAGATGACGGCGCTGTTCGACGAATTTCGGAGCTACGAGGTAACGGCGGAGGAACTGGCTGCGAAGGCGGAGACGGTCTCCGGTGCAACACGGGATAAACTGAGGGATTTAAGCCTGCTGTTCGGGGCGTATGAATCCCGCCTGCACCGACCGGGAATGGACGCACGGGATCGGATGAGCAAGCTCTGCGATCATTTGGAGGAGTCAAGATTTATCGATGGAACCGATCTCTTTATCGATGGGTTTACCTATTTTAACGCACAGGAGCAGCACGCCGTTTCTATCTTCCTGCGCCGTGCGCACTCGGTAACGGTAACGCTGCTGGGCGAGCGGGGGGGCCGGAACGAAATCTTCGACGCCTCCTACCGCACTCGGGATGCACTGGTTCGTCTGGCGGAACAGGCGGGCTGCCCCGTGGAAATCGAATATCTCCCCGCACCGGCGGACAACAGCCCGCTGAACCATCTGGAGCGCTGCTTTTTCGGTGAAAATACCCCATGGGAAGAAAAATGCACGGAAATTCACCTGCGGGAGGCGGAGTCAGTCTTTTCCGAGGTGGAGCAGACGGCGGCGGATATTCGCCGCCTTGTGGCATCGGGCAAATGCCGCTACCGGGACATCACGGTGTCCGCACGGAAAATGGCGGACTATGAGGCGGACATTGAGTGCATTTTTGAACGGTATGGGATCCCGGCGTACCTGAGCCGCCGCAATGAGATTCTGGAGATGCCCGCCGTGGCGTTGATTACCGGTGTACTGGCGGCAATTACCGGCGGCTGGGAATACGAGGAAATGTTCCGCTATCTCAAAACCGGACTGGCCGGATTGACACCGGAAGAGTGTGATCAGCTGGAAAACTATGTGCTGGCATGGGAAATTCACGGCTCCATGTGGCTGGCGGATACGCCGTGGACGGCGAATCCCGACGGATACGGTGCGCCGTGGGATGAATCCCGCCGGGCGGAGCTGGAGCAGATCAACGCGCTGCGCCAACGGGTTCGGGTGCCGCTGCTCCATTTATCCGATGGGATGAAATCCTCTGAAAAAGCAATGGGGAAAGTAGAAGCACTTTACAGATTTTTAGAGGAACTCCACCTGCAAAAGCAGTTGGAAGAGCAGATGCGTCGCCTGGCGGAAGCGGGGCGGATGCAGTCTGCGGAGGAGACTGCGCAGGTATGGGAGATTCTCTGCGGCGTGCTGGATCAGTTTGTGGAGATCTTGGGGGACGAGCCGATGGATACGGGGGAATTTTCCCGCCTGCTGCGCCAGGTACTGACGCAGTACAGTGTGGGCAGCATTCCCGTGTCGCTGGACCATGTGACAGTCAGCGAGATTACCCGTAATGACCGCCATACCGTGAAATATCTGTTCTTGCTGGGCGCGAACGATCATGTGCTGCCTTCCGCCGGAACAGGCGGCGGCATTTTGAATGATGACGATCGGGATGAGCTGGCTGCCAGCGGCCTCCGTCTGGCTCCCCGGGGCATGGAACAGATGAGCATTGAATTGCAGAATCTCTATGCCGCGCTGGCGCAGCCTACCAAGGAACTGACCGTCAGTTATCCTGTGGCGGATGTCTCCGGCGCGGAACTGAGGTCGGCATTTGTTATCAATCGGATTTTGACGCTGTTCCCAACGCTCAGACTTGAAAAAGAAAGTACTGACAAGGAATATAGGTTTACAGCAAAAATCCCCGCGCTGGAGGCCGCCGGAGAGACGGAGGGCGGTGCGCTATGGCACTATTTTGCGCAAAGACGGGAGACAGCCGCTGCGTTGGAGAAAATGCGGCTTGCCCGGGAAGAACGGCGCGGCAGATTGTCCCGGCCGGCTGTGCGGACGTTGTACGGAGATCGATTCCAGATGTCGGCATCCCGCATGGAAAAACTGAATTCCTGCCATTTTGCCTACTTCATGCAGTTTGGACTGCGGGCAAAAACGCGGGGAACCGCCTCTTTCGACGCACCGCAGATCGGTACATTTTTGCATTTTATTCTGGAAAAGGTCACGCAGGAAACAATGCGCCGCGGCGGGTTCAACGCCGTGACCGACGAAGAGATGAAGCATCTTACCAACCGGTATATTGCCGCCTATCAGGCGCAGGAGCTGCCCAATTTCAGCGGCCGCAGCCCGCGCTTCCGCTATCTCTTCGGCCGCCTGCGGTATGCGGCGTGGGCGGTGGTGCGGGAGACCGCCCGGGAAATGCGGGTTTCCGACTTTGTGCCGTTGGAGTTTGAGCTCTCCTTTGGCAAAGACGGAAAGCTGCCGGAGATCAAAGTTTCAGAACCAGACAGCGAGCTGCGCGTCAACGGCAAAGTGGATCGCGTGGACGGCTGGCTGCACAATGACCGGCTTTATCTGCGGGTGGTGGATTATAAGACCGGAAAGAAGAGTTTCAATCTCTCAGAAGTCCGCATGGGGCTGGATCTCCAGATGCTGCTGTACCTTTTCACGCTGCAAAAAGAGGGGGCGCGGTATTTCGGACATCAGATTGAGCCGGCGGGCGTTTTATACCTGCCGGCGCGGGACGACCTGCTTTCCGCCGAACGCAGCATTACGCCGGAGCGGCTTGCCGCCCTGCGGGAGAAAAATCTGCGGCGCAGCGGCCTGCTGCTGAACGATCGGGAGGTGCTGACCGCTATGGAACATTCCGCCCTGACAGAGCCGCACTTCCTGCCGCTGAAGATCAACAGGGACGGTGACATTACCGACGGTATTGCCTCCGCCGCGCAGCTTGGGAAGCTGAGCATCTGCGTGGAGCATCTGCTGCGGAAAATCGCCTGTGAGGTGCGGGACGGCAACATCGACGCGGACCCCTGCTGCCGCAGCGAGGATGACAGTGTCTGCCAGTTTTGCGACTGGGCCTCCGCCTGCCACTTTGAGGACGGACGCGGCGGAGATCACCTGCGCTACATCCTGCCGGTTAAGCGGGAGGAATTTTGGGAGCAGGTGGACAGAGAATCGGAGGGAGGGAATCCGCATGCCTGAATTAAAACTGACGCCTGAGCAGCAGGCGGTGGTGGAAAACCGGGGCGGCAGCCTGCTGGTTTCCGCCGCCGCCGGCTCCGGCAAGACAAAGGTTCTGGTGGAGCGGCTGTTTCGCGCGGTTACGGAGGAGCGCTGCGATGTTGACGACTTTTTGATTATCACCTATACAAAAGCGGCGGCCGCCGAGCTGCGGAGCAAAATCGCCGCAGAGCTAAACCGGCGGATTGGCCAGAATCCAGGCGACCGGCATCTCCGCCGTCAGATGCTGCTGGTTTATCAGGCGGATATCCGCACTGTGGACGCGTTCTGCACCACGCTGCTGCGGGAAAATACACATCTGTTGGAACGGGAGGAGGACTCTGCCTGCCTTTCTCCGGATTTCCGCGTTCTGGATGAAAACGAGGCGCGGATGCTGCGGGAGCGCGTGCTGGCGCGGACGCTGGAGAATTTTTATGACCGACTGGATGACGGCGGGGAGCTTCTGGCGGATACGCTGGGCTTTGGACGGGACGATCGCCGCCTAGAATCGCTGGTTCTGGAGTTGTACGAGAAGATTCAAAGCCATGCCTATCCGGAAAAATGGCTGGCGGAAAATGAAACGTGCTGGGCGGATTTAGAGGGGTGTTCCGGCGTGTTCCGCGACACGGTTTACTGCCGGACGCTGCTCTCCGCTGTGGTGCGGAAGGCGGAATACTGGCAGAGGCAGCTTGCCGGCGTGGAGAGCCGGACTGTTGGAACGCCGTTTGAAAAAGGATATGCGGATCGCCTGCTGGAAGCGGCGGCCGGGCTGGGAGAATTGGAGGGCGCGGCGGCTGCGGGAGACTGGGACGCCACGCGGGAACGGGCGGACGGTGTCTCGTTCCGCGCGCTGTCCACCCCGCGGGGAACCAAGGACGACCCGCTGGCAATGCAGGTGCGGAATCTCTGGGGAGCCTGTAAAAATGAACTGAAAAAAATCCGCACCCTGCTGAACCTCAGCGGCGAGGAGGCAATGGAGGACTTGCGCGCGGCCGCACCCGCCATGACGGCATTGCTGCGGCTGACGGTGTCTTTCAGCGAGGCTTACCGTCGGGAAAAGCTGCGGCGGAATGCGGCGGATTTTTCGGATCAGGAACATCTGGCGCTGAAAATTCTGGTGAAGGAGGACGGATCTCCCACGGAACTGGGCGCACAGATTGCCGCCCGTTACCGGGAGATCATGGTGGACGAGTATCAGGACACCAACGAGGTACAGAATTCTATTTTCCGTGCCGTGTCCCGGAACGGTGAGAATCTCTTCACCGTGGGCGATGTGAAACAGAGCATTTATCGTTTCCGTCTGGCCGATCCGACTATCTTTTTGAAGAAGTACAATACCTTTAAACCCTATACCGAGGCGCGGGACGGGGAGGCGCGGAAAATCCTGCTCTCCAAAAACTTTCGTTCCCGGCAGGAGATTCTGGACGCGGCGAACTTTATTTTTGCGAACATCCTGTCCACCGAGATGGGCGAGATGGAGTACGGCGAGGACGAGGCGCTGCACTTTGGCGCGGCGTACTATCCGGCGCGGCAGGACTGTGGCACGGAGTTTCACCTGATTTGCGCCCAGCAGAAGCGCGGCAGCGAGGATCACCCCGTGAAGCGCTTGACGGCGGAGGCCCGGTTTGTGGCGCTGCGGATCCGGCAACTGCTGGACGAAAAGTTCCAGGTGACCCAGAATGACGGTTCGCTGCGCCCCTGCCGTCCGGAGGATATCGTGGTTCTCATGCGCTCGCCGGGCAGCCGTACGCCGGATTACGCCGCGGCATTGGCGGAGCAGCGGATTCCATGCAGTTTCCGGGACAGCGGGGACTACTTTTCCTCAATGGAGATCTCCGTGATGCTGGCAATGCTTACAGTTATCGACAATCCGCATCAGGACGTGCCGCTGATCTCCGTTTTGCGTTCTCCGCTGTTCGCGTTTACGCCGGATCGTCTGGCAAAAATCCGCGCCGCCACACCGGACGGAGACTATTTTACGGCGCTGAAACAATCCGACGGCACGGACTGCAGGAAGTTTCTTGCGCTTTTGACGGAACTGCGCCTTCTGGCGCGGGACATGAGCGTTCATCGCCTGCTTTGGCATATTTATAACCGTCTGAATGTGCTGGGCATTTTTGGGGCGATGGATCACGGCCGTGTGCGAAAGGAAAACCTGATTGCTCTGACGGAACACGCCGAAAGATTTGAGGGAAGCGGCTATCGGGGCGTATTTGCCTTTGTCACACAGCTGAATCGCCTGATTAAAATGGGCCGGGCACCGGAAACCCGCGGCGCGGGAACAGAGGGCGGCGTGCAGATTATGAGCATTCACAGCTCCAAAGGGCTGGAATTTCCCATTGTAATCCTGACCGACCTTGATCATACGTTTTCCCGCAAGGATTTGGAGCCGCCGGTACTGGTGCATCCCCAACTGGGGCTTGGGCCGGTGCGGGTGGATTTGGAGCGGCGGATTCAATATCCCACAATGGCGCGCCGGGCGCTGGAAGCGGCGCTGCTGCGGGAGAACAAATCCGAGGAACAGCGGATTCTCTATGTGGCGATGACACGTCCCAAGGAAAAGCTGATCCTGGTGGATACGGTTTTCAGCGCCGAAAAGCGGATTGCCGATCTGATGGCCGTAACTTCCTGCCCGGTTCTGCCGGAGGCGGTGGCAGGCGGAAAATCGTTTGGCGATT
>JBFLFX010000100.1:0-8116 GCA_041859815.1 Dysosmobacter sp. | reverse complement strand
TAAATGATGGCATTCTTGCCCTTTTCCGGGGTGCTGCCGTGCGCGCCCTTGCCGACTGCCAGCGCCTTTACGCCGCCCGCACATTCGGTAATATGAACCTTCTCGTTGCTCAGAGCGACCATCTTCTTGGCGGTCTCGGCGGAGCAGGTAAACTCAGCTTCCACCTTGGCGGGAACCACATTGGGAGCGGAACCGCCGGCAACCTTGACCAGCTTCAAATCGCCGCTCTGATGATACTCGGCGCGGTAAGCGGTGCGGAGAATGCCCTTCTCGCCGTTGATCAGGGGGTACTCCCCGTCGGGAGTGAAGCCCATGACAGGCATCTCGCCGCCGTGTTCCCGATAATACTGCATATCCTCGCAGCGGGTCTCTTCATTGGTGCCGAACATCAGGCGCACACGCTTGGTGATGGGCAGGCCGGAGTCCTTCAGCGCCTTCAGGCCATACAGTGCCGCTGTAATGGGGCCCTTGTCATCCATGGTGCCGCGGCCGAAAATCCTGCCGTTCTCAATTCTGCCGCTGAACGGATCGTCGTTCCAGCCCTCGCCGATGGGAACCACGTCCAAATGCCCCAGAACCAGCACCATATCTTTACCCGTGCCATACTCGCACCAGCCGGTGTAGTTGTCCATGTTGGTAACGGAGAAGCCCATATTCTTGCAGGCATTCAGGGAATATTCCAAGCACTCCTTCACGCCCTTTCCGAACGGAGCGCCGGCCTGCGGCTCGCTCTCGACACTGTTGATCCGAACCATGCCCTGCAGTGTTTTGAGCATTTCATCTTTTTGCTTTAATACGAACTCATCCAAATTCATGTCTGTGTTCTCCTTTCAAATACAAAAACCCGGCAATAGCCACATCCTATCGGCCGTTGCTGGGTTTCATTCTGTTCCCCGGTTCCCTTCCCTGCAAACGGAGCACCGCGCAAAATGAAGCCGCCGGTTCCTCTAGAACATATTAATTATAGGCTTTTTGCATTTTTACTGTCAATAGAAATTTGGGGTTTTTGTATAATCGGCCTGTTTCCCTTTTCCGTTTTGTCTATTTTGACCACGCGATTTTTAAAATTCGGGCATTTTTGCGAAGTTTTCGCAAAATGAAAAAATCGCATTTTGCCGGCGTACGGATAGCTTTCCGCGGCATTTGAGCGTACACTGGAAACCGAGTGAAAAAGAAACGGAGGAATTTTAGCATGTCACAGCACACAAAGTTTTCTGAAGCAGGGAGCATGAAAAAAACACTCTCCCTGTGGAATTATTTTACCATCGGCTTCGGGGCCATTATCGGCACCGGCTGGGTGCTGCTGGTGGGCAACTGGATGATCCTGGGCGGAGGCCCGGCGGCCGCCGTCATCGCCTTTGCCGCAGGGGCCGTCTGCCTGCTGCCTATCGGGGCGGTGTTCGGAGAGCTGACCGCCGCCATTCCGGTGTCCGGCGGGGTGGTGGAATATGTGGATCGCGCTTTCGGCCCCGGTGCTTCCCGGGTCACCGGCTGGCTGCTGGCGCTGGGCAACGGCATTCTCTGCCCGTGGGAAACCATTGCGATTTCCACGCTGATTGCGGAGATGTTCGGCGGGCTGTTTCCCGTTCTGCGGAGTGTCAGGCTATACACCGTCCTCGGGGCGGACGTCTACCTCTTTCCCACGCTGATCTCCCTTGGCTGCGCGGCGTACGTCATTTTTCTGAACTTCCGCGGCGCTTCCAGCGCGGCGAAGCTGCAGGGGTTTCTCACCGCAGCCCTGCTGTGCGGCATGCTGCTGGCAATGTGCGTGTCCCTGTTCCGGGGCGGGCCGCGCAATGCGCTGCCGCTGTTCGCCCGGGTGCGGAGCGCCGCCGGCGCTACCCATGCCAAAAGTCTTCTCTCCGGCGTACTGTCGGTTCTGGTGATGACGCCGTTTTTCTATGCGGGCTTCGACACGATTCCCCAGCAGGCGGAGGAGGCGGCAGGGGGCATGGACTGGAAGAAGTTTGGCCGGATTATCAGCCTTGCGCTGCTGGCGTCCGCCGTCTTTTACAGCCTTTGCATCTACGCTTTCGGCACCATCCTGCCATGGCGGGAATTTACGGCGCTCCCCGTCCCGGCGCTGGCATGTCTCAAAAGCATCAGCTTTCCGCTGTACCTCGTCATGCTGATTATCGCCACGCTGGGACCGCTGGGGCCGATGAATTCGTTTTTCGGAGCCTCCACCCGAATTCTGCTGGCTATGGGACGAAAGGGACAGCTCCCCGCCGCGTTCACGGAAGTTGACCCGAAAACCGGCGCGCCCAGAACCGCCTGTATTCTGCTGGCGGCAATCACGCTGGCAGGGCCGTTTCTGGGCGCACAAATGCTGGTACCGCTGACCAACGTGTCCGCGCTGGCATTTATCTTCGCCTGTACCATGGTCAGTTTTTCCTGCCTGCGGATGCGGCGGACGGAGCCGGATCTTCCCCGGCCCTACCGTGTTCCGGGCGGACGCGTCGGCATCGGACTCGCCTGCGCCGCCGGGACCGGCATTCTTCTGCTAATGGCAGTTCCCCTCAGCCCCGCCGCGCTGACGCCGGTGGAGTGGCTGCTTGTCGCCGCCTGGCTTGGAATGGGGCTTGCGCTGCATCTGGCAACGGAGCTTGGAAAATCGCGGCGGGCCGCAGAAAGCTGAGTCCTTCCCCACGGAAGAAAACCTCGCACGGCCGCCGGTCTCAGACGGTTCCGGAACCCCCGGCGCCTCGGCCGCCGTGCCATTGCGGCTTTTCAATTTTCTCTGTCTTGCACTGCCCTTGGGCTTACGCAGAATCCGGAAGCCTGAAAAGGCAGAGTCCTGGAAAATTCACACGGCATAGAATTGATGGGAGTTGGTTTACCTCCCATCTGAACGCCCTGCGCATCCTCTCGGCAAGTTCAACGCCAACCCATTCGTCAGCAAATTGATTGCTGACGCTGGTAAAATTCAGGATCTATTGAGAATTGTGTGTACGGCCCGTCGAAAAATGATTCCCTCCGTACAATCCTGCGGCCGGGTCTTCCGAATTACCCGTAAAAAGGCATATCCCTTCTTTTCCGGATGTTTCGCGCAATCTCCGCAGTCGCAAAAAAATATTTTGGAAAACTAAACAAGACTGCAGCAGCTTTTTATTGATGCTGTGAAACATCTCTTCCAGCTGCGCCATTCCCGCAAGATTTGCTAGGCCCTGTTTGAAAAATCCCTGTGTCTCATCTGATCTGCCCCGGTTTGTGCTGTCCGCGCAAACCGGGGCAGCTAAAAAACGGATGATTCCGGAAAGGGAATCCTCTCCATGCAGGCTGTCGGCCAAAGTCCCTGAGAACTTCAAATAACTGGCCAAAATTCTCAGGCAGATCCCCCTTAAATTTTTCAAAATCAGCGGAAACTTTTTTGATTCCGCCGCGTCTTATGGGATAGAAGCGGGACAACCCGCCAGTTCTGAAGCCCAGCCGATCAGGAATACGGTTCTGGGCGCAACTAAAAGGGGATGCCTTTATGCGCAAATTTCACATCAACCGAACGATTATCCGATGCGCGGCCCTGTTGGCCGGCTCCGCCGCCTGCCTTCTGATGGTTTTGTCCCTACGGACGTCAGATGCCAAACCTAAATTGATTGCCTTGACCTTCGACGACGGCCCGAGTCTGGAATATACGCCCAAGGTTATGAAAATTCTGGATCGGGAAAACGTCAAAGCCACGTTCTTCATGGTGGGCAAATGGCTTTCCGGGAAACGGGTTCTCATCCGCCAGATGGTTCGGGACGGGCAGCAAATTGGAAACCATACATTTAATCACATCAAGCTCAGGGGCCTTCCTGCCGGTCAAATCCAGTCAGAAGTCGGCCGGGCCAATGCCGCAATTGACAACTACGCCGGGCTGACCGGAGAAACACTCATGGTTCGTCCGCCTTACGGAGCCAGAGACGGAGCCATGCTCTCCGCCATTCATGCGCCAGTTATTCTCTGGACGCTGGATCCGGCTGCAGGGCAGCAGGTACCCGGCGCGGAGATGGCCAAATTTGTCCTCGCCCGGGCAAAAGACGGCGATGTAATCCTGCTGCATGACACCACGCAGTACAATCTTGACGCCGTAGAGCCCATTATCAAAGGACTTAAAGCCCGCGGCTTTACTTTTGTAACGGTGCGGGAACTATTCCGGCGCAAGGGTGTCATCCCTCAAAACAGCGTGGCTTACAAGCGAATTACCGGCCATGCCTGGCAATGCTGGTATGAAGAACAGCCGACATCAAAACCGTTGGGCCGCCATTCTTCCGCCCGAAAAACCGTATCTGTATAGAGGATCCGGCGATCCGCGTTCAGGCACGCTTTTTCTGTTCTGCCCCGCAGCTGCGCTGTGGTGACTTAGCCGCCCCTGCGCTTATGAAAAGGCCTTTAAACGGGATACAATCCGGAACGCCGCTGAACAGCGCTGCTCCCGAATTGAGCAGGAAGCTCACCGCACAATACTTTCATGCCGCACAAACACGTCCCTCCGGAAAATTGACTTCCGGAAGGACGTGTCGTCGCAATTGACGCCTGTGCGCGGCGGCAATGCAGTTCAGCGGCCGCGGCCCGGAGGGCGTGCTTCCCTCCGTCGGCGTCGCTGCCCGCGCCGGTGTCTCCGCCATTCTCCTTACCGCCTCGTTTTCTTCTCCCGTTCTACCCAAAGTATCCCCCAAGCGCGACTTCTCTCTGTGCTTGGAGGATACTCCGCCTGCAGCCTGAGCGCCCCTTTTGAAAGTCAAAAGGGGCGCTTCCCCTTAATCGGATCGTACTGCTGAAACGCCCGTGTTTTCTGCCACAAAGCGGCTGCACGCGTCAGCAATTCCATTTACCAGATCCCTCACCACCGGGTAGCACCGATAATCGCGTCGGGAGTAAACCAGACAAAGCTGCCCCCTGGTACAGGGGGCGGCCATGGGCACGTTGAGCAGTTCGCCTGATCGCACGCCCGCATAGCGGTAATGCGCGGGAAAAAATGAGACGGCAAAGATTTCCGGCCGCTCCATGGTCAATTTGATGACACTGCTCACCGCATCCACTTGCACAACGTGGTTGGGTTTGATGGCGCACAGCATATCCGGCAGAAAATCCTTGACAAATGAGGCCCAAGATCCTCCTCGTTCCATATTCTCAGGAAGAATATCGCTGGGCAGAGCCAGATAATAATCTTTCAGATCGTCAAAGGTTACCACATTTTTTTGTGCCAGCAGACTGCTTTTGTTTACCAGGCAGCCATAATAACCTTCCGTCAGCATACGCGCTTTAAAATCCGGCCGCTGGTTAATTGCCCGGTATTGCTCATCCTCACAGATGCACAGCGAAACCGCCGGACTGTTCGCGGCCAGCACTGCAAAGCCCTCGGGATTTGGGGCGGTAGAGCACTTGAACTTGAGCTCCGGGTATCGTTCCTGAAACCGCAGCACAATGTCCGGTATCAGAAAACCCGCCAGAGAAATATGGCTGCAAATATTCACCCGCTTAAGCGTGCGCCGTTCCGCCAAACCGCACCAACCCCTATAATATTTCAACACCTGCCGGGCTTCAGGAAGCATTTTTTTCCCCTCTTCGGTCAGTGCAATGCCGGATTTGCTGCGGATAAACAAAACGGTACCCAGCTCTTCCTCCATAAGATGCAGCGCCTTGGTAAGGCTGGGTTGGCCCATATAGAGCCGTTGCGCCGCTTCGTTGATAGAGCTGGATTCTGCCAGAACAATAAAATATTCCAAAGTCTGTATTTTCATCCCGTGACGGCCCCCTTTCTTGTAACCCGGCGCAGTTCCGTCTGTTTCAAAACGGCCTCGCCCCTGTCAGCTGTCATCGGGTTGCCGTAAACTTACATTTATCTGAGCCCGGAATCCTCGCTTTCGTACGGTGGCAGCAGCGTTATTCTTTTTTTTCATATCCGCAAAATTTTATGCATTATACAAAATGTTGTCATTATGATAATACGTTTATAGAAGTTTTGTCAACAGACAGGCTGCTGAATGATTGATTAAGTAAAAAGGAGAGACGCAAAATGACAAAGCGCGAAAGATTTTTAAATGTCTTATCCAACAAGCCCGTAGATTACGTTCCCGTCGCATTTTTTCATCATTTTACCCCTGCAAGCGAGTGGAACAGGGGGATGGATATGCCCGAGGCGTTTGAGCGCAATATTGAGGGGCACCGCCCCGCCCTTAAAATTTTTGAACCCGACGTAATCAAAATCATGAATGACACCCTTATGATGATGCCTCTGGACGTCTCTTTCGTCAAAAAAGCTTCCGATCTGTACAAAATTGAGCCTATGTCCGCACACTGCGCCTATGTGGAAAAGCAGGTCGAGTTGACCAAGCGCGTTATGGAAATTTATAAGGACTGTGACGCCCCCATTTTTGTCACCGGTTTTTCCGCCGCCTGGGTGCTGCGTAATGCATTCACCGCAGGGCTGCCCGTTGCTGGCGCCGACGAGCATATTATGCGCCGCATGATGGCTGAGGATCCTGAGGCTATCAGGGCCGCCCTGCAGGCTCTGAGCAATGGCATTGTGGAAATGAACAGGCGTCTGCTGGTGGAGTGCGGCGCCGACGGCGTCTATCTGAGCGTGAACAATCAGGCAGGCTTCTTCTCCAAAGAGTTTTTCAACGCCTATGTTGCTCCCAGTGAAAAGCATGTGCTGGAAGAGGCGAAGAAAATCCGCAATACGCACATTCTCCATATTTGCGGCTACCACGGCCACGGCAACGACCTGAGCCTCTATACGGACTACGATGCAGCCGCATACAGCGTTGCCGTAAACGCCGAGGGCACTACTATGGCCGGTGCCAAGAAACTGTTCAAAAACAGGGCCGTCATTGGCGGTTTTACGCAGGACGGCGTCATCTACACCGGCTCCAGAGAAGAAGTGAAAAAGGCCACTTGGGACATTCTGGATAATGTGGGGCAGACCGGCGTGATTATTGGCGCGGACTGTACTGTGCCCAGCGACATTGATGACAATCGTTTCAACTGGGTACGCGAGGCCTCCAAGGAGTACGCCGCAGCGCACGCCTAAAAAGCTGCTCGACCTGAAACTGTTGTGGATAAAGGGGTATAGAAAAAATCATGACTCAGGAACTGTACGAAAACTATATTAAAATTCTGCGCTCGGAGCTGATCCCTGCAATGGGCTGCACCGAGCCCATCGCAGTGGCGTTTGCTGCCGCCAAAGCCCGTGAAGTCTTGGGCTGTCTGCCTGAAAAAATGTCGCTCCGCTGCAGCGGCAACATCATCAAAAATGTCAAAAGTGTCATCGTGCCCAATTCCGGCAACGAACGCGGCATCAAGGCCGCCGCAGTGCTGGGGGCGGTGGCTGGCAAGGCCGATCTGGGCTTGCAGGTCATCAGTCAGGTAAGTAAGCCGGAGATCGCTCAAGCCAAGGCCCTGCTGGCAAAAAACATCTGTACCTGCGCGTTGGAAAAGGGTGAAGACAATCTATACATTTTCATCACAGTCTGGGCCGGAGATCAATCTGCCGCGGTAGAAGTGCGCACCAAGCACGATCACATTTCCAAAATTATAAAGAATGGCCGGGTGCAGTTTGAACAGCCCGGCATCCAGGCCGGGGTGAACGGCGATAGGAGCAAACTAAACCTAAGAGACATCTTAACGTTTTCCAACACTGTGAAGCTAGCGGATGTGCGGGAGCTGCTGGAAACACAGATCAAGTACAACAGCGCCATTTCCGAGGAGGGCCTGAAAAATAAATGGGGCGCCAATGTGGGACAGACCATTTTGCAGTCCGAAGGGCAGAGCGTTCTGCAGCGCGCACGCGCCGCGGCCGCGGCGGGCAGCGACGCCCGGATGAACGGCTGCGCCCTGCCGGTGGTCATCAACTCCGGCAGCGGCAATCAGGGCATCGCCTGTTGCCTGCCCGTGGCAGTGTATGCCAAAGAGCTGGGCAGCAGCCACGAGCAACTGCTCCGCGCGCTCACGCTGTCCAATCTCATTTCCATCCATCAGAAGCGTTACATCGGCAGCCTGTCCGCCTATTGCGGCGCAGTCTCAGCCGCCACCGGGGCAGCCTGCGGCATTGCCTACCTGCTGGGCGCCGATTACGACCTGCTGGGCACCACCATCGTTAACTCCCTGGGCACTACCGCCGGCATCATCTGCG
>JBFLFX010000099.1:0-8187 GCA_041859815.1 Dysosmobacter sp. | reverse complement strand
GTCTGTCAGACGCTGGGCGGAGGCGGTCACGCCGCCGCCGCCGGCTGCACGGTGGAACTGCCGCTGAACAAGGCAAAGGATCGGATTCTGGCGGCCATTGCACAGTGCGTCCCCGACTTCACGAGATAAGAGGATTTTCATATGCCTGACGGAATTGTAATTATCGACAAGCCGGCGGACTGGACCAGTATGGATGTCTGCGCCAAGCTCCGGGGAATTTTTCACGAAAAACGCGTGGGGCACGCCGGAACGCTGGATCCCATGGCCACCGGCGTTCTCCCGGTTTTTGTGGGACGGGCTACCCGCGCCGTCAGCTTCGCGGAGAGCGGGAAGAAAGAATACATTGCCGGGCTGCGTCTGGGCTGTTCCACTGACACGCAGGATACCGGCGGAACTATTTTGCAGCAGCTCCCGGTTACGGCAAAACGCGCAGATCTGGAGCGCGTGCTGCCCCGGTTTACCGGAGATCTGCAGCAGATTCCGCCCATGTACTCCGCTCTTAAAATCAACGGTCAAAAACTCTGCGATCTCGCCCGGAAGGGAAAAGAGGTTGAGCGGGCCCCCCGGGCCGTAACCGTCTACGAGCTGGAGCTTCTGACGCAGACCGGACCGGCGGACTATACCCTGCGCTGCCTCTGTTCCAAGGGGACTTACATCCGCACCCTCTGCCACAATATCGGGCAGGCGCTGGGCTGCGGCGGGTGCATGTCCTCCCTGCGCCGCACCATGGCGGCGGGTTTTACGCTGGGGCAGGCGGTGACGCTGGAAGAAGTGCAGGAACGGCGCGAAGAAGCGCTGCTGGCGCTGGATCGCTTTTTTCAAAGCTACCCGGCTTATACAATCTCCTCCCGAAAAGAGGAGGAGCGCTGCCGCAACGGAAATCCCGTGCGGGAAGAGGCGCTGCCCGCCGGAACCTACCGGGTTTACGGGCAGAACGGAGAATTTCTCTGTCTGTCCGAGTGCAGAGGCGGCGTGCTGATTTCCATCCGGAATTTTTTCGGAGGCAAGGACAAACGGTAAGGACTGATTTTTTCCATGAAACAACGAGTGATTGCCCTGGGCTTCTTCGACGGCGTCCATCTGGGACACGGCGCACTGCTGCGCCGTACGGCGGAAGAGGCCGCACGGCGGGAGTGCACCCCCGCCGTGTTCACCTTCGACCGCCCGCCAAAGGAGGTCGTTACCGGCATCCCCTGCCCGCTGATCAACTCCCCGGAAGATCGCCGGGATCTGATTCGGCGTCTGTACGGCATCAGCGATGTGCTGATGGTACCGTTTGACCGGGAAATGATGACGACGCCCTGGGATAAGTTTGTGACGGATATTCTGGTGAAAAGATACCACGCGGTGCATCTGGTGGCGGGACACGACCACCATTTCGGCTATAAAAACCAGGGTTCCCCGGAGCTGCTGCGAGGAAAATGCGCGGAACTTGGCCTGGGCTGCGATATTATCCCCAAGGTGGAGATCGGCGGCATCACCGTGAGCTCCACGTATATCCGCCGCCTGATAGAGCGGGGGCAGATTGAACGCGCCGCCCGCTATCTGGGGCATCCTCATACGCTCAGCGGCCTGGTGCGCCATGGACGCAGCATTGGGCGGACACGCCTGTTCCCCACGGCAAACCTGGAAGTCCCCCTGCATGTGCTGGTGCCCAGTCACGGCGTATACTGCACCAGGGTTGTTTTGCCGGACGGAACCCAGACCGCCGGCGTCACCAACGTCGGCACCCGTCCCACAGTCAACAACGGCACAGACGTCACGGTGGAAACATTTCTGCTGAATTATGAGGGCGATCTGTACGGTCAAACCGTACGGTTGGAATTTTATAAACGGCTGCGGGATGAGATTCGCTTCGATTCCATGGAGGAGCTGAAAGCGCAGATTGCGGCGGACGCCGAGGGTGCCCGTGCCTATTTCAGCCCTGTTGCGCAGCGGTTAAAGTGAAAGTAAGGGGGCTGCCGTGCGGCAGCCCCCTTTTCGGCGCATTCATTTTTCAGAGCGGATACCGCGGAAGCGCGGCATCCGCTCTCAGCCTGCCTTACCGGTACTCCACCAACTCTTTCAGCGGCTTCCGGGGGCGCGGCGCAGGGTGCTCCGCGCCGTAGCCCAATGTCACCACGCCGCAGACATACCGATCCGCCGGAAGATCTAACGCCGCTTGCATCTCCCTCTGATCATACCAGCCCGTCCAACAGGTGGAAAGTCCCAGACGCTCCGCCTCCAGCAGCAGATAGCCGACGGCAATGGACGTATCGCGGAGGACCTGCTTCAGCTCCGGCAGCCCGCTGTTCTGATCCACTGGGGCGGGGGAGTCCATGCGGCAGTGCAGATCCGCCGTGCAGGCAATCAGCACCGGTGCGGACAGCATCCATTTCTGATCATGATCCGCTTTTACAATCCGCTCTTTTGCCTCCCCGGACTCCACCACGATAAACCGCCACGGCTGTGTGTTATTGCCGGAGGGCGCCAGCCGTGCGGCGTCCAGAATTTTCAAAATCAACTCCCGCTCTACGGGACGATCCATGTACTTTCTGACGCTCCGCCGCGCTTCCATCTCTTTCATTTCCATTCCTTGCTTTCTCCGCCCGCGGGCGGTTCTTATTCCGATGCTCTGAGCATAACACGGCGGAGCAAAAACTGCAATCGGACAAACAAAAGCGGATGAATTGTTCCGTCCGCCGGGACTGCTGATCAAGGGGTAAACACCGATGAAACAGGAAGGAAAACAGTTACAAAAGGAACCCAATAAGGGTTCCTTCTGTTTTGAATAATAAATTTTGAAAATTTTTTCGACATACCGAGCGGACGGAACAATCCGTCCGCTTCCTTCACAGCAGCGTAACCAGAAGCCAAACCATTCCAATCGCCGCCGCGCCGAGCAGGACATGCAGCAGCGGGGAAAGGCCGCGAAAGGCGCGCGTCCATCGTCCGCTGCCGCCTCCGGCGTAATTCTTTGCCACTCTGCGCGCCTCCTCCACTAGCTCTTTGGCGGAAATTCCCTCCCCCGCCGCGTCGTTGCGGACAATAAAAATCGCCTGCTCAAAATACCGTTGATCCGGCGAATCCACCACAACCACTCTTCTTGAAATTCCCTTCACCATTGCCGCCACACTCCCCGCACTCATTTCTTTAGAGCAATTGTGTCACAGAAAGTGCAAAAATATACCGCATTTTTCCTCTACACACGGCGCTTTTTCCCGGAATTTTCAGGAAAATACAGCACCTGCACGGCACAGTCGTCGGCAAGGCCCCCGTGTTTGGCCGACTCCTGCAGCACAAGGCCCGCCAGCATCTGGGAATCGGTTCCCTCCCAGCCGGTGAGGAAATTCAGCAGCCACTCATCCTGATTCGCATCCGCCACGCCGTCGCTGATCATCAGCAGAAAAGAGCCGTCTTCCAGCGCAAACCGCGTCGTCTCCGGCGGAAGCGACGGTTCCCGCAGTCCGGCGGGCAAAGTGCCGCAGGTAATCCGCCGGACATTGCCGCCTTTTTTCAGGTACGTCGGCGCAGCGCCGTATTTATACAGCGCCGCGTTCCCGCCGCGGACATTGACGGTCAGCAGATCAATAGTGGAAAACCCACCGGATTCCTCGCTGCGGAGCGCCAGCGCCGCATTCAGCGTTTTCAGCGCCGCTTCCGCCGCAATGCCCGCTTCCAAAAACTGACGCAAAAGCCGGTTGGTCATGGCGGATTCCCGGCGCGCCGCCTCGCCGCTGCCGTTGCCGTCGGAAAGCAGCAGGCACAGAGTCCCCTCCGCGTTTTCAAAAGAACTCACGCAGTCGCCGCAGACAGTCTCCCCCTGCTTTGGGCGCAGCGCCGCGCCAATGCGGTAAGGGCGGCCCGCCAGCGCATTCACCGGGCGGGCCTCGCCAAGCCCCGCTGCCGCCGCGGACAGCAATTCTCCCATCTGCTCATACTGTCCCCGGGCGCTCCGGCGCGTCTCCTCCAACTGCCTGCGGTACTGCGTCCGCAAAAGGTATGCGGAAAGCTCACCGTTGATTGCCGTCAGGAATTCCGGGAAGTGAATGCAGCGATCGGAAAAATACCGGGGAAAATCTTTCGCCAGGGCGCGTCCGCGGCCCAGAAGATACGGCGTGGCGTCGTTCATAGCGTTGAAGGTGGACACATATTCCTTTTTCCAGCAGAATTCACACAGCGCGCAGCCACGGCAGACCTTTTCCGCCGCGCGGTCAAAAACCGCCGCCGGATTTTCCTCCTGGTTCCGGGAGGATCCCCGTCCAAGGCTGTCATAAAGGTCGTGAAACGCCGCGGCGGTGCGGGACAAGCGCTCTTTTAGCCCGTCCAATGCTCCGGAGGCGGGCGTTCCCGCCGCTTTTTGCAGCCGCTTTCCCCCGAACACCCTGGGGGGGATCAGGAAAAGCAGCAGCACCGCCAGCAGCGTTTCCTCCAGCAGCGGCTGTGCCAGCGCGTCCGTCAGCGGAAGCAGAAGAATGCCCACCGCCGCAAGATATGTCAGCGCCGCGGAAAGGCGGCTGTGCCCCATCCGCATTCCCGCCGCCAACCCCGCAGCCCCCCATGCGGCGGAGAAAAACAGCGTTCCGGTGCCCGCGCACAAATCCGCCAGCAGACCGGCGCACAGGCCCGTTCCCGCGCCGACGGCAGCGCCGCGCTGCCACGCCGTCACCAGAACCAGCACGGAAAGCAGCGCCCGGCTGACATCCATGGCCCCGATCATCAGGCCGGACAGCGCGCACAGAAGCGTGGCAGCAAGGAAGGTCAGCGCGTTGGGCGATGGGCGCTCCTGCTCCGGATACAGCAGGGCGGAATACCCGCGGGCGGAAATTCCCGTTAGCAGGACGGCAGTCAGGCAGGGCAGCAGCGCCCTGGCGGGGCTTGCGGCCTGCGCCACATAAATCCCCCGGATTGCCAGCAGGATTGCGGCGGAGCAAAGCGGGTAAAACCACGGCTTTCGGGCAATCTTTAAGCCGCGGAAGGTCGCGGCGGCGGTGCAGATGAGAATGGCCGCGGCCATCTGCGCCAGCCCCGCGGAAAAGTTCAGGAACAGCACCGTTCCCACCGCCGTCCCCAGCAGCGCCGGAAGGCCCTCCCCGCCCGCGCCGGAGGCCGCCACGCAGCCCAGCGCGAACGGCGCGTAACCGCCCGGCGTCTGTGCGGCAGTCAGCGCCGCCGCCAGAAAAAACCGAATTCCCCGGCTGAAAAACCGGACGGACTGCTCCGGTGTCATTTTGTGCCAGAATTTCCGCAAGGCTCGTCCCTCCCGATTTGTTTTCCATTATCTTACAATCTTTTCTTTGGAAAAATACGTCGGGAAAAGAAGAGTGCGTAAAGTTTTTTCTCTTTGGAATTGCGGCTTCTGCCGAAAGAAGACTTCTGCCGTCAAAGATCGGAAAACAGACGGGTTTTTTCACTCGCCCTTAAAAAATTCACCGCATAATTATTTTTCCAGCGCGTCCAGAAACGCGCGGATGGTTTCGTCGCGGGGCTCCAGAACTCTGGGGTTAAGTTCCGGGTGCTGACGGCAGATTTCCCGCAGCAGCTCCCGCAGATTATCCGCCGACTGCATATAGTCCGCCACGATTTCCTCCCGGGACGCCCCCATGCGGGAGAGCAGCAGCGCGGACAGCACGCCGGTGCGATCCTTGCCCGCCATGCAAAAATACAGCACGTTGCTCTCTGCCCGCTCCACGGTTTCCACTGTCCGCATCATACTGTCGTCCACCATGTGGAGATAGGAATGTACCACATCTTCCGGGGACGCGGGCACCGCGTTTCCTCCGGTGACGGGAAGATTTTGATAGACAAACGGTTCCCTCTGTGCCCAAAGGCAAGGCCGCAGTTCCACCTCCGACGGGTCGCGCAAATCCACAATCGTGGTCACGCCGTTGGTCTCCAGCCCGCGCACCTCCTCCGCGTCCAGCCGATCCGGCACGTCGCTGCGAAGATAGCGCAGGGATCCCTCCCGCAGCGGGTGTGTATTGTAGGTATTGTGAAACAGACTGGCCATTATTTCAGCTCCCCCACCGTCTGGCAAATTCCCTCCCGGGTGACAATGTGCTCTGGATACGGCTTCATGTCAGACAGCCTTTCCGCAAAAAACGCAGGGTAGGCGGCATACTCCCGAAAACGGTTCAGCGGCAGCCAGCACATCGTTTCCAGAACGTCACCGTCGGTGACGCCGGCTGCTGAAAACTCCCGGATGCCCCGGGGCTTCATCAGAAAATAAAAGGTGACCTCATGGCAGAGTGTGTCTTTCATTACTTCTTTTGCCCGAAAAAAGTTTTCGTGCAGGTACGCAAGGCGGTCAATTTCATAGGTCTCGCCGGTTTCCTCCCGCACTTCCCGCACCGCGGCGTCCTCAATCGTCTCGCCATGCCGGACACCTCCGCCCACGCTGTAATAATAGGACTCCCGGTCATTGTGCGCCATGAGAACGTCGCCATCCTCCAGAATGATGGCGGCGGCCCGCAGGCGGAACCAGCGGCCGTCCCGTAAAAAGCCACAGTCCATAAACGCTTTTCCCTCCTTTTTCAAAATGGAACAGAGCCGCCTGCCGGGGCGGCTCTGTAAAATAACGAAGCTTCAGACGTAAAGGATGTGCCCTTCCTTTCGGGAGCGCGGATCGGGAATGTCGCCCGCGGCATAGCCCAGAATGCAGTTGCCAACGCCGATTAAGCGCTCCGGCAGTCCCCATTTTTTCAGAAGTTCCCTGCCTTCGGGGCGCTCAAAGGTCTCCTTCGCGCGGTTGATCCAGCAGGAACCGATCCCCAGAGACCATGCGGCCAGCATGAGATTGCCCATCACCAGCGATCCGTCCCGATCCGCATTGTCCGCCGTGGTGGCTTCCGGATCGGCCAGCACCACAATCACCATGGGCGCACCGTAAAACGGGTCAATTTCCGGATTTCCCCAGATTTCGGCATTCAGCCTGCGGAGCAGTTCCATCGTCTCCCTGTCCTGCACGGCCACCATATAGGCGGACTGCCGGTTCTTCGCGCTGGCCGCATATGTCCCGGCCTCCAAAATGGTTTTCAGATCCTCGTCGCGGATCTGCTCTGCCCTGTACCTGCGGATGCTCCGGCGCCCCTTCAGCGTCTGAATAACCTCGTTCATCAATATCAGCCTGCCTTTCCTTCCGCAGCGGCGTTCTGCCGCACTGTTTGTCTGCAGTTTCTATCTTAGCATATCTCTTCATTTTTTTCACCGTCTCTGGATAGAAATATAAAAAAACGGTCTATACTCCCCTGTCGGCACAGAAAATTTTTTCAGAATAAAAAACAGGATTGCCTGCCGCCCTCAAAAAGTTATATGAATTTTCAGGAGCCAATTTGTTCAACCATACAGATTTGGGTGAATTGTAAAAAAACCTTTGCAATTTCATGAAAGGAGGCATACGATAAGAGCAGATCTGTGGAAACGTTTCCACGAATCTGCCGTAAGGCACCTTCTTATGCTAAAATTTTACAGGAGGAAAGATCATGAAAAAAAGATGGCTTGCACTGGCGCTCACCGGCGCTATGACCGTCTCCCTGCTGACCGGCTGCGGCAGCAAGAACGGCACTGCAACGACAAAAGACACAACCAGTGACGACACCCGATCCGCGTCTGGACAGGTTTATTACCTGAACTTTAAACCCGAGCAGGATAAACAGTGGAAGGCTCTGGCAAAAGAATACACAAAGGAAACCGGTGTTCCCGTCACTGTCGTGACGGCCGCCGAGGGCAAATACGAGGAAACCCTGACCGCCGAGATGGCAAAAACCGACGCACCCACACTGTTTCAGGTAAATGGCCCCGTGGGCCTGGCCAACTGGAAGGATTACTGCTACGACCTCTCCAAAACCGATGTCTACAAGCAGCTTACCTCCGATAACTTTGCCCTGAAGGGGGACGACGGCGCGGTGGATGGCATCGCCTATGTCATTGAGTCCTACGGCATTATCTATAACAAGGCTCTGCTGCAGAAAGCGGGCTATACGCAGGATGATATCACCAACTTTGACACGCTGAAAAAAGTGGCCGACGACATTCAGGCCCGCAAATCCGCCCTGGGTGTTAAGGGCGCCTTCACCTCCGCCGGCATGGACGCCTCCTCCGACTGGAGATTCAAAACCCATTTGGCCAACCTGCCCATTTACTATGAGTATAAGGCCGACGGCATTACGTCCACGGACGCCATCAAAGGCACTTATCTGAACAACTACA
>JBFLFX010000098.1:0-8227 GCA_041859815.1 Dysosmobacter sp. | reverse complement strand
AACCGGTCAATCAGGGGGTGCAGCGCGATTGCCCGGTCAATATCCGGGTCGGTACCCTGCTTATAGGCGCCTATCTGAATCAAATCCCTGGAATCGCGGTAAACCGCCATGGCGTGCCGCAGCTCGCCCGCTTTTCCGCTGTGTTCCCTGGTCGTTACCTCTTTCATGAGACGGCTGACGCTCTGCAGCACGTCGATGGCGGGATAGTGGTTCGCGCTGGCCAGATCCCGGGAGAGCACGATGTGCCCGTCCAGAATGCCGCGCGCGGTGTCGGCGATGGGTTCGTTCATATCGTCCCCCTCCACCAGCACCGTGTAAAGCCCCGTGATGGTGCCGGCGGCCGAAGCGCCCGATCGCTCCAGCAGCTTGGGCAGCACCGTGTACACGGAGGGGGTAAAGCCTCTGGAAATCGGCGGCTCCCCCACCGCCATGCCCACCTCGCGCTGCGCCATGCAGAAGCGTGTCAGGGAATCCATCAGCAGCAAAACATTGTAGCCTTTGTCCCGGAAATACTCCGCGACGCTGGTGCCGACCAGCGGGGCCTTCAGCCGCAGCAGCGCGGGCTGATCGGAGGTTGCAATCACCAGAACGGATTTTTTCAGGCCCTCCGGCCCCAGGTCGTGCTCAATAAAATCGTTGACCTCCCGGCCCCGCTCCCCCACCAGAACAATCACGTTGACATCCGCCACGGCGTTCCGGGCGATCATGCCCAGCAGGGTGCTCTTGCCCACGCCGCTGCCGGCGAAAATGCCCAGGCGCTGGCCGCGCCCGGCGGTAATCAGGCCGTCAATCGCCCGGATGCCCAGCGGAAACACCTCATGAATCCGTTTCCGGGACAGGGGGTTGGGCGAGCGGTTTTCCACGGGGTAGTAAGTCTCCGTCTCGATGGCGCCCTTGCCGTCCATGGGGCGGCCCAGAGCGTCCAGCACCCGGCCCACCATGCTGTCCGCCACGGGAACGCTGAGCACCCGGTGCGTGGCAACCACCCGGCTGCCGAAGCCGACGCCCACCATGTCGCCGAACGGCATGAGCAGAATCCGCTGATCCCGGAAGCCCACCACCTCCGCCTCGACATAGTGTTTGCCGTTGGAGGAATAGATCCGGCACAAATCGCCCATATTCACGTCCGGCCCGCTGGACTCCACGGTGAGGCCCACCACCTTGAGGACTTTGCCGCTGGATTCCATCAGGTCGCTTTCAAGCAAGTGATCCCTGCACTTTTGCAGAGCCGCCGTCATCCCCGCCTCTGTCTTTTTCACTCCTGAGAATCTCCTTCATGCGCTCCAGCTGCCCCGGAACACCGCAGTCCACAAAGCCGGATTCGGATTCCAGAATGCAGCCGCCCTTTTCCACGGACGGATCGCGGGCAAGAAGCACGTTCCTGCCTCTCGTCTCGTCCAGCTCCTGAATGGATCCGGTCTCACTGAAATGCCGGTAGTCGCCGTCGCTGAGACGCACGGTGAGATCGTCGCCCTGGCGGAACCGGGACATCGCCATGGAAATCACGTTTAAAAACGCCTGATCGCTCTGCTGCAGCTTCACGCCGATAATTTTCTCGGTCATCTCCGCCACGAGATCGGTCACGTCCTCCTGCACGGCGTCCACCTTGCTGTCGTACATCGCCTTCAGGCTGAGGAGCTGCGCGTCCAGCCGTTTCTGGTTTTCGGATCGCTGGCGCCGGATCTCCTCTTCCGCGGCGGCCTGTCCCTCGGCATAGCCGCGGGCCTTTTCCTGTTCCAGAAGCTCCTGCGCCTGTTTTTGCGCGTCGGCAAGAATCCGTGCGGCTTCCTTCCGCGCCTCCTCCGCCACATGCCGGCTTTCCGCCTGAGCGCCGGCAAGGGCGCGCTGCGCGCGATCCTGCGCCCGGGCCGCCTCTTTTTGCAGCGCTTTGAGA
Source organism: Dysosmobacter sp. (assembly GCA_041859815.1). Lineage (GTDB taxonomy): Bacteria > Bacillota > Clostridia > Oscillospirales > Oscillospiraceae > Oscillibacter. The sequence continues at coordinate 6,333 of JBFLFX010000098.1, read as the reverse complement.
TGTTCTTCCTCCCGCCGCTCCGCCGTATCCGCCCGGGCGGCGGAGCTCCGTTCCTCCCGGGACGGTTTTTCCGGCCTCGGCTTGAAGGTGACGCACGCGCGCTCCACTCTAAATGACGACATCGTCCCCCTCCCCTCTCGAAACAATGATCTCGCCGCTGTCGTCCAGCATGCGGACGACATTGACAATCTTCTGCTGCGCGGCCTCCACGTCCTTGAGCTTCAGCGGCCCCAGAACTTCCAGGTCGTCCAGTATCATCTCCTGCTGCCGCTTGGACAGATTGGAGAGAATGGCATTTTTGACCTCCTCCCCCGCGCCCTTCAGCGCGATGGTCATATCGTTCTGATCCACATCCTTCAGCACACGCTGCATCGCCTGCGGCGACAGCTTGGTGATATCCTCGAACACGAACATGTTCTTGCGGATGTTGTCCGCCAAATCCACATCGGTCATGTCCAGCGTCTCCAGGATATTGCGCTCGGTGCCGCGGTCCACGCAGTTGATCATGTCCACCACGGAGTTCAGGCCGCCCACGGCGGTCTGATCGCTGGTCCCCATCTGTTCCAGCCGCTGCTCCATCACATTTTCCGTCTCCCGGATAAATTCCGGCGCCACGCTCTCCATGTTCGCCATGCGGGTGACCACGTCCACCTGCACGTTGTCCGGCAGCTGCACCAGCGCCTGTGCCGCTTTGGACGGCTCCAGATAGCACAGCAGCAGCGCAATCGTCTGCGGGTTTTCGTTGGCGATGAGGTGATTAATCTGCGTCACCGACGCCTTGCGGACAAATTCAAAGGGGCGCACCTGAAGGGAATCCGTCAGCTTATTCAGGATTTCGTCCGCCTTTTCGCTGCCCAGCGCCCGGTTCAGGACGCCGCGGGCATACCCCAGGCCGCCCTCGGAAATAAACTTCTGCGCCACGCAGGTCTGGTAGAACTCCGACATCACGGCGTCCTTCTCCTCCTGCGTCACTTGCTTGGTGGTGGTAATCGCCAGGGTCAGCATTGAGATCTCATCTTCGGTCAGCAGCTTATAAATCTGCGCCGCGTGGTTCTTTCCGAGTCCAATCAGCAGGACTGCGGCTTTTTCGCGGTTTGTCAGTTTGGATGCCATGCCGGTCTTCTCCCGTCTCTCAGTTTTCCGTCAGCCAGTTCCGCAGGATCTGCACGGCAGCCTCCGGATAATCTTCCACCAGTTTTTCAACCTTCTCGGTCTCGCCGGACTTGCTCTGCATCAGATCGTCCGCCAGATCCTCGTCGGTCACCTTCTTCACAGGCCGTCCCTCCTCGTCAGACTCCCGCTCCTGCTCCTCCATCGCCAGCGCCTCGGCTTCCAGCTCCTCCTGTTCCTTCTTTCTGAAATGCCGCAGCACCAGCAGCGCCACCACCAGAATCGTCAGGCAGGGGATCGCGATTTTCAGGATGCTCACCAACAGCGCCTGCCGCTGCGTTGCCTGACTCTGCTTCAGCAGGCTGGCGAAGCTGCTCCCGCCCGCCGGCTCCACGAACGGCAGGGTGGAAACGGTGATGTACTTCGACTTGACGCCGATGGCGTTGGCCACCAGCTTGGACGCCTTGGACGCCGCTTTTTTCGACCCCGACGCCTTGGAGTTAATCAGCACGGAAATGGACAGATCCTTTACGGTGCCCTGCGCTTTTTCCAGCTTGGTCTGAATTTCATTGAGCTCATAGTTATAGGTCAGGGTCTTGTCGCCGGAGGTGCCGGCGGAGGAATTGCCCGTCTGGTATTCCGTGCCGGAAACCCCGTTGCTGTCCGTTCCGGCGGAACCGGCGGCGGTTCCGTTGCCGTTGGAATAGCTGGTGCTCTCCTGCTTGCTGCGCAGCATGCCCTCGGTCTCGCCGTCAATGGGAGCGGAGAACTTCACGGACTTCTGTGTCTTTTTATCAAAGTCCAGCGCCAGATTGACCGACACGGACACGTTTCCGGTTCCCAGCGCGGGCTGCAAAACCTTCAGCGCCTGATCGCTGAGCGTCTGCTTCATCTGCTCCGCCAGCTGCATCTGCGTGGCGGAGTATTGGGAGGAGGCGCTGCTGGAACCGGTCAGATCGTAGGTATGCATCTTGGAATCCACGATGCTGATATTCTTCAGCGCCAGATTGGGCACGCTCTTCATCACGAATTTGGCAATGGACAGCGCCTCGGAATCGTCGATGCTCTCGCCGGGATCCAGCTGGAGCATCACCGCGGCGGATGCGTCCGTCTTGGTGTTGGAGACGACGTAGGAGGAATTCTGCGCCAGATTGACAATGACGATGCTGTCCTTGATTTTATCCATCTGATTGATGGTGGTGCGGATATTTTCCTGCAGCGTGTACTGCAGGCGCGCCTGCGTCTCGGCGTCGGTGGAGCCGAACTTGGAGGAATCCGCAAACGTATCGTAGCTCAGCCCGGTCTTGGGATAGCCCTCCGCCGCCAGCTTCGCTTTCACCGTGTCAACCTCCGACGCCGGCACGAGAATTGTGTCCGTGCCGCTCATCTTCGCGTCCACGCTGTCCTTGTCCAGCGCGTTGAGAATCTCTCCGGCGGTGCTGGCGTCCAGACCGCTGTACAGCACCGCATACTTGGTGCGGTTCAGCATCGCCGCCGCGGTGATGCTGATCACGAGCGCTGCCACCAGAGCCGCCACCAGGAGGATCCGGCTGCGGCGCTTCATTCCCATAAAGTTTTCCCGGAAATTCGCAAGCGTCTGCTTTACGTCAAGCTTTCCGTCTTCCTTTTTGCTGAAAATCTTAACGTGTTCCGTGCTCTTCCCCGCGTCCGGTGCAGACTGCGCTTTTTCCCCGGCTTGCTCCGCCTGCCCCGCATCCGGCCGGGTGGGGATCGGGCCGCCGTTCTCTTTCTTCTCCGCGTCCATCGTGCTTCACTGCCTTCCGTGTGAGAGGGAATCGTTCCTCCGCCATGTGCCCGCCGTGCAGGAACGAAAAAGTCTATGTCTGCCGGAATGGGCAAACGCTTCCGGCGGGCATAGAACCGTATTCACTGTTCCATTATTTAAGATACACTTTTTGTCGAATTTTGTATTTCTGAAATTGGTGTTTTTTTATCCCAATCCGCTCTTTTTAAAAAATATTGCATAAATTCAGCGGTAGAAATTCCGAAATTTTTTATGCGCTTCAAACGGGGCCAGGTTATAAATCGCACGGAACGCGGCGGAGAACTGGCTCTGGGAATCGTAGCCGCAGCGAAATGCGATTTCCCGTATGGACAGGTCGGTGCTGGTCAGCAGATCCATGGCGCGCTCCATTTTCGCCCTTTTGAAATACCGGTATACGGGCAATCCGTAAAACTGTTTGAATTTGCGTTTGAGCTTTGTCTCATTCATGCCCACCTGCCGGGCGATTTGGCTGATGGTGGGCGGGCAGCTGAAATTCCGCATCAAAAGGAGCCGCGCGTGCTCCAGCGTGGCGCGTTCCTCCGGGGAAATCCCGCGGACGCTCTCCTGCACCTGGCCGATCCCCTTTTCCATCAGAATCGCGGAAATCGCCACCAGCTTGCTGGTAAGAACGGTTTTGCGGGCTTTCGTATCCTTCTCTTTGCAGGGACGGCTCCGCTCGAAAATCCGGGCGATTTCCGGCAGGCGGGCGATGCACGGAAAGGTCACGCCGCGCTCCCGTTCCTCCTCAAAGGCCTGTAAAATCGGGTGGTGGTACTGCGGGGTCAGATCTTCCATGCCGTAGAGCATGAACATTACCATCCGGGTCCGCACGCCCGCCTGAAAGAGAAACCGGGTGTGCCTGTCCGGCTCCGCCTCCAGCGAGTCGCAGTACAGCAGGCTCCCCACGCCCTGCTCCCGCTTCTGCCCCCGGGAAAGCAGCCGCATGCCGCCCCTGCCGCAATACAGGATGCTGTACTGCTGGGAAAAGTCCGGCCGCTCCAGCGCCACGTCCCTGTCAAAGCAGATCTCCAGCTCGGCATAAGCGATTGTGGGGTTGATGACGCACACGGCCAGACGTCCTTTCCCCAGCTTCTCGGGTATGGTAAACACTCCCTGATCAGAGGAGCCCTCCGTCAGCTTCCACTGCAGCTCCTGGGCCGGCGCGTCCGGCGAGCCAAGATGAATTGTCTGTTTAAAATCTGTCAGTTCCAGTTTTTCCACTGTAACAAACACCTCTTTAATTAAACTGCGATTTCGACTTGGCTGCTGTCAAAGCGCCGCTGCAATCGGCTGCCGGCATTCGCCGGCGCTGCGTGGCCGGACGGTTTTCTAATTGTTAATATTTTGTAACTTAGTGTTTTATTTTAGCATATTGTAACCCAATTTCCTGTTTGAAGATCATTTCTTTACTATAATTATTATAAATATTTGTGGTGCGTCAGGGGAGCTGTCAGCGTTTTGCCTAATAGCGCCCCGCGCCGGCCCCAAGAGCCGCCCCGCTTTTGCGTCCAGCTGCAGAAGATTGAATCCGGCAAAAAAATTTTTTATGGAAAAGGGGTTAAGTTTCTAAAATGGCGATCGATAAATAATGGCAAGAGGGAAGAAACCGCACAGGCGCCTGGGTTCTTTTCTCCGGCAGTCGTCCATCCATTCGACACAGGATCGGCAAGGATGCCGGCCTGAAAATTCAAGGAGGAAAAATTTATGCGTATTAACACCAACCTGACTGCGATGAACACGTACACGCAGTACACCAAGAACAACAACAAGATCTCCAGCGCCGTCGCAAAGCTGTCTTCCGGCTATGCCATCAACAGCGCGGCAGACAACGCCGCCGGCCTGGCAATTTCCGAAAAGATGCGCGCGCAGATCCGCGGCCTGAACCAGTCCTCCACCAACGCGCAGGACGCCATCTCCCTGACCCAGACGGCAGAGGGCGCACTCTCCAGCTCCACCGAGATTCTGCAGCGGATGCGCGAGATCTCCGTCCAGTCCTCCAACGACACCAACGGCAACAAAATCGACCGTGAGGCGCTGCAGGACGAATTCACCCAGCTGCAGGACGAGCTGAACGACATCTCCGACACCACCACGTTCAACAAGAAGAACCTGCTGGACGGCTCCCTGGCAAAGAACACCGCGTCCCTGACCGACGTGAATCTGGCCAAGTCCGGCCTCAGCGTGGATTTGGGCAAGACGGCCGCCGGCAGCTACGCATTCTCCGTGGGCGTGAAGCAGGAGAGCGCCGCCATCACCGGCGTGAAGTCCGACTTCACCGCGGCCAGCAGTTCCGATTCCTTCACGGTGGGCAGCGTCACCAACAACCTGAGCGCTTCCTCGCTGGCCAACGGCAACTATACCATCACGGCCAACTATGACTCCAGCAACAAGAACATGACCTTCACCGCCGCCGGCGACAACGGCCAGACTTTCACCGCCACCCTGTCTCAGACCGAGCTGCAGGCCGGCGTGAACAACACCACCCCCGCGGCCATGACGCTGAACTTCAAGAACGCGGACTCCGATACTTCCGCATTTACTTTTAATCTGACCACCAAAAGCACTTACGACACCACCAGCGACAGCACCATGACCTCCCTGGCAACGCAGCTCACCGATTCTCTGAGCCTGTCCGCCAGCAAGGGCGTGGATCAGCAGGACGCCACCTACGGCCTGTACGCCAAGATGACCGGCGCCGAGGACGTGAAGCTGGCCGCCGGCATGAATTCCGTGACGTTCTCCAACGGCGTGAAGGTCAGCTTTGACAAGCTCACCACCACCGATTTGAACACCAAGAACGCTGCTGCAGCCACCGATATCGATGTGACTTCCATGGTGGCTTTCGGTTCAGACACTGCTTCCGCGAAGTTCACCAACTTCAAGGCGCTTGACAGCTCCAACATCGCCAATGAAGCATTCCAGTTTACCTCGTCTGACACTGGCGTAATTACCGCAACCGGCGCATCCGGCTCTGTTTATACCGCTACGATCGGTACAGACGCCATTTCTGGCACGGCAGCTGCCGCCGCAGGAACGGCAACTCTGAAAACTGTTACATTTAACGACAGTGAGGGCAATGCTGCATTCACCATGGATCTGAGTGCAACCGCAGCCTCTGGCAAAACCGATCTGTCTGTAACGTTTAATAAAGCCGATGGTACCGGTGTATCTTCCACAGTTTCCGGCAGTGCCCACACCTCCGACGCCATCTTCGGCGATCTGGGCGCCCTGTCCAACTTCAACGTGGAGGACAAGGCCGGCGCGGGCCTGACCTTCCAGGTGGGCGCCAACGAGGGCGACGATCTGACCATCAACATCGACAAGATGGACGCCAACTATCTGGGCGTTGCCTCCGCCTCCGTGGGAACCCAGAAGGCGGCCTCCAGCGCCATCACCACCGTGGACAACGCCATCAACCAGGTTTCCTCTCAGAGAGC
>JBFLFX010000097.1:0-8477 GCA_041859815.1 Dysosmobacter sp. | reverse complement strand
TTGATTTCTTCCAGATAGGCATGGGGATCGATGGAGGCGTTTTGGCTTTCAATGACCGCCACGGCGATATTGGAGCAGTGATCGGACACGCGCTCAAAGTTCGTCAGCAGGTCGTTGAGGACGAAGCCCAGCTGGATGGTGCATTTGCCGGTTTGCAGGCGCTCGATATGCCGCAGGCGGATTTCCTCGATGAGCTGGTCGATGGTTTGCTCCAGAGGCTCCACATGATCCGCCGCCTCGGGGTCGTTTCTCTGGAAACTGCCAAATGTCAGGGTCTGAATGTCCGCCAGCGCCTCGGTGAGCACTTTCAGCTCGCCCTTCGCCGCATCGGAGAAGTGCAGCTCCTTGTCGTGCAGCTCCTGGGCGGATTCCTGAAGGTTTACCGCATGATCGCCGATACGCTCGAAATCGCTGATACAGTGCAGCAGACGGGAGACTTCACGGCCATCCTCGGCGGAGATGCTCTGCTGGGAAATCTCCACCAGATAATGCCCCAGCTTATCCTCATAGATGTCCAGTTTGTCCTCGTTGGTCAGAATTTCCGTCTCGCGCTCGGTGGAATACTCGTGCAGCTGCAAAACGGCCAGCTTCAGGTTATGGTGTGTCAGGTCGGCCATGCCGTTTGCCATGGAAACGCACTCGTTGATGGCGACACTGGGCGTCCGCATCAGGCGGGGATCCAGAAACGCAAAGCTTTCGGCGGGCGTATCCGTCCGCACCAGCCTGCAGGCCAGCGCCTCCAGCTGTCTGGAAAAGGGCAGCAGCAGCGCCGTGGTGAACACGTTGAACGCGGTGTGGCAGAAGGCGATGCCCACGGCGCCGACGGTTTCATTGACGACGGGGAAGTGAAAAATCGCATTGCCGCCGTAGAAGAGAATCAGGCATACCACCGTACCGATGACATTGAAGGAGATATGCACTGCGGCGACTCGCTTTGCATTGCGGCTGACGCCGATGGAGGACAGCAGCGCCGTCACGCAGGTGCCGATATTCTGGCCCATGATCACGGGCAGGGCCATGCCGTAGGTGATGCTGCCGGTCAGGCTCAGCGCCTGCAGAATGCCCACGCTGGCGGCGGAGGACTGGATAATACCGGTAAAGCCCGCACCCACCAAAACGCCCAAAAGCGGGTTGGAGAACGCGGTGAGCAGCTTGTCGAAGCCGGGTGTGCTGGCCAGCGGACTTACCGCGCCGCTCATCAGCTCCATGCCGTACATCAAAACGGCAAAACCCACCATAATATGGCCAATGTCTTTCCGTTTTTGTTTTTTGGACATCATAATCAGGATAATGCCCACCAAGGCGATGACCGGGGAAAAACTTTCCGGTTTCAGCATCCGAATCCAGATGTTCGTACTCTTCAGCCCTGCCAGGGACAGCACCCATGCCGTCAGGGTAGTGCCGATATTGGAGCCCATGATGACGCCGATGGTTTGCCCCAGCTCCATGACGCCGGAATTTACAAGTCCCACCAGCATGACCGTCATGGCGGAGGAGGATTGAATGGCAATGGTAATGCCCGCGCCCAGCAGCAGACTTTTTACCGGGTTGGAGGTCATTTTTTTTAAGGTACGCTCCAATTTGCCGCCAGCCATTTTTTCAAGGCTTCCGGACATGACGTTCATGCCGTAAAGGAAGAAGGCCAGACCGCCACATAAAGTCAGGAAGGAGAAAATATCCATACGATACTCCTTTTCTTGATACGGTGTTTTCCAATACGAAAAACCGCCTGCGCTATTTTAAAAGAACCGGCTTATGCCAAGCGCATTTATAATAAAATTATAACCACATCAAGTCTGCTATAAAAAGGCGGTAAACGTCAAATCTATGTAAAATCTGTGTAAAATTTTCATTTTTCAACTTTTTCGGCAGTCCAAAATGATTGCACCCCGCCCGCGGCGGCGCGGCCTTTGAAATAACCGTCCTGCCACAGAGCGCGGATTTTGCTCAGATCCTTTTCCATGCGGGAAAAGCCCGCCGTGGTTTCCGGCGCGATGACCAGCACTTTTCCCTGCCGCTCCAGGTCAAAAAGTTCCTCCCGGCAGGCATTGTAATCCGCCGCCCGGCGGTACATGGTGTCCACAAAGGCGGGATAGTTCCGGTAGCGCCGATCCAAAAGCGCGTCGGTTTTCTCTCTGGTACGAATATAGGAGCGCTCCCGGGTGAGGACTACCACCACGCGATCGCAGCCCATTTCAAAGGCGCGGCGGTAGGGAATGGCGTCGGCGCAGCCGCCGTCCAGATACGGCTGGCCTTGAATGTGAAAGATGGGAAACAGCAGCGGCATGGCGCAGGAAGCCTGCAAAACCTCAAAGTGTTTGTCCCGCCGGGGAACGGGCAGGTAGTCCGCCCGCCCGGTATTCAGGTTGGTTACCACGGCTTCCACTTCGCCGGGATAGGCGGCGAAGGCATCATAATCGAAAGGGATCGGGCCGTTAGGAACGTCCTCGTAGGCAAACTTCAGACCGAACAGCGAGCGGTTGCGGGGGTTAAGCAGGTTGCCCACTCCCACATAGCGCTTGTCATTGGCGTAGCTGGTGACAATTTTCAGATTCCGCCACTTCTGGCGGGAGAGATAGCTGACGCCGTAGGCAATGCCCGCGGATACGCCGATGAAATAGTCCGGCATCAGCCCCGCGTCCAGAAACGCGTCGCATACGCCGGAGGAAAAAACGGTGCGGAAGGCGCCGCCTTCCAGGACAAGACCGGTTTTCATGGGGAAGAACCTCCTGATTCGATTTTTACGCCCGGGGCAAAGCCGATCCGCCGGATGCGCTCTGCGCCCGGGCGCGGTAGCGCCCGGGGGAGACGCCGTACTTCCGGCGGAACAATCGGCAGAAATAGGACGGGCTTTCAAAGCCCCCGTCCTCCGCAATCCGACGCACGGCGGTTTCCGATTCCGCCAGTGCCCGGGCGGCGGCGGAAAGGCGGCGGTCCGTGACGTATTCCACAAACGTCTGCCCCACCGCGGCTTTGAAAAAGCGCATGAAATGGGCGGGGCTGTATCCGGCGGCGTTGGCCGCCTGCGTCACCGTCAGCTTTTCGCTCTGGTGCGCCGCCACGAACGCCAGCGCCTTTTTTACCCGCTCCGCCTCCGGCGGCGGAACGGCAAGGCGCTGCCCGACCGCCGCATAGAGCGTGTAGAAAAGGCGGTACAGCGCCGATTTTACCAGCAGGGGATACCCGGGCCGGGCGGCGGAGCACGCCGCGTCCGCCTCGTCCAGACAGCCCGCGGCCCCGCGGTGCAGCGCCGAGCCGGGCCGCAGCACCGCCGGCAGCGACGCCCCGCCGGAAATCAGCGGGCGGAGACACGCGCTGTCGCACCAGTCCCCGGCGGCGGAGAGCAGCAGATCCCGGGAGAAGAGAATATTCTCATACTCCATCCGGCCGCCGGGCTGCCCGTCAATGGCGTGGAGCGTCCCCGGCGGGGCGAGGGCAATGCAGCCCGCCGACACGGGATGGGGCTGCAGCTGAATAGTCACCGTGCCGCGCCCCTTTTTGACGTAGATAATTTCCATTTCGTCATGCCAGTGGAGCGGGACCCGGGCGAAATCCTGCGGGATGGTGCAAAGATAGGTATTGTACGGAAACTCCGGCCGGACGTGCTGCTTGTCCTCCCGGCGGGCGGCATACTCCCCGGATCTCACATGGAACCCTCCCCTGCAATGGAATACTACGATTATACAACTTCCTGCGGGGATTATACAAGCACAACCGTTGACGGCGCGCTTATAATACAAGAAGGCCCTCAACGGGAAAGGAGAACTTCATGAAACTGTGTGATTACACCGGCAGGCCGCTGGACGGCTGCACGGATTTGGAAGCATTCAATGCGCTGATACGCATGGTGAAGGACGCCGCGGCGCGGCGCGGCTATCAGACCGGAAAAAAGAAACTTTACTATCTCTCCGCCGAATTTCTCATCGGTAAGCTGCTCTCCAACAATCTAATCAATCTGGGGATGTACGAGGAGGTGCGGGAAGAGCTGGCGGCGGCGGGGAAAAGCCTTGCCGCCCTGGAGGAGATTGAGGCGGAGCCGTCTCTGGGCAACGGCGGGCTGGGACGGCTGGCCGCCTGCTTTCTGGATTCCGCCGCCACGCTGGGGCTGTACGGCGACGGGGTGGGGCTGAATTACCATCTGGGGCTGTTCCGCCAGAAATTTGCGGACAATCTCCAGCGCGAGACGCCGGACGTGTGGCTGCCGGCCGGCCATCAGAGCTGGCTGCGCCCCACGGATGTGCATTACGATGTGGAACTTGCGGGGCGCGTTTTCCGCAGCACCCTGTATGATTTGGACGTGACGGGTTATCACAGCGCCTGCGGCCGGCTGCGGCTGTTCGATTTGGATACGGTGGACGAATCCATTGTCCACGACGGCATTCAGTTTGACAAAACGGATTTGGCGCGGAATCTGACGCTGTTCCTCTACCCCGACGACAGCGACGAGGCCGGACGGCTGCTGCGGATTGCCCAGCAGTATTTTCTGGTGGCCAACGCCGCCCGGCTGCTGCTGGACGAGTGCGTGAGCCGGGGCTCCGACCTGCACGATCTGCCGGACTACGCCGCCGTGCAGATTAACGACACCCATCCCACCATGGTGATTCCCGAGCTCATCCGGCTGCTGGCCGCCCGGGGCATCGGCGAGGACGAGGCGGTGGACCTTGTGACCCGGGTGTGCGGCTACACCAACCACACCATTCTGGCGGAGGCGCTGGAGACGTGGCCGGTTTCCTATCTGGAGCGCGTGGTGCCGCAGCTGATGCCGGTGATCCGCCGCCTGGACGCCCGGGTGCGGGCGAAAACGGACGACCCGGCCGTGCAGATTCTGGACGGCGCGGGGCGGGTGCACATGGCGCACATCGACCTCCACTTTACCCACTCCACCAACGGCGTGGCGGAGCTGCATACGGAGATCCTGAAAAAGACGGAGCTGGCGCCGTTTTACCGCCTGTACCCGGAGCGGTTCAACAACAAGACCAACGGCGTGACCTTCCGCCGCTGGCTGATGGAGTGCAATCCCCGGCTGACCGCCCTGCTGGACGAGTCCATCGGCACAGGCTGGCGGCAGAACGCGGACAGGCTGACGGATCTGCTGCGCTTCCGGGAGGACGAAAACTTCCTCCGGCTGCTGGATACCGTGAAATACGCCAACAAGGCGGAGCTTGCCCGCGTCCTGCGGCAGACGCAGGGCGTGAACCTCTGCCCGGACACCGTGTTCGACATGCAGATCAAGCGGCTGCACGAGTATAAGCGCAAGCAGCTCAACGCCCTGTGGCTGATTCACACCTATTTGAATATCCGGACGGGAAAGACGCCGAAAGCGCCGGTGACGGTGATTTTCGGCGCGAAGGCCGCGCCCGCGTATACGATTGCCAAGGACATTATCCACCTGATTCTCTGCCTGGCCCAGGTGATTAACCGCGACCCGGCGGCGCAGCCGTACCTCCGGGTGGCGATGGTGGAAAATTACAACGTCACCGCCGCCGAAAAGCTGATTCCCGCCTGCGACCTGTCCGAGCAGATCAGCCTGGCTTCCCGGGAGGCCAGCGGCACCGGCAACATGAAATTCATGCTTAACGGCGCGGTGACGCTGGGGACGCTGGACGGCGCGAATGTGGAAATCGCCCGGCTGGTGGGCGAGGAGAACATCTATGTGTTCGGCAGCCGCAGCGACGAGGTGATTGCGCGCTATCAGGCGGGCAGCTACCATCCGCGGGAGTATTGCGAACGTGACCCGGCGCTGAAGGAGGCGCTGGATTTTCTGATTTCGGATGAACTGCTGTCCGTGGGGCGGGAGGAGAGCCTGCGGCGGCTGTACGGCGAACTGACGGGCAGGGACTGGTTCATGACCCTGCCGGACTTCGCGGACTACTGCCGCGTCAAGGAAAACGCCCTGCGGGACGCGGCCTTCCGTCCCCTCTGGGCGCGGAAGGCGCTGGAAAACATCGCCCGGGCGGGCTATTTCTCCGCCGACCGCGCCGTCCGCCAGTACAATGAGGACATCTGGCATCTGTGAGAGGCCCGCGAAATTTACACCTCCGCCATGGTAATCCGGCCCCGTTCGTGGTACAATAAAAAAAATTCAGGGATCCCCGTTTCCGCGCCGGAAACGGCGCGGGCGGGCGTTTTTTGAAACGAAAGGGAAAGGCGGAATCTGTCATGAGAAAAACAAAAATTGTCTGCACCCTCGGCCCGGCCACCGACCGGGACGGCATTCTGCGGGAGCTGCTTCTTGCGGGCATGAATGTGGCGCGTTTTAATTTCTCCCATGGAACCCATGACGAGCATCTGGCGCGTCTGGACGCTCTGAAACGGCTGCGGGAGGAGCTGGATCTCCCCGTGGCGGCTATGTTGGACACGCGCGGCCCGGAAATCCGGCTGAAAACATTTGCAAGCGGCCAGGTGAAGTTGGTGACGGGGCAGGAATTCCTGCTGACCACCCGGGACATTCCCGGCGACGAACACGGCTGCTCCATCACCTGCGCGGAGCTGCCCGGCGACGTACAGAAGGGGACCACCATCCTGTTGGATGACGGGCTGGTGCGTCTGACAGTGCTGGAATCCGCGGGACAGGATATCCGCTGCCGGGTGGAAAACGACGGCGTCATGAAAGACCGCAAGGGCGTCAACGTCCCCAATGTGAAGCTCAGCATGCCGTATCTCAGCGACAGCGACCGAGCCGATATTCTCTTCGGCATCGAGCAGGGCTTTGACTATATCGCCGCCAGCTTCGTCCGCAGCGCGGCGGATGTCCGGCAGATCCGGGCGCTGCTGAACGAGCACGGCGCGCAGATTCGCATTATTGCCAAGATTGAAAACCGCGAGGGCGTGGACAATCTGGCGGAAATTCTCTCCGCGGCCGACGGCGTGATGGTTGCCCGGGGCGACATGGGTGTGGAGATTGACTTTACGGAAATCCCCATCATTCAAAAGGAAATGATTGCCCGGTGCATCGCCTACGGAAAGCCGGTGATTACCGCCACGCAAATGCTGGATTCCATGATGGAAAATCCCCGCCCCACCCGCGCGGAGATCACGGACGTCGCCAATGCCATTTACGACGGCACCTCCGCCATTATGCTCTCCGGCGAGACGGCGGCGGGGAAATATCCGCTGGAGGCGGTAAAGACCATGGACGCCATCGCCCGCCGGACGGAGAAGGACATCAATTATCCCCGCCGCATGATGCGCCTGTCGGAAACCGGCGCGCGGCTGTCCATCCCGGCGGCCACGGCCCACGCCGCCTGCTCCACCGCGCAGGATGTGCGGGCGGACGCGATTCTCACGGTGAGCCAGACCGGCGCCACGGTGCGGCTGGTGAGCCGGTTCCACCCCGCCACGCCGGTGATTGCCTGCCTGACGGACGACCGGGTGCGCCGGCAGATGGCGCTGTACTGGGGCGTGATTCCCATTCTGACGCCGGCTGCCGCCAACACGGACGAATTGATTGACCGGGCGGTGGAGGCCGCGCAGAAGGCACAGCTGATTCAGCCGGGACATCTGGTGGTGTTGACGGCGGGCGTCCCCGTGGGCGTTCCCGGAACCACGAACATGATCAAAATTCACATGGTGGGCGGCGCGCTGGCGAACGGCGTGGGCATCGGCGTGAACAACGCCTGCGGCCCGCTGTGCGTCTGCCGCTCCCGGGAGGATTTGAGCAAATTCCGCGACGGCGACGTATTGGTGGTGGCCTACACTACCCCCGATATGGAGGATTATGTGCGCCGTGCGGCGGCGGTGATCAGCGAGGAGTCCGGTACGGAGAGCAGCGCGGCGGTGCTGGGCCGCAAGCTGGCCAAGCCCGTCATCATCGGCGCGGGCAGAGCTACCCGGCGGCTGAAATCCGGCACGCAGGTCTATGTGGACTGCTGCCACGGCGTGGTACAGCTGGCGCCGAGGGCAGAATAAAAAAACCATCGGAGGCGCGGGACACACAGTTTCCCGCGCCTTTTTCCGAGAGGAGAAAATCGGTATGGTGGAACTTCGGAAAGTGGATGCGGAAAACATCTGGGAGATTGTAAAACTGTCGGTGCGGGAAGATCAGGTGCCGTTTGTGGCCTCCAATACCGTCAGCATTCTGGAGGCGTACGTCGCTGTGACCGCCGGGCAGGTCGCGCTGCCCTTCGGCATCTACGAGGGCGGGATTCCTGATGCTCTCTTACGACTGGCGGGATGAAGAGGAGAAGCCTCCCGCCGTTTCCGCCGGAAACTACTGTATCTGGCGGTTTATGATTGATCGGCACAGCCAGGGACGCGGACTGGGCGGGCAGGCGCTGGATTATGTGGAACGCCGTCCCTGCGGGGGCGCGGAGGCCTGCTGGCTGTCCTACGAACCGGAGAATACCGTGGCGCGGGCGCTGTATTATGCGGCGGGATTCCGGGAAAACGGGGAGAAATGCGGAGAGGAAACGGTTGCCGTGCGGAAGCTCTCTAAAAATCGGAACGCCGGCTTCCCGCCTGAGGAATCAGGCGGGAAG
>JBFLFX010000096.1:0-8489 GCA_041859815.1 Dysosmobacter sp. | reverse complement strand
GCACCTGCCGCCGCCCCCGCTGTGTACGTCTTAGCCCAGATATTTGCAGTACTGATCACGAACGGATTTCATCTCGTTGCAGATATCATCCACATCAAGAACCATCTCCATCATGCTGATCTGCTCGTCATAGACGGCGGGATCAAACTCAGCCTTCATCTCAGGCTCGCACGCATGGTAAACCGTGAGTCCCAACTGGACTCCTGTCAATGGACCGGCGAAAGTCGGGTCACCATTGGTGACCGTCTCAGCAGCCAGGCCGGCAGCTTCCCCTTCAGCAGCACCCAGAAGAACGACAACGTTCTCGGGGCCATACTTTTCAGCGAAGTCCTTAACCCGCTTCTGATTTTCCAGATCCATTGCACCAGCGGACGTTCAGACGAAGCACTCCGTCGAGGAAAACACGACGTCAGCTCCGGCACTCTTGGCGCAGGCTTCGATTGCCTGGCCGGGAATCCCGTCACGGTCACCGATAATGATGACTTTTTTACCAGCTAAAATGCCCATGTCTCATTTCCTCCTTTTCTTAAAAATTTATAGAAAGCCTTGCGGCTTGCTACCGGATTCGGGGATCAAGCGGATTACAGATGCTTCTTGATCATATTTTCCACGTTTTCGGGCGTGGCATCGTCCTTCACGCAGGAATCGATCATGGCGCCGTTCTCGTAAATTGCGATCACGGGCAGTCCCAGGACCTTCTGGCTGATTGCCAGACGGCGGGCTTTGGTGGTATTCAGGGCGCAGAACTTAATCTGATTGCCGTACTGTTCCGCAAAGCCATGGACGTGAGGCATCAGAGCCGCGCAGGGGACGCAGCCGTCACCGTAAAAATCAACCAGCACTTTCCCCTTGGCCTGCAGGACTTCCGCATCGAACGTAGTCTTGTCAACTTCCAGCATAGACATCACAATACACTCCTTAATTACTTTAGATTTGCAATATATTTCTCGGCCTGTGTGGCGGCAATCGCGCCGTCGGCAGCAGCCGTGACCACCTGACGCAGGCTCTTGATCCGCAGATCGCCGGCCGCGAACACGCCGGGAAGGCTGGTGCGCATGTCTTCGTCCGTCTTGACATAACCGCGTTCATCCATATTGACCATACCCTCGAACAGGTGCGTATTGGGCAGCAGTCCGATGAATCCGAACAGACCGAAAATGCCGTCATCCTCGTCCGCCTTGATGGTGGTCAGCTCGCCGGTTTTGGTGTTCTTTACGATTATCTGGTCGAGAACATCATTTTTGCCGTCGCCCGCCTGCTCCACCACGGTGTTCCACAGAAAGTGCAGTTTTTCATTCTTGAAAGCCTTTTCCTGAATGGACTTGGCGGCGCGCAGCTCGTCCCGGCGATGGATGATGGTAACTTTCCGGGCAAACTTGGTCAGATACATGGCCTCCTCGACGGCAGCGTCGCCGCCGCCGACCACATAGACTTCCAAGCCTTCAAAAAATGCGGCGTCGCAGGTTGCACAGAAGGAAATTCCCTTGCCGACATACATTGCCTCGTTTTTGCAGCCGATGGGGCGGGGAAACGCGCCGGTGGCCAGAATGACGCACTTGGCGAGATATTCCCCCTTGTTGCCGGTCAGCTTTTTCACGTCGCCGGACAGATCGACGCTTTTGATTACGTCGCTGACGCGCTCGGCGCCGAACTTCTTGGCCTGCTCGGTCATGCGGGCAATCAGGCTGGGGCCGGATTCCGGCTGATCAAGCCGCTGGCCGGGGTAGTTTTCAATTTCATTGGTAATTGCAATCTGGCCGCCGTCCTGACCCTTTTCAACGATCAGAGTGCTCAATCGGCTGCGGCCGGCATACAGGCCGGCAGAAAGGCCGGCAGGTCCTGCACCCAGGATAATGACATCATAGATCTTGCTCATTTCTCGCATCGCTCCCAACAAAGGGGGCCTCCCGCGGCGCCGGAGGACGCCGCGGGGACACCCGATTTTAATCAGACTTCAAAAATCGTCTGATCTTCAACTTCCGTGCAGAGGGCCTCCAGTGCGCGGTTGACCAGCTTTTTACGCAGGGCATACTCATCTTTCTTTTCCAGAGCGGGGTTGCCCAGCGGATGAGGAATTGCAATCGTCGGAACAATTCTGTTCGCGCCGACCGTCATGGAAATCGGGGTGACTGTACACATATGCACGACCGGAAGCCCGGCTCTCTCGATTTCTTTTACCATCGTTGCACCGCAACGCGTGCAGGTTCCTCACGTGGAGGTCAAAATAACGGCGTCTACCTTTGCGGCCAGAAGCTTCTGAGCAATCTCCTCTGCAAATTTCTTCGCGGAAGCGACAGCGGTGCCGTTGCCGACTGTGGTATAGAAGTAGTCGTACAGTTTGCCGATCCTGCCTTCCCGCTCGAACTCGCGCATCACGTCAACGGGCAGAACCCGATCCGGATCCGCGTTGGCGTATACCGGGTCATAGCCGCCGTGGGCGGTCTCATAAGTGGAGTCGGTCAGATCCTCCACACCCTTGATGCAGTACTCCCCGTAGTGAGAAGCGGAGGAGGATTCGATGTGATCGGGGTTGCCCTTGGGGACAATGCCGCCGGAGGTAACCAGAGCGACAGTCGCCTTGACAGTCGCCTTGGACAGATCCTTGACGGCGGGATTCGGAGCCACGCGGTCAAAAGACGGCATGGGATACTCGGTGGTGAAGGGCTTGCCGGCCAGCTTGTTCAGCAGCATCTTCACCGCGCGCTTGGAACCGCGCTCTTTCTCAAAGAAGTTCACGCGGATGCCGTTGGGCATATAGCCGTCCTCGCAGGAAGCGCCCAGCTTTTCGCCCTTCAGCAGCTTCATGGCCAGCTTTGCCATGGCGGGAGCGGCCTTGCGCATGCCTGCCGCGCTGTTGGTTGTGGAGATCATCAAAACCTTGTCTTTCAGATCGGCGCCGGGGTTTTCCGGGTACATGCCGGTGAGGACGGGAATCTTCAGCTCCTCCTGAACAGCCTGGCAGATACTGGCGCAGGCATAGCCATACCGGCCGGCGTTGAATGCGGGGCCTGCAATGAACAGGTCGGGCTTCTGCTCTTTGACCCATGCCAGAATTTTTTCTTTGGCGTCTTTTTCATGCTCGGCAAAGTAGGAGTCGCCGCATACAACGGTGGCAACAATCTCAGCCTCGCCCTTCCAGGCCTGGCTGAACGCCATGCCGGGACCGACAAAGCCCTGACGCACTTCGGGGGGCACGTCGGCCTTCTCTTCGCCGCCAATTTGGGCGAAGAACTGGTTAATATAGTGAACGACACGATAACTCATGTTTGAAAGCTCCTCCTTTCCTTATCTTGCGCTCATGCAGTTGAAGCCCATTTCGTTGGTGGCGCCGGTGATGACCTGCAGCTCCGCTTCAATGGTTCCGTCCGGGCGCAGAGAACCGGCATGGCCGCCGGCAATTTTGTCGACATAGTCCAACGTGCCGATGACTTTGTCCAGCTTCGGCAGGACGATGAGCATATTGGCGTTGCCGCCGGTGATCACCGCGTCCGCCAGAGGATCGGCGTCGGCCAAAGACTGGGACTTCCCGTCCTGCCCCGCATATTCGTCAGTGATGATGGTGGCCTTTACGCCGGCCTGCTCAATCTTTTTGGTGTTCATGATGAGGTCGGTGTCGGGATTGCCGAAGCCCTCCTGAGACACGATGACGCCGTCCAGATCCAGCAGGCGGCAGAGCTTTGCGGACCAGTCGGAAGACCGCTGCTTGTCAGCCAGATACACGTTCTCGTTGGTGATGATGTTGCAGACGTAGTTCAGCGTTTTGCCCTGCTGCTCAAAGAGATCTGCCACCACCGGGTTGTTCTGGTGATGATAGGTTGTGTTTTTGTCGCAGGCGGACACGCAGTTGCCGCTGATGATTGCGCCGTCCATCGTCTCTGTGGGATTGATGATGGTAGTCAGAGTGCGCTTTGCATCGACGCCGTAAACATAGGTGTCGTGCAGCAGCCCCTGAGACTGGAGCATGTGGACATACCCCACCCGGGGCAGGTTCGGGAATTTCTCAATCCCCTCTTTGATGCCGTAAGTCTCGAAAGTCTTGGTTTCGTCCGGGACAATGTCCCTGCCGAGCTCGCCGATGAACGTGGCGGCGCGCAGACCGACCAGACGGACGGCATGCTCGTATTCGTGCTGCTTTGCGCCCTCAGCAGGCTCGCAGACGATTACCAGGTTCAGCAGCTTGGAAAACGGAGTGTACTGGGCTCCCGGGCCGGACATGTCGATGATGCCCTCCTGAAAGCCGACGATCTTGCCGGCGGTGACCACAGCCATGCCGCGCAGGACATGGGTTTTGCCGGTGCCGACCGTGTCAACCTTGGCGATGACGCCGGGAAATTCTCCGCCGGGGCCCTCTACCTTCACGCGCGGCTCAATGACGTCTTTCACCGGGGTGATGCGAACGCTTTCGCCGGGCTTTGCAATGTCAAAATGGACGCTTTTGACATACTGCTTGACGTCGTCGTCCTGATAGATAAAAGACTGGACGTCATCCGCATTTACATAAAGCGTTCCGTTTTCAACCTTGCATTTCTCTGAAAATTGAATATCCTTGACTTCGATAAAGCCGAGTTCCAATTTCAAAGCAAACACCTCCTCCTTCAAATAATACGATACTGCGCTTAAATTTTACTAAGACCTGCCTCGGCGTCGAAATCAAGGGCGCCGGCGAGCAAGGTATAGTCGATTAATTGAAAATCCTTCAGGATTTTGTCGCTCAAAACCCGGTTCCGGGGAGTAAATTTATCGAAAGTAGTCATGGCGTTGGACATGATCTCCGCCTGTTCCATGGAAAATTCATGGGGCTTTTTAGAAACCACGATGGATTTATAGGGGGTTTCGTTGGGCTTTACGCTGCCGGACAGCGGATGCGTGTACAGCGTATATCCGGCGTAAACCCGATCCCGCACCTTTACCAGCACGTCCCGGTAGCCTGCCTGCGGCATGAAGTCTATCCCATAATATTCCCCCATGCAGGTGACGACCAAGGGGTTGTTGGTGATGATTAAAAAATCCTTTCCGTCTCGCATATAGTATACCCTTCCAGTTTCAAACAAATTAAAAAAAGCAGAGTCAGACAAAATGAACAGAATTCATCAATTGCCTGACTCTGTATTATCAACCTGAGAGATTCCCCATACGGGTTGCTCCTTCGGTGCTTTCGCTTTCCAGAGTTGCGTTGGGATACAGTCTTTTTGCCTGAGATGTTCATACCGTGCTGGCAAGTTGCGGTACTTATTCCTTCGGCCCTGTTAAAACAGGTCTCCTGAATCCGTCGTTCGCAATATTCACTTGCAGAAGAAACCGAACCCTCTATGTCTATAATTTAACGCAGTTCCCCGGCAAGTTACAAGGAAAGAATTTAAATATAGATAAAATATATAAATAGAATTTCGTCAAAAATAACTATTAAAATAGCACAATTCGACAGCCCAAAAATAGTGAAAATACTCGATAAAATGGAGATATAAGCGAATAATTAGATTATTTTACAAATTTTAAAAAAAATATCGGAAAAATTCAAAAAAAGATTCTACGTTTTGCACAAATCAAAGGACCTGAAATGTGGGCAGTTTTGGGCAGGTGCTTTCCGCGAACTGGTAAAAAATTTGCGCGGCCAGCGGTAGGGGCGCATTTCTGCGCCGGATAATATACAGCTTTCTGTGCAGGCTGGTGCTGGAAAACTTCAATGCCAGCAGCCGCCCGGTCTGACAGTCGTCCTCCAGAGCCCGGAGGGAGATGATGCCGATGCCCTTCCCCTCCGCCACGTCGCTGCGGAGCTGCTCGTTGGAATTCACTTGGGCTTCCACGCTCAGCGCCGTATAGTCCATGCCCATTGACCGCAGGAACTGCTCGGTTTCCCGGCGGGTGCCGCTGCCCGGTTCCCGGGTGATAAAATGCTCCCGTGCCAGTTGCCGTGTGGGAAATCCGCTGCGGATAAAGCGGCGGTAGCGGGGAATGTTGGGCGTGATGACGACCAGCTGATCCTCGCTGAGCTCCCGGTACAGGCAGCGGGAATCTCCGGGCAGCGTGCCGCAGAGGCCGACATCCACGGTTTGATCCACAACCAGGTTTACCGCGCCGCGGCTGTCGGTCAGGCGGATTTGAAAGACGATGTTGGGATACTTTTCCCGAAATTTCCGCAGCAGCGGCGGCAGCAGATACTTTCCCGGAATTGTGGAGGTGGCCACCGTGACCGTTCCCTTCACTTTCTCGGACATGCTCCGCAGACTTGTCAGCGCATCATCCCGCAAAGCGAGAATGCGCCGGGCGTAATCATACAGCTTTTTCCCGGCTTCCGTGGGGCGCAGCTCCCGGGTGGTACGCACGATCAGGCGCACCTGAAGTTCGCGCTCCAGCGCCGCAACATGCGCGCTGATGGTGGGCTGGCGTAAATTTAATTTTTCAGCCGCCCGGGAAAAACTGCCGGTTTCGATGACGCAGGCAAGCGCTTCCAGCTGCTTGATGTCCATAATGATGACCATTCCTTTCGCTTTGCGCTGTGCACAGAGGGCCGCGAAGAAACGGCACCCTGTGCGTCTTTTTGTGGCTGCGGGCAAACTGCATTGAATCGGGGGAAATCTGCGTTTGCTTCAGGTACTTTCCGACGGAACGCGCCTGAAGAAAAAGAAAAACGCCGCGTTTTTGCGGCGTTTTTCTGGCGGGAATATGTGGGAATCGAACCCACCTGGGTAGCTCTTCACCACCTTCACCGGTTTTGAAGACCGGGGGGCACACCAGCACCCATCTACTCCCATGATGAGGCTGAAAGCGCGCGGCGCACTTTCGGTTCCGCAGTGGTTAAACTGCGGAATGCATTATATCATGCCCCATTCGGAATGGCAAGAGCTATTTTCGCACAGATTCGCCTTTTCTTATGGAAAAAACAGAGAGAAATCCTTAAAATCCCAGATTCAGTTTCCGGGAATCTCCCTCTTTTTTTGTGATGCGGTTGCGGTCGAAGTACTCCAGATATGCCAGCGCATACTTGCGGGAGGTTTGCAGCATGTCGCGCATTTCCGCCAGCGTCAGCGTCTCGTGTTCGGCAAAGTGGGCCCTCACCTTTGCGCAGACTTCGGCATATACATCCTTGTGGCAGCAGAGCTGCGGCGAGAGCAGGATCAGATCCCCGACGGAGATCAGGCTGTCCAACACCTGCTTGCCGTCCCCCCGCTCGCCGGGCTGAAGAGCCGCCATGGCCTCGTCCACCGTGGGCGGCTCCACGCCGGCTTTGCGGTAGGCGTTCATGATGCGTTCCCTGACGGCGTTCTGCCGCTTAGTGAAATGCACCTCAAAGCCCGCCAGCGCGTAGCAATCCGCGATGTGCTTGATTTTTCCCTCGCGGCACAGCTCCTCCAGCAGCGCGTCGGACACCGCCTGCTCCGCAGATTTGAACAGTTTCTGCCGCAGTTCGGCGGATTTCATGCCCGCGTGCAGCGGATTTTGCCTGTGGTAGGACTCCAGCAGCGCCCGGCAGGTATCCCACGCGGCATCCAGAGCGGCCGCAGCGGCGTAACGGCCCGGCAGCGGCTGCAGCACCCGGCCGCGGCCGATCAAATCCTGAAGCTCCTGTTTCAGGGAATCCGGATCCATGCCCAGCTTGGAAGCCAGCTTTTTTTCGTCGGGCAGCGCGGTGCCGAAGGTCTCGATTGTCTGCTCCACCTTGTCGCCGCCGGAGCCGCTCTCGCGGATTTTCAGGGCTTCCAGAATGGCGGGGACACGGCGCTTGTGCTTCAGCGGCGCGCTGTCCAGAATGACGCCGCCGCCGATGGTTTCCAGTGGAGAGAAAAAGCGGACGACAAAGGGATCGCCGTTTTTGCTGGCAATGGGTTCGGTCATGCGGAGCTGGGCATAGCAGCTTTCGCCGGGATTCAGCCTGTCCCGGTCCAGCAGCACCACCTTGGCCAGCAGTACGGAGGCACTGTGGTAGAGGTGTACCTGCGAGTCGTTGCAGATGACGCGGCGGGAATCGGACAGGCATGTCAGCTTCACATCCAGCATCCGGGAAATCTGGGTGCTGCCGGGTTTTGTCACGGCGTCGCCGCGCCGCACCTCCGCTTTGCTCAGCCCCGCCAGATTGACGGCAACCCGCTGCCCCGCGTAAGCGGTGCCCACATCCGCGCCGTGCACCTGTAAATTGCGGACGCGGGACTGCTTCCCGGAAGGGGCCAGCTCCACGCTGTCGCCCACCTTCATCTCTCCCTCAATCAGCGTGCCGGTGATGACGGTGCCGAAACCGTCTACGGAGAACACGCGGTCCACCGGCAGGCGGAAGGGGATGCGGGTGTTTTTCTCGGCGGCGCCGTGCACCAGATCGCACAGGGCGTCCCGCAGCGCGGGAATGCCCTCGCCGGTAACGGAGGAGACGGGCAGGATGGGTTTTCCCTCCAGAAAAGTCCCTCTAACCCTTTCCTTCACCTCTTCCTGCATCATTTCCAGCCATTCCGGATCCACAAGGTCGATTTTGGTGATGGCGATCAGGCCGTCGTGGATGC
>JBFLFX010000095.1:0-8569 GCA_041859815.1 Dysosmobacter sp. | reverse complement strand
CATTGCGCAGGTGGGCGCGGAGCAGGAGTATTTCCTCATCGATAAGGCCGACTGCGCCAAGCGCGAGGATCTGCGGCTGTGCGGCCGGACGCTGTTCGGTGCAAAGCCCCCCAAGGGTCAGGAGCTGGAGGATCACTATTTCGGCGCCATCCGTCCCCGCGTAGCCGCCTTTATGCAGGAGCTGGACGAGGAGCTGTGGAAGGTGGGCGTCCTCTCCAAGACCAAGCACAACGAGGTGGCCCCCTGCCAGCACGAGCTGGCCCCCATCTATACCGACGCCAACACCGCCTGCGACCACAACCAGTTGGTGATGGAGATGATGAAGCGGGTGGCCGACCGCCACGGCCTGGTCTGCCTGCTCCACGAAAAGCCCTTTGCCGGCGTCAACGGCTCCGGCAAGCACGATAACTGGTCCCTGGCAACGGACAGCGGCAAGAACCTGTTCAAGCCCGGGAAAACCCCCAGCCAGAACGCGCAGTTCCTGCTGTTTTTGGCGGCGTTTATCAAGGGCGTGGACGAATATCAGGACTTTCTCCGGGCCACGGTTGCCTTTGCCGGCAACGATCATCGCCTGGGCGCGCAGGAAGCGCCTCCCGCCGTGCTGTCCGTCTTTCTGGGCGCCGAACTGAACGCGGTGGTGGACGCCATTATCAACGGCACGCCGTATAAAGATACCGGCAAGCGCACGCTGGAAATCGGCGTGGATGTGCTGCCCGCCATCCCGCAGGACAACACCGACCGCAACCGCACTTCTCCCATGGCATTTACCGGAAACAAATTTGAATTTCGGATGCTGGGTTCCTCCCAGTCCATCTCCGGCCCCAACATCGCGCTCAACACAATCATGGCGGAAGAGCTGGAGCAGTTTGCGAACCGGCTGGAGCATTCCGCCGACTTCCATAAAGACTTGGCGGCGCTGATCCGCGAGACGCTGAGCGCGCACCGGCGGATTATTTTCAACGGCAACGGATACGACGCGGCCTGGCTGGAGGAGGCAAAGCGGCGCGGTCTGTCCAACTTCCCCACCACCGCAGATGCCCTGCCCGCCTATATCGCGGAAAAAAACGTGAATCTTTTTGTCCGCCACGGTATCTACACCAGGGAGGAAATTCAGGCGCGCTACGAAATTCATATTGAAAATTACACTTCCGTGCTGGGCATTGAGGCGAATACGATGATCGACATGATCCGCCACCAGATCCTCCCCGCCGTATCCGAGTATTCTGCTGCGCTCTGCGCCAGATCCACACAGAAGGGTGCGGCAGGCGTTTCCCACGTCTATGAAATGCGGACGGCCACCAATATGGGCAGGCTCTGCGATCGTCTCCTGGACGCCTGCGACGCTCTGGAATCCGCATTGGCATCCACTCCCGCCAATGCGGAGAAAGCCATGCTTCACAGCCGGAATGTGATTGTTCCCGCCATGAAACATGCCCGTGAAATCGCGGATCAGCTGGAATCCATTACCGCCTCGGCATATTGGCCGTTTCCCGCCTATCGGGATCTGCTGTTTTATTTGTGAGCCGTTTTTTGTATTTTTAACAAAATATCAAATATTTTCCGCCTTTTTCTTTTGAAAAGTTCATATTCTTTTCATACGCAATACTTGCGCAGGACATTTTTTCTATGTTATAATCACGGTAATTCCAAACGCCAAATTGCCGCGCCTGACAGGAGGTATTTCGTATGCAGAAGCGCAGTCACAAACTGCTGGCCCGCACACTGCTGGACAGCTGCAACGGTTTTCCAAAAAAGCGTTTTGAACTTGCCTTTTTGTTCGGTTCCTTTCAGCCGGACTGCAACCCGCTGTCCTACCTGAAAGGATCCATCCATGGCAAAACGCTGATGGGCCACAATTTTTCCAACTCCCGGAACTACATCGAGCGCCGTATCGCGCGGCTGCAAACCCGCTCTCATTGGCGGATCTGGCAGTATTACACGCTGGGTAAACTGACGCATTATCTGGCGGATGCCTTTACCTATCCACACAATGAAACGTATCCCGACAGTATCGCGGAGCACCACCGCTACGAAAATGCGCTGCGGGTTCGTTTTGCCGAATACCTTCCGGGCAGGGAGATCTCCTGCCAGGTTCCCTCCTCGCAGGATCTTTCCGGTGAAATCGACCGACTGCACCGCCAGTATCTGTCCTCTTCCTCCAACTGGCTGCGGGACAGCGATTACATCCTGAAGGTCACCGGGCTGCTGATGTCCAGCGTCCGCCCCTGCCCCGCCGGGGCGTAAATAAGCTCCGAAAGCTCCGCGAAAGAGATCTTCGCGGAGCTTTTCAGGCGTTTTTCCGGAGAATCCCCGGGAGGCATCCCGCGTCGCCGCGAACCGCGGCTTTTTTTGCGCGAACTGTTCAAAGGAGAAAAACATGATCATTCTGATAAAGGAAAACACCGCCTCCGCCGACCTGCGGGAATTTATTTCCAGCCTGCGGAAGCGCGGTGTAACCGTGGACACCGCCGCAGCGCCGGCCGCCCTTATTCTCACCGGCGGCTCCCTGCCGGACGCGGATCGCCTGTCCGCGCTGGAATTTGTGCGGGAGATCCTGCCGCTGCGGGAGCCTTACTCCCTGGCATCCCGTCATCTGCATCCTCAGAATACCGTCGTGACGGTGGGCAGCGCCCGGATTGGGGACGGCGGGCTGACGCTGATCGCCGGCCCCTGTTCCGTGGAATCGGAGGAGCAGACGGTGGCCGTCGCAAAAGCGGTGAAGGCCGGCGGCGCGGCGCTTCTTCGCGGAGGCGCATTCAAGCCGCGCACCTCGCCGTATACTTTTCAGGGGCTGGGAGAGCGGGGACTCGCTTTTCTGAAGACCGCCGGGGAGGAGGCCGGGCTGCCCATCGTCAGCGAAATCATGGACGCCGCGCAGCTGCCCCTTTTCCGGGACGTGGACGTGCTGCAAATCGGTGCCCGCAACATGCAGAATTATGAACTGCTGAAGGCCGTCGGCCGTCAGGAAAAGCCGGTGCTGCTCAAACGGGGGCTCTCCGCGACATATGAGGAATGGCTGATGAGCGCCGAGTACATTCTCAAGGGCGGCAATCCCCGCGTCATCCTCTGCGAACGGGGGATCCGCACCTTTGAGTCCCATACCCGCAGCACTCTGGACATCTCCGCCGTGCCGGTTCTGCGGGAGCTGACGCATCTGCCGGTTCTGGTGGATCCCAGCCATGCCTCCGGCAGAGCCTCTCTTGTCGCGCCGCTGTCCGCCGCAGCGGTTGCCGCCGGATGCGACGGGCTGGAAATTGAAGTTCACGACCACCCCGCCTGCGCCCTGTGCGACGGTGCGCAGGCGCTGACGCCGGACACCTTCAGCCGTCTGGCAAAGGAGCTCTTTGCCCTGCACGGTTTTCTTCAAAAAGAAGCCTGCGCGCAAAACGTGGAAAGGAGCCGCTGCCGATGGAACCCAGAAAAATAAAAATTGCCGTTTCCCCCGCCTATCCGGTTTTTATCGGGAGCGGTCTGCTCCGCCGCTGCGGGGAAACCGCTGCGGCGCTTCCCGGCTGTCGCAGCGCCGCCGTTGTCACGGACACCGCCGTGGGGCCGCTGTACCTGCCCGGCGTGGAAAGCAGCCTGCGCCGCACCGGGCTGTCCGTTTATTCCTGCGTGTACCCCGCCGGGGAAGCCGCCAAAACCCTGCCTAACCTGTCCAGGATTCTGGAATTTCTGGCGGAACACCGCCTGACCCGAACGGACTGCGTTCTGGCACTGGGCGGCGGCGTCTGCGGCGACATGGCGGGCTTCGCCGCCGGGTGCTATCTGCGTGGAATTTCTTTCATCCAGCTCCCCACGACGCTTCTGGCGGCGGTGGACTCCTCCGTGGGCGGCAAAACCGCCGTGGATCTCCCCCAGGGCAAAAATCTGGCGGGGCTGTTTCATCAGCCCGCCGCCGTCCTGTGCGACACGGACTGCCTGCAAACGCTGCCGGAAGCGGAGCTTGCCTGCGGCGCGGCGGAAGCGGTAAAAACCGGCGTCCTCGCCGGGGAGGGGCTGTTCTCCCTTCTGGAAAACGGATTTCCGCCGGACTGGACAGAAATCATCGCACGGTGCGTCGCCTGCAAAGGACGCATTGTGGAGTCCGATCCGGAGGATCGCGGCCTCCGCCGGACACTGAACCTCGGCCACACCATGGGGCACGCCGTCGAGCGCTGCGGCAATTTCTCCGTTCCGCACGGACAGGCGGTTTCCGCGGGCCTTGCCTGCGCCGCCCGGGCGGCGGAAAAACTCGGCTGGACGGAAGGGCCCTGCGCCGCGCGGATCGTCTCCGCGCTGACACGGTGCCGCCTTCCGGTTTTCCCGCCGTTTTCCGCCAAAGAACTGGCCGCCGCGGCCCTGAACGACAAAAAGCGCTCCGGAGACTCTCTCACGCTGGCCATTCCCGTTCGCATCGGCAAATGCGTGCTGAAAACAATTCCCGTCGCCGGGCTGGAGGATTTTTTCTCCGCTGGAATGGAGGTCTGAGATGGATGTCCGCATTCTGCCGCGCCCCCTGCGCGGAGCCGTCGTCCCGCCGCCCGGAAAATCCGCGCTGCACCGGCTGATCCTCTGCGCGGGGCTTTCCTCCGGCGTCAGCACCATTGAAAACGCCGCGCGCTCGGAGGATCTCGACGCCACACTCCGCTGCCTGGCCGCCCTGGGCGGGCGGTGGGAGGAGCCGGCGCCCCGCGTCCTGCGGATTGCCGGGGCGGGCAGAGGGCCGCGCCAGGAGGGGGAGCCGCTCCCGCGCTTTGACTGCGGGGAGTCCGGTACCACCCTGCGTTTTTTTCTCCCGGCGGCGCTGGTGCTCCGGGGCGGCGGCATCTTTACCGGGCGCGGGCGGCTGATGGAGCGGCCCTTGCAGCCGTATCTTAAGCTCTTCCGGGAAAAGGGCATCCTCTGTCAGCAGCAGGATGGCGTTCTCACCGTCCGGGGGAATTTGACTCCGGGGGAATACCGGCTTCCCGGCGACGTATCCAGCCAGTTTTTCTCCGGTCTGCTGTTCGCCCTGCCCTTGCTGGACGGCGCGAGCACAATCCGCGCCGTCACGCCGCTGGAATCGGCGGATTACGTCCTCATGACGCAAAAAGCCCTGCGCCTGGCGGGCGTTGCCACCGCAGCGCAGACGGAGCCGGGCTGTTTTCAGGTTTCTCCCGCGGAGTATCGGCCCTTTGCCGCCGCCGCGGAGGCCGACTGGTCCCAGGCCGCCTTCTGGCTGGCCGCGGCTTTCCCCGGCGAAGTGATTCAGATAAACGGCTTAAATTTTGCATCTGTGCAGGGGGACAGGCGGATCGAGGACTTTTTTCAGGAATTGTCCGCTCCCGGTGATCGGGTCATCGACCTTTCTTCCTGTCCCGATCTGCTGCCTCCACTGGCAGTGATGGCGGCGGTGCGGACGGGAACTGTCCGCTTTGTTCACGCTGAGCGGACGCGGCTGAAGGAGAGCGACCGTCTGTCCGCTTCCGCCGCCCTTATAAACGCGCTGGGCGGCACGGCACGGGAAGCTCCCGACGCGCTGGAGGTTCGCGGCGGTACGCTTTACGGCGGCGCCGTCGAAAATTTTCACGATCACCGCATCGTTATGGCGGCAGCCGCCGCCGCCGCCCACTGTACGGAACCCGTGGTGATTCGCGGCGCGGATGCGGTCAAGAAATCCTATCCGTCCTTCTGGGACGACTACAAACGGTTGGGAGGGGATCTGGATGTCCTCTGAATTTGGAAAGCTTCTGCGCGTCTCCGTCTTCGGTCAGTCCCACGGCGCCGCCGTCGGCGCGGTGGCGGACGGGCTTCCCGCCGGAGAGGCCGTAAATCTGGAGGAGCTTCAGCAGTTTCTGAACCGCCGCGCACCGGGGCACAGTCCCCGCGCCACCGCCCGCCGGGAGGCCGACATTCCCCGGTTTCTCTCCGGGCTGGAAAATGGCGTCACCTGCGGCGCGCCGCTGTGCGTGGTATTGGAAAACGGCGACGCACGCTCCTCTGATTACGAGTCGCTAAAAGATACGCCCCGCCCCGGCCACGCGGACTTCACGGCTTACGCCAAATGGCACGGCGCGGCGGATTTGCGGGGCGGCGGTCATTTTTCCGGGCGGCTCACCGCGCCGCTGTGCGCGGTGGGCGGCATCGCCCTGCAAATTCTCGCCCGCCGGGATATTTTCGTTGGCGCGCACCTCGCTTCCGCGGGCAGTGCGCGGGATGCCGCATTCCCGCTGCATCCCGATCCGGCTCTGCTCCGCGCCGCGGCGGAGAAAGAAATCCCCGCGCTGGACGACGCCGCCGGCGCCGCCATGATGCGGGAAATCGATGCGGCCCGGGCGGACGGCGATTCCGTGGGCGGCGTGGTGGAATGCGCCGCCGTGGGGCTGCCCGCCGGGATAGGAAGCCCCCTGTTTGAAGGCGTGGAAAACCGCCTGGCGGCGGCGCTTTTCGGCATCCCCGCCGTGAAAGGCGTGGAGTTCGGCTCCGGGTTTGCGGGTTCCGCGCTGCGGGGCTCTCAGAACAACGACGCATTCTGTGCGGAGCACGGGAAAATCCGCACGGAGACCAACCGCGCGGGCGGCATTCTGGGCGGCATCACCACGGGAATGCCCGTCGTCCTGCGGGCGGCGTTCAAGCCCACGCCGTCCATTGCAAAGCCGCAGAAAACCGTCCGCCTGTCAACGATGGAGCCGGCGGAGCTAACCGTCGGGGGGCGGCACGATCCCTGCGTCGCCCTCCGCGCCGTCCCGGTGGTGGAAGCCGTCACCGCTCTGGTGCTGCTGGATTTACTTTTGGAGGGGGAAGCCGATGGAACTTGACGAAGCGCGGCGGGAAATCGATAAAATCGACGCTCGGCTTCTGCGCCTTTTCCTCCGGCGCATGGAACTGGCGGGAGAAATTGCCGCCTATAAGCAAAAACACCGCCTGCCCGTCCGGGACGAACCCCGGGAGCAGGAAATTCTGGCGCGGGTGGCAGCGGAAGCCGGAGAAAACGCCGGCAGCGCAAAGGCACTGTTTTCCACGCTGTTCGCCCTCTCCCGGGCAAAACAGTCCGCCCTGCCGGAAAGCAATCCGCAGGGAAAAATTTACGGTCTTGTGGGGCGGAAGCTCAGGCACAGCTGGTCCGTCCCCATTCACGCCCTGCTGGGCAATGCAGGCTACCGGCTCATCGAACTGGAACCGGAGGATCTGCCCGCGTTTCTCCGCCGCCCGGACATCGGCGGGCTGAACGTCACCCTTCCCTACAAACAAACCGTGCTGCCCCTGTGCGATAAATTGGAGGAAAGCGTCCGGCTGATCGGCAGCGCCAACACGCTGGTCCGGGACGCGGACGGCAACCTGTGGGCCTACAATACCGACACGGGCGGTTTTTCCCACCTCGCCCGCACCGCCGGAATCTCCTTTGCCGGGAAAAGGGTCGTCGTTCTCGGCAGCGGAGGCGCCTCCCTGACAGCGCAGGCCGTTGCCCGGAAGGAAAACGCCCGCTCCCTTACCGTCGTCTCCCGCACGGGACCGGAGAACTACCAAAATCTTTCCCGCCATGCGGACGCGGAAATTCTCGTCAACGCCACGCCGGTGGGGATGTATCCGGAAACCGGAGAATCGCCGGTGGATCTCCGGGATTTTCCCGCCTGCCGGGGCGTTCTGGATCTCGTCTACAACCCCCGCCGGACGGCGCTGCTGATGCAGGCGGAAACACTGGGCATTCCCTGCTCTGACGGACTTCCCATGCTGGCGGAGCAGGCGGCGGAGGCGGAGGCGCTGTTTTTCGGCCGTCCTGTCCGCGCGGGAACCGCAGAGCGGATCGTCTCGGTACTGCGCCGGGAAAAAACAAACCTTGTCCTTATCGGAATGCCCGGCTGCGGAAAAACCACGGTGGGAAATCTGCTGGCGGCCCGGACAGGCCGCAAGGCTGTGGACACGGACGGGGAAATCGCCCGGCGCGCGGGAAAGTCTATTCCGGAAATCTTCGCACAGGAGGGCGAGGACGCCTTCCGCCGTCTGGAGCGGGAGGAACTGGCGCACTGGGGCCGGGAAAGCGGGCTGATTCTAATTGCCGGCGGGGGCGCGGTGCTGGATGAACGCAATTACGCATCCCTGCGGCAGAACGGACGGATTTATCATCTGGAACGCGGCATCCCGCTGCTGGCGCGGCAGGGCCGTCCCCTGTCGGAACACGCCGATTTGGCCGCCATGTACCGTGTCCGGCTGCCGCTGTACCGGCATTTCCGGGATGCCGCCGCGGACAACAACGGCGCGGCGGAGGACGCCGCCCGCGCCATCTGGGGGGATTTTCTTGAACATTCTGGTGATTAACGGGCCGAATTTGAACCTGCTGGGCATCCGGGAACCCGAAATTTACGGGCACCGAACCTATGCCGATCTCTGCGCCGAAGTGCAAAAGGAGGCGGATGCGCTGGGCGTTCGGGTAGAGTTCTTCCAGTCCAACCACGAGGGCGCGCTGGTGGATGCCGTCCAGTCCGCTTATGGCCGCGCGGACGGCATCATCCTCAACCCCGCCGCCTATACCCACACCAGCGTGGCGCTGCTGGACGCGGTACTTGCCGTGGGCGTCCCCACGGTGGAAGTGCATCTCTCCGATCCCGAC
>JBFLFX010000094.1:0-8751 GCA_041859815.1 Dysosmobacter sp. | reverse complement strand
CATCAGCGGCAATGAAGAATCGCACCCTGCGGTGGCGTCGTAAATTACTGCAGCTTCAATAAACTCTCTGCAGCTGAGTAAATATCTACATATGCGGGTTGGGTTTTGTGGTGGTGCACACCCGATACTTTGGGAGAGCGCATGACTGGCAGTCATGAGGTCAGCGGTTCGATCCCGCTTATCTCCACCAATTGGCCTTTGCATTGTTTGTAAAGGCCAATTTTTTTATATCCAATCCGCGGCTCACATTGATGATTGCCCGCAGAACAGGAACAATCGCATCAATCGATTGTTTAACAAATCCATTGAAAAAGAAAGTTTGCCATTCGGGGCGCCGGTTTCTATACTGATGATCGATCACGGATAAGTTTTCCGCCCAAACGGGCGATTGCAGGAAAGAGGAATTTTCATGGAAAAGCGTTCTTTAAATCTTCCGGAAAATTTTGGGACTTACGATGAGAAGCGAAAAGCTGGTTTTATCCGCATGAAAGAATATAAGGAGAATGGCGGCCGCGTCGTCGGCATATTCTGCTCCTTTGTTCCCACGGAGCTGATTTACGCGGCGGGGGCGCTGCCGCTGGGACTGTGCGCGTTTACCGAGGAACCGATTCCTGCGGCGGAGGCAAATCTGCCCCGGAATCTCTGCCCGCTGATTAAGGCCAGCTATGGCTTTGCGTTGACGGACACCTGTCCCTATTTTTATTTTTCAGATTTTATTGTGGGCGAGACAACCTGCGACGGCAAGCGGAAGATGTTTGAGCTGCTCAATGACATCAAGGAGACCTATGTGATGCAGCTGCCCCATTCCAGAGACGAGAAGTCGCTGGCGTTCTGGAAGGATCAGATTGTCATGCTGAAGGAGAAGCTGGAATCTTTCTACGGCATTACGATTACAGAGGAGCAAATCCGAGCCGCCATCCGCAGGAAGAACCGCGAGCGGGAGACAATGCGGAGCTATCTGGAGCTGGGCAAGCTGAATCCCGCGCCTGTCAGCGGCTATGAAATCGGCACCACACTGGATGCCACCAGCTTTATTTTTGATCTGGAAGAGTGCTGCGACACTATTGAAAAACGAACCGCCGCGGTACGTGCGGATTGGGAGGCAAACTTCAGGGGGAAGCCCTCCGTCCGCCCGCGGTTGCTGATTACCGGCTGCCCCAACGGCGGCGTCCGCGAGAAGATTATCCGCGCGGCGGAGGAACTCGGCGCGGATGTGGTGGCTTTCGACACCTGCAACGGCATCCGGGAAAAGGTGGAAAAAGTAGACGAAACGCGTCCGGTTTACGATGCGCTGGCAGAGAAATACCTGAACATCAACTGCTCCGTTATGAGCCCCAATGTGTCCAGAATCCGGTATATCGGCAGCATGATCGACGAATACCGGGTGGACGGCGTGGTGGAGATTATTTTGCAGGCCTGCCATACGTATAGCGTGGAATCCTATTCCGTCAGAAAGTTTGTCACGGGGGAGAGGCACATTCCCTATCTGGGCATTGAAACCGATTATTCCAAAGCGGACAGCGGACAGATCAACACCCGTCTGGCGGCGTTTTTGGAGACGCTGGAGCGGTGAATGCCGCCGGCAGGGAGGATGTGCGCAAAGATGTATTATACAGGGATTGATATCGGCTCCACCGCCACAAAGGTTGTCGTGCTGGACGGAACACGGCTGGTTAAAACCTTCGTTCTGCCGACGGGCTGGAACAGCAGGGATACGGCGGACGCGGTGGCGGATCGGCTGAGCGGCGCGGGAATGCCCGTCACCGGCGGCATGAAGGTGGTTGCCACCGGCTATGGCCGCGTCAGCGTGAACTATGCGGCAAAGACCGTGACGGAAATCACCTGCCACGGCCGGGGCGGGTATGCGCTGCTGGGCCGGGACTGTACGGTTGTGGACATCGGCGGGCAGGATACCAAGGTGATTGTGCTGGAAAACGGAATGCCGTTCAGCTTTTTGATGAACGATAAATGCTCTGCCGGAACGGGCAAGTTTCTGGAGATTATGGCCAACCGTCTGGGCGTGACTTTGCCGGAGCTGTTCGGCCTCGCCGGGGCGGGTGGCGTCCATAGGCTCGGGCGGCGTTTCCGGCTGGGGAGGGGCGGGCGGCTCTACCTCGGCGGGCTTTTCTTTGGGCGGCTTGGGGGCCTTGGCGGGCTTATCCGACTTCGGGCCAACTTGGCCCGAGGTGGACTCCGGGGCGGGAACACCGCTGGAGATCAGCTCCATGTGTACGGTATTCGCGGAGAGCGAGGTCATCGGACATATCGGAAACGGCGAGCGGCGGGAGGATATCGCAGCGGGCGTGGTGGATTCGGTCATCGGCAGGGTGGCGGGACTCTGCGCCAAACACGGACTGCGGGGCGATGTACTGCTGACCGGCGGCCTTTGCGAAAGCGGCTATCTCATCAGCCGGCTTTCCAAAAAACTGAACCGCCCGGTTTATTCCTGCCCGATGTGCCGCTATGCCGGCGCGCTGGGCGCGGCGCTGACCGCACGCGGTCCGGGAAAGCCTCCTGCTGCGCTGGGAGAGCCTCCGGCGTGCCCGGGGGAGAATGGGGACGGCAGGTAAAGAAAGAGCTCCGGAACAGCGCGTACCGGAGCTTTTCCCTGCCATGTCACTCGGCTGATCCGTGCTGCCGCTTGTAGGAGAGGTAACCTTCCAGAATCAGGGAGGCGGCGACGGCATCCACCGTTTTCTTACGCTTTTTCGCGTTTTTGCCGTTGTTCATCAGAATCTGATGGGCGTCGATGGTGGTGCGCCGTTCGTCCCACAGCGTCACCGGCAGGGAGGTCAGGCCGCGGAGCGTTTCCGCCATGCCCGCCGCCTTTTCGGCGCGGGGGCCGATGGAGCCGTCCATGTTTTTTGGATAGCCCAGCACCAGTTCGGCAACTGAATGCTCTACGGCAAGCCCGGCAATTTGCCGGGCGACTTCTTCCGGGTTCCAGGAGTTGATGGTGGTGGAAAATCCAGTGAGAAATCCGGTGGGATCGGAGATGGCAATGCCCGTATGGGCGTCGCCGTAATCAATGGCCATGATGCGCATGGAAAAATCCCTCTCTGTCTCCGCCTGCGCCGATGGGAACGGTGGGCGGTGAATGTTTTTTTCATTATAGCCCGAAAGGGGCTGCGGGACAAGAAGAAAGTGTAGGGCTGCGGGAAAATAGTAGTTGACCTGGGACTCCCGGTATGCTATTATGATAATTACCTGTGAAAAAGGGCTTTTTTGCCATGCGCGTTTTCGCTTTTCAGCAGGACAGACAGCCGCTTTGAGTTGAGCAGGGAGGCAGTCGGCATTCCCGGCCGCAGCCGGTGGAATGCCAATAATAAGGAGGTGCCGTTAAATGCGCGTTAAAGTTACTTTGAGATGCAACGAGTGCAAACACAGAAACTACAATACGATGAAGAACAAGAAGAATACACCGGACAAGCTTGAACTGAAAAAGTATTGCCCCTTCTGCAGAAAGCACACGCTCCATTCGGAAACCAAATAACTGGCAGCGAACGATTGAGAAAGGGCGTGTAAAGTTATGGCAGAAGAAGCGAAGGCCAAGCAGAAGAAGGATCGCGGCCGTTGGTTCCGCGAAATGAGAAGCGAACTGAAAAAGATTGTATGGCCCGACAGACAGACGGTTGCGAAAAACACCGGAACGGTGTTGCTTTGCTCTCTGGTGATTGGCGCCTGCATCTGGATTTTCGACTATGTTGCCGTGAGCGCTGTGCAGATGCTGATCAGCGTCCTCGGCGGCTGAGGAGCGGAACATGTCTGAGAGCGCAAAGTGGTATGTTGTCCATACCTATTCCGGCTATGAGAACGCCGTAAAGTCCAGCATTGAAAAATTTGTAAATGGGCGTGGTATGGAGGATAAGATCCTGCGGATTGAAATTCCTCTGGAAACAGTAACCGAGGTAACGGATTCCGGCGCAACCAAAGAAGTTGAACGGAAGGTGTTTCCCGGTTACGTCCTGGTCAAGATGGTCATGACGGACGATGCCTGGCACTTGGTGCGGAACGTCCGGGGCGTGACCGGATTTGTCGGATCGGAGAACAAGCCGATTCCTCTGACGGAGGAGGAAGTCCTGTCTCTGGGCATGGAAAAACACGAGATTGTTGTCAACTATGCGATCGGCGACCACGTCAAAATTGTGGACGGTCCCCTTACGAGCTTTGCCGGCGTTGTTGAGGAGATTGAACCCGAAAAGAACCGCGTCTCCGTCATGGTCTCCATGTTTGGACGGGAAACGCCCGTCGAGCTGGAACTGGATCAGGTGGAGGTACAGAAATAAGACACGCGCCGGGATTTCCCGGAGAAGTGGGAGGGATTCTTTCCGAATTCCGCCAGAGGCGGATGCCGTCTGGGTTTCCGCTACCACATTTATTTGATTTAGGAGGTGCTACTCCGTGGCACAGAAGAAAAAGATTACCGGTTATGTGAAGCTGCAGATTCCTGCAGGCAAAGCAACCCCGGCGCCCCCCGTCGGCCCGGCTTTGGGTCAGCACGGCGTTAACATTGCAGCCTTTACCAAGGAGTTCAACGAGCGCACGAAGAACGACATGGGGATGATTATCCCCGTCGTGATCACGGTGTACGCTGATCGCTCTTTCTCCTTTATTACCAAGACTCCGCCTGCGGCTGTGCTCATCAAGAAGGAGTGCAACATTGAATCCGGCTCCGGCGTTCCCAATAAGACCAAGGTGGCGCAGATCACCAAGGAGTCTCTCAAGAAGATCGCCGAGATTAAGATGAAGGATTTGAACGCTTCCAGCGTCGAATCCGCCATGAGCATGATTGCAGGCACCTGCCGCAGCATGGGCGTCACCGTCGAAGAATAAGAGTGCATCTGAGCGGCTGTTCAGCTGCCGCAGACAGTGGGAGGATTTATTCCGAAGAACCACTATGAGGAGGAAGTAACATTGTTTAGAGGCAAAAAATATAAAGACAGCGCCAAGCTGATCGATAAGAATGTGCAGTATGATGCCGCGGAAGGCATGGAGCTGCTTTGCAAGACCGCTACCGCGAAGTTCGATGAGACTGTCGAGCTGCATGTGAAGCTGGGCGTTGATTCGCGCCATGCCGACCAGCAGGTTCGTGGCGCCATCGTTCTGCCCCACGGCACCGGAAAGACTGTCCGCACCCTGGTTTTTGCAAAGGGCGACAAGGCGGATGCCGCGCGCGAGGCCGGCGCTGATTACGTTGGCGATAAGGATCTCGTGGAAAAGATCCAGAAGGAAAATTGGTTTGACTTCGATGTGGTCATTGCAAGCCCGGATATGATGGGCGTGGTTGGCCGTCTCGGTAAACTTCTCGGCCCCAAGGGCCTGATGCCCTCTCCCAAGGCCGGCACCGTTACCCCCGATGTCGCCAAGGCCGTAAAGGAAGTCAAGGCCGGCAAGATTGAATACCGTCTGGACAAGACCAATATCATTCACTGCCCCATTGGCAGGGCATCCTTCGGCCCCGAAAAGCTGACGGAGAACTTCAATGCCATTATGGGAGCTATCATCAAGGCAAGACCCGCTTCCGCAAAGGGCCAGTACGTCAAGAGCTGCGTGGTTGCCACTACCATGGGCCCCGGCATTAAAATGAACGCTGCCAAGATGGTCTGAGTTTCGTAACCCGAGGTATCCGGCTTTCCGGAATTTGTCCTTGACAAATTCCGATGGCTTGATATAATAAAGAAAGCGTTCCAAAGACAGCAGGGGAGGGCAACCTCATAATTCCTGCCGAGGACAGCAATTTGATTGAATTGCCAGCCGTCCTTGTGCCTTTGCACAGGGGCGGCTTTCTTTTTGAACGCGTCAATATCCGTTGGAGGTGAAATCAAAAAATGCCGAATGCACAAGTCCTGAGCGAAAAAAAGACGATCGTCGCCGATCTGACCGACAAGATTCAGAAAGCTTCCGCAGGCGTGCTGGTGGATTACAAGGGCATCACTGTGGAGGAGGATACCGCACTGCGTAAGGAGTGCCGCGAAAGCTCCGTGGAGTATTCCGTTATCAAGAACACCCTGCTGCGGTTCGCGCTGAACAATGCCGGCCTGAACGAGCTGGACAGCTTGCTCAGCGGCACTACTTCTCTGGCCGTATGTGACAGCGATGTTGTCGCTCCCGCACGTGTCATTTCCAAGTACGCAAAGCAGATGGAAAACAAGTTCGAGATCAAGGGCGGCTTTATGGAGGGCAAGGTTGTCTCTCTGGAGACAATTAACCAGCTGGCCGCCATTCCCGAGCTGCCTGTCCTGCAGGCACAGGTTCTGGGTACCATGCTGGCTCCCATTACCGGCCTGGCCGTTGTCTTGAAGCAGATTGCCGAAAAGATGGGCGAGGGTGTCCCCGCAGCCGAGGAGGCTGCACCTGCCGCAGAATAAGCGGCCTTTAACTTTAAAAATAATCAACATACAGGAGGCTTATTAAAATGAGCGAAAAAGTTACCGCTATGATCGAAGAGATCAAAGGCCTGTCCGTTCTGGAACTGAGCGAACTGGTCCATGCACTGGAAGACGAATTCGGCGTTTCCGCCGCTGCCATGGCCGCTCCTGCCGCCGCCGCTGCCGCTCCCGCAGAGGAGAAATCTTCGTTCGACGTCGTTCTGACCGGCTTCGACGCCACTTCCAAGATCAAGGTCATCAAGATCGTCCGCGAGATTACCGGACAGGGCCTGGCTGACGCCAAGGCAACCGTCGAGGGCGCTCCCAAGACTTTGAAGGAGGGCGCATCCAAGGCCGACGCTGAGGAGCTGAAGAAGAAGATCGAAGAAGTAGGCGGCAAGGTCGAGCTGAAATAATTCTGTTCTTTTTCCGAAAGAGAGAGTTCATTTGAACTCTCTCTTTTTTTATAAAAGTGAGAAATCGCGCAAGAAAACGGTGAAGAAGGATCCGTTTTTGAACATTTTCCTTGACAATCTCAAGCTGGGTCTGTATAATAAAACCGTTAAAGCCATAAGAATATGGCCCTTAAATGCCGCAGTTTACTCGGCATTCTGGAGGGAGGGAAATAGATAGATGTCTGAGATTCACGTAAAAGAAAACGAATCCATCGACAGCGCGCTGAAGCGTTTTAAGCGCAGCTGTGCTAAGGCAGGCGTCCTGGCAGAGGTTCGTAAGAGGGAGCATTATGAGAGCCCCAGTGTGAAACGCCGCAAGAAGTCTGAAGCTGCGCGCAAAAACCGTAATAAGCGTTTTTATTAATCAACCAGAAAGCACTGCGGAACTCCGCAGTGCTTTTTCTTACCCCGTGCTACAGTGCCTGCAAAAATGTCGAAGGAAGATCGGCAATCTCAGGATACATGAGAAATGCCGCGCGAAAACCGAGGGAACTGCCGGTTTGCAGCTTTTGACGCAGTGTGTCCTGATCGTCATAGAGAATGAGATGTGTTTGTCCGCAATTTGTAAAAGTGAAGTATTTGGCACAGAGATCCTGCGAAAAATAAACCGGCGGATTCCATTGATGCAGCATGGCGATGAGTTGTTCCGGGCGAAACGGCCTGCCCATACCGGACGGCGCGGGCAGAGAAAAATCCATACACAGCCGTTGCACGTCCAGCGCCGCCGCACCGCCGCGGCCAATGGAATGCTGCAGGCGATCGGAGAGACTTCCACCTGAAACGGCGGTATTGATCAGGGGGATGGAGCTTGGAACTGCACAGTTTTCCGGGACATACAGAGAGAGTCCCGAGGCGTAAGACAGGGCGGCAACCGCTTTTGCGAAGCGGAGACGATCCGAAGTGGGCGCCGCTTCAAAATCCAGAACCGTGCCGCGGTATTTTTTCCTTCGGCATTCCCACACGACTGCCTGCGCCAGTTTTTCGGCATCGGCGACGGGCGGCGCATCCAAATCGCTGAGAAAGAGCAGGTTCCCCGCGCAGTTGGAAAGCGATACTTCCCGAAGAAGGGTGGAGTTCTGCCCAATACGGTAAGCGGCGCAGACCGGATTTTTGGAAAAACGGGCTGCTTTTTGCAGATCCTGCGGCGAGGCGACGAGAGATATCTGCAAGTTGGTCATCCCCTCTTGTGTTTATATGCTGAAACTGATATAATCAAATTTCTGACAGAGTATAATTTGTATGGGATATGATATGAAAATGAGGAATCATTTATGAGTTTTTCCTTGGTGCCTGACCGCCTGTTTGACACCTACCGTCAGATTACCCCGGAATATTTGAAGCGGCTTGGCATTACGCTTTTGCTGAGCGATCTGGACTTTACGCTGGCGGCCAAAAGTACGCCTCACTCGGATCAGCGGGTGCGGGACTGGATTGCGGCGCTGCACAAGAGTGAAATTGCGTTCATGATTGTTTCCAATAACCGCTCCGGGAAGCGGGTAACGGATTTTTGCGCGGAACTGGGCGTTCCGTATCAGGGGCATGCCGGAAAGCCTGGGACACGCGGCCTGCGGGAGGCAATGATCCGGGCGGGATCCGATGCGCGGCATACGGCTATGCTGGGAGACAAGCTCCTGACGGATGTGCTGGCGGCCAACCGGGCGGGGATGACTGCGCTGATGGTGGAGCCGGTCGGTGGCCCGGTGACATTGTGGCAAAAGGTGCTTCATACGATGCAGGAGCCGTTTAAGGCGGTATGCCGGCGCAGAGAGCGGAAAAACGCTGGGAATCGGGTCTGATTTTTTGCAAAAGCGCCGTCTCTCCCCTTTTGTTGGATTTTGTGCCGTGCTGCGTTAACGCTTCCTGTCATGAACCGATGATGCCTGCAGGAATTTGCCTTGCCCGGCACAGGATTCGTCAGAAAATTCAAA
>JBFLFX010000093.1:0-8844 GCA_041859815.1 Dysosmobacter sp. | reverse complement strand
CGTCCACAGAAATAGTACCGGCGTAAAGAGAAGAGAAAATCCGAAAAAAGCGAGAGTGACGGGCTTTCTTCCAAAAGCATCGGCAAGAAATCCCAAGCCGATATAGCCGGCGATCGAACCTGCGTTATACGCCATTCCTGTGAAGCTTGCCCATCGCGGCGCCGAAAGGCCGATGCCCGCCGCAACTGAGCCGATGTAAGGAGGAACCCATGTCGAGATGCCCCAGAAACCCACGGCCGAAGTCGTCGCCATTAAAAACGCAATGATTGTCCGGCTGCCGAACAGGGTGTCGTAAAAAAGGAGAATTGCGCACACCGTCAGAAAAACCGCGACTCCCGCTTTAAAATATCGGCTCTTATTCTTCACGGCGCCCCCTCCTCCCGTTTGACTTTCATTTTACACGAATGAAGATTAAATTGCAATCCTGTGTGTTCCGTGTTATACTACATCATCATCTGAAATCCCCTCGCATCTTATCTGAAAAAAATCAGCTTTTTCCAAGGAGACTTTTACGAATGAAAAAACTGCTGTTTATTATTAATCCCATGGCGGGAAAGAAGCAGCCCCGCGGGCCGATTTACGATGCGCTGTCCGTGCTGTCCGAAGCCGGCTACCTGATTAAAATTCACAACACCACCGGGCGGAGCGACGCGACGCAGACAGTTGCCCGGGAAGGGAAACACTATGACCTTATAGTCTGTTCCGGCGGAGACGGCACGCTGAACGAAACCATTAACGGCCTGATGCAGTTGGAAAATCCACCTCTACTGGGCTATTTGCCCAGAGGCAGCACCAATGACTTCGCTTCCAGCCTGCACATTTCCTCCAACCCCGTCAAGGCGGCGCTGGCCATTGCCGAACACCATGAGCAGACCATAGACATCGGGCTGTGGAATGATCGGTACTTCGCGTATGTCGCCTCTTTCGGCGCGTTCACCAAAACCTCCTATAATGTCTCCCAGGCGGCGAAAAACGCGCTGGGGTATTTTGCATACATTCTGGAGAGTATGCGGGACATCGGCTCCCTGCGTCCCTACAAGGTCAAACTCAGCGCCGACGACGACGTGCTGGACGGCGACTATCTGTTCGGTGCCGTCTGCAATACCACTTCCATGGGCGGGCTGATGAAGTTCGACCCGGAGCACGTGGTACTGAACGACGGCAAATTTGAAATGCTGCTGGTTCCCAACCCTAAAACTCCGCTGGGACTGCAAAACCTGCTCTTTGCCCTGATGAACCAGCATTACCACGACGAGGGAATTGTATACCGCCACGTCTCCCGCGTCGTTCTGGAAACGAAAGAGGAGCTTCCCTGGTCGCTGGACGGCGAATACGCTCCCAGCGTGTCACGGGTGGATCTCTCCATCCGGCGGGAAGCGCTGACTATGCTCCTGTAAAAAAATATTTCCGCACAGCGGCAATAAAAGGGGAGAACCGACGAAATCGGCTCTCCTTTTATGTTATGCTGTTTCCGATATGCGGCATACCTGATTCAAACTTTTTATGCTCCTTCTCCGCCGGACTGAATCCGGCGCATCCCGTCCAATGCGCTGTCCTTCACGGAAAGGTAGGGATCGGCGCCAAAAATCTGTT
Source organism: Dysosmobacter sp. (assembly GCA_041859815.1). GTDB lineage: Bacteria > Bacillota > Clostridia > Oscillospirales > Oscillospiraceae > Oscillibacter. The sequence goes on along the minus strand of JBFLFX010000093.1, from coordinate 7,251 downwards.
CCGCCTGCGGATCCTTTTTCTCCATGGCGTTGACCGCATCCAGCAAGGCGTCCTGAAAACGGATGTTTTCCCCCAGCTTGGAGGAGACCGCCGCCACCCAGGCGTACAGCTTGCCGGAAACCCCCAGAACGGCGGCCTGCGTCTGAATCTTCGGCCACTGCGCAGTGTAGTCCGAGCGTGTATCCGCCTGAATGGGGAATACGTCAATTTCCCCGGCAGCGGCGGCGGAAACCAGTTCCTTCTCCGAGGAATAAGTTTTTACCCCGGACAAGTTCTCCAGCCCCATTCCCTTATAATGATCTGCCAGCCACAGCTCCGCGCACTGATATCCCGGCTGTGAGCTCTGCGCCAATACGCCCCAGCGGGCATGATCCAGCTCCTCCCATGTCAGGGTTTTCCCACTGGAAACGCGCTCCGCCAGATTCTTTCCGTATTCCGTGGCGGCCGCGCAAATCAACGCGCGGCTTCCCACGTCCCGCCTGCCGCCATAGTTGCCGTTCCAGTCCGCGGGATCGGTCCCCTTTGCCGCCGGACACACGGTTCCCGAGGCAAGAATTGCCTTGCCTCCGTCCAGCGCGGCAAAGGAATCCGCGGGGAGAAACGCCAGATCCACGCCGCCGGCTTTCAGCGCCTCGCAGGTAGCGGAGGCGGACGACCCTACCGTCACATGGATTTCATCTACCTTCACGTTCCGTTCGGCCAGCGCGCCCTTCAGCGTATCCGGCAGGTTTTCCAGCGCGCTTTGCAGCGCGCCGAGATTTTCCTCCGTCCGGCTCAATTCCACATTCAGTTCTTTCAAATGCAGCGGCCGAGCTTCGGCAGCGGAGCTTCCGGCGGTAGAGGACGCGGTTTTCCGGGCGCCGCAGCCCGCCAGAAGGCTTATCAAAAGCGCGGCAGCCAGCAGCAGACTCTTTTTTCGCATAGATTCCTCCAAAATTCAGATGATTCAGGTTTTACAGACAGAGATATGGACTTTTTCAGGTCATGCTGATAAAATATGGGTATCTGAGGGCGTCCGGGCAAATGCCGGCGGGCGTCTGTCCCCGACAATCTGATTTTATCACCTGCCGCCGTACCGCGCAAGTACCTCCGAAGCGGCAGAAGGAGGGCATTATGATTACACGTTCGGATTCCTGTTCCCGCAGCGAAAAAAACGCGCAGCACGGAAGGGGCGTAATCCAGGTAAAGGAGCTCGCCGCAGCGGATCAATTCTACGGTCATACACGGCTTTTCAATCATATCACAGTCAGCCCGGGCTGTTCCATCGGCTATCATGTACATGAGCATGAAGCGGAGTTCTATTATGTTTTAAGGGGCGAAGCCGTCTATAACGACAACGGCACCGAGACGGTGCTGCATGCCGGGGACGTCTCCGTCACCCGCCATCACGAGGGACACGGTCTGGAAAACCGTTCCCAGTCCCCTGTGGAGCTGATCGCCCTGATAGAGCTGGAATAACCGGGCTGCGCTCCACATGGGCAGCGGAGGGGGACGTTTTGCCGCCAGCGGCGCGGATACGGCCGCTGCGCCCTTTCAATCCAATCGGCCGCTATTCCGGCAATTCTCACCGCCGGAGGCGAATCTGAAAAGCTCCTGTAAGTTTTGAGGGGCTCTCAAAATTCTGCAGCCGCGCAGGCGCCGATCTCCTCGGAAGGCACGCGGCGGAAAGGCATGGTCGCTGTTATGACAAAAAAGTCGCTGAAGTTCTGGTCGGTCTGCTTAACCCTCTGCATGGTTTTCTCCCTGCTTGCGCCGCTGCAGGCAAAGGCCGAAGCAGCCCTTACCGACATCGATCACAACTGGGCAAAAGCTTACATTGAACAGGGCGTAAAAGCCGGATGGATCTCGGGCTATTCCGACGGCACTTTCCGTCCCAACGGCAGCGTCACCCGGGGCGCATTCTGTAAAATGCTGAACAGGGCGCTGGGACTGCAGGCCGCCGCGGCGATCTCGTTCTCCGACGTCAAAACCAGCAATCCCTATTATGCGGAAATTCGCAAGGCCGTCTCCGCAGGCTATATCTCCGGCTATGCCGATGGCACTTTCCGTTCAAACCAGAGCATTACGCACCAGCAGGCAGCCGTCATGATCGCCCGGGTGATTACCAATCCCGCCGCGGTCAAAAGCCTTTCCGCGCTGAGCGACAGCACCTCCATCGCCAGCTACGCGCGCAGCAGCGTTCAAAAGGCGCTCTCCAAAGGCTACCTTGCGGTAACCTCCGGCGCCTTTAAGCCCGCCGCCGCGCAGACCCGCGCGGATACCGCAAAAATCATCGCCTCTCTGGTAAACGGCGAGAAAATTATCCACACCGCCACAACGGTTTCCTCCTCCGGAAAGATGCTTTCCAATGCCATCTATACCGCTCCGGTGACAATTTCTTCCGCCGCGGCCGGCACCACCACCATCAGTAACTGCAGCCTGCCGGGTTCTCTGAGCGTCCGTTCCAACGGAACAGTCCTTCTGAAAAACAGCAGCGTGTCCTCTCTGACCGTAAATGCCTCCGGCAAAACCGCCGTAAGCGCGGCTGGCGCTTCCGCAATTGCCCGTACCTATCTCACCACCGGCGCGACGCTGGCCGAGAGCGGGCTGACCGGCACAGGCTTCAATACCGTCGGTCTGAGCGGATCCGCGCTGAAAACGCAGGCGGTCACCCTGCGGGGTACGTTTACCGCCGTAACGGTGTCCACACCCGCAAAGCTGAGCCTCACCTCCGGATCCATTGCCTCGCTGGGCGTCATGCGGGCAGCCGCGGGTTCTGCTTTCGCTCTGGCCGCCGGGACCAGAATCACTTCCGCCACAGTGAACGGCGCAGCGGCATTCACTGGGACCGGAACCATCTCTTCCGCCGTGCAGAATGCCTCCGGCGTCACATTCCAGACAAAGCCGGCGTCCCTGACCGGCACCGCCGTAGCTTCCGGCGGCGCGCTGACGCCGACCATCACTCCCGCCAACGGCGCCGTGGGCGTCAGCTCCATGCCCACCATCAGGCTGACCTTTCAGACGCCGCTCTATAATTCCGCCGGCACGGCGTTGACCGCAGCCAACGTCGCCAGCAATGTCGTGGAGCTTCGCAAAGGCGGCACCACCGGCACCGCCACGACTTATTCCGCCACCGTCAGCGCAGATAAAAAAACCATTTCCGTCACACCCGTATCCGCCCTGGCCTCCGGCACCTCTTACTACGTCATCATCCGCGCCGGGCGGCTGAAAAACGGCTCCGGCGTATCCAACAGCCTGTTAACCTACAGCTTTACCACCCAGGGTGCTTTGATCCCCGCCATCACGCCGTCCGACGGCGCCACCGGCGTTGCCGTCGGCTCCAACCTCACACTCTCCTTTGCGGAGGCCGCCTATACCGCCGCGGGTGCTAAGCTGACCAGCGCCTATTTGTCCGCCTCTTCGATGGAGCTGCACCGCGGAAGCGCCGCCGGAAACACGGTGGCATACACCGCCACCATCTCTTCCAGCAATCAGTCGATTGTGCTGAATCCGATCGGCGATCTGGAGGGCGGCGTCACCTACTACCTCGTGATTAAGGCGGGCAGCCTGAAAAATGCCATCGGCAATCTGAACAGCGCGCAGACTTTCCATTTTACGACTGCAGCGGCTGTCTCCGCCATCTCCATTGCCTCCGGCACCACGAATGTCGCCACCGTGACGCCCAGCATTACCCTGCAGTTCTCCGAAAGCGCCTACCTGCTGGGATCCACTTCCTCCATCAAACTGATTCAGACTTCCAGCGGCACCGTTGTCCCCTGCGCAATTACCTTTACCAACGGCAGCCGCACCGCCATCTTGACTCCCACACAGACGCTTCTGGCAGGGGCGCAGTATACCATCAGCATCCCTGACGGCACTTTCTGCAATATGGACGGTACAGCGCTGAACGCATCCGCGCTCTCCTTTACCACTGCGGCCGCTGCGGCTTCGGCTGTAACTATTTCCTCCGTGGAGGCAACCTCCGTCTCCGCTACCGTGAATTTCCTGTCCACAGTCAGCGGAATCGCCACCGTCTCCCTGACCAATCAGGTCTCCCGCTCCGTCAGCGTGATCGCCAACGTGCCAGGATCGGTAAAATTTGAGGGGCTGGCGCCCGGCAGCACCTATGAAGCCACTATCATTGTCCGCCCTGCCGGGCAAGCATCCACCGTTTCCGACGCAAAGGCCGTTACCACCCGCGTATCCAGCGTGACGCTGACAAATCTAATCACCGGCACGGCGACCGCAACGGTTCACATCGTCTGCGATTACCCGGGGACGGTCACGCTGGCCTGCAGCCCTGCCGCCACACTGTCCCTGACGCAGATCAACTTTACCAACGCCGGCAGCGCGGACGTAAATCTCTCCGGGCTGCAGGCAAATACCTCCTATACCGTCACGGCAATCCTGACATATTCCGGCGGCTCTGCACAGGGCAGCACCTCGCTCACCACCGGGCAGGCTGCGGGCGGCGCGCTGTCCTCCTTCCGGATTCAGATTCCCAACAATCCCGTGATTCTCTACGCCAACCCGGCGCAGGTTTCTACCTGCAGCGCCGTTACCGTAGCACGCGGGACAACCGTTTCCTTCACGGCAGTCCCCGCCAGTACGACCGCCGCTGTTACGATGAACGCCTATTCTTTTACTGCAGCGGCGGGAATGACCAGCTACACTGCCACCGTCACCGTCTTTAATAACGGCAGCGCCTCTACTTACACCTTTGTGATTCCGCTGACCGTTATCTGATTCCATGCAGTCCGTCCAAAAGCCGGAGCGAAAAATTCGCTCCGGCTTTTTCCGTTAAACGAACGCCTGCTTTTACTCCGATCCTCCAGGCAGTCCCAGAAGGGCGGCAGCCCGGCCAGCATCCCCAGCACGCACCGTAATCACATAAATCATTCGATCAGTTTTTCCGCCCGGCCCGAAATCACGCGGGTCCAGTCTCGCCCCTCAGCCGCATGCCGGCGGCTCGGGATCATAAAAGTCTCCGTGGACGGATTTTATACCGCCCTCTTTCAGCCGTAACTTCGTCGCCCTCCAGAATTCCCGGTCTTTTGTCTCCAGAATGGTTTTCCGTCTCTGAAACAGTTTCATTTTCCGTCACTCCTTTTCCCCTGTTTCCCGTATAGGGGCATCTCCGCGAAAGCACATCCAAACGGCGCGTTTCGCTTCTCCGATTGGGAAACAGCAGCTCCCGCCTGAAAAACCTCCGCACTCCCCGCACTTATTTTACACCTATTTTAAAACGTCCCATGCCGCTCCCGACGCATTTTCCGCTCCCCTTCAGGAGAAAGTCATCCCGCTGAAATATCCGCCTTTCCAAAAAAGCGACCGTAAATACGACAAAAGCCGCTTCCCTCTGCGGTCCCGTCCCCGTGCCTGCGGTTATTTGTTCTTCTGCTTTGCAATTTTGAAGTTCCATACAAAGTAAAGAATCAGTGCGCTGACGGAGATCCCCGCAAATACAGCGGCCAGCCAGTTGGGGACTCTCACGATAAAGCGGTTCACCAGAATTGTCCCCGACGACAGAAACAACGCCAGAAACGCCAGTTCAATATGTTTCATTTTCATTTCAATATCCTTCTTTTCAATTCAGCCCTCTTCCAATCTTGTGGGTGTGGAATTAATTGTATCATGTGACTTCGTCCGTGACAATGCCCTTCGCAAAACATTTGCACTTGCCTTGAAAAACAAGATAATAAAATGATGCTTTGCATCCGGCAGAAATCTGTGATACACTGGCGGTATCTGTAAAAAAAGGGCGGTGTTCGCTATTCACATCGGCAATGTGGAAATTAAATCCAAGCTGGCGCTGGCGCCTATGGCCGGCGTTACGGACGCCGCATTCCGGCAAATCTGTGCGGAACTGGGGGCAGGATATACCTGCACGGAGCTGATCTCCTCCCGCGCGCTTTGCTACCACGATCGGAAAACGCTGGCGCTGCTGCGTCCGTTTCCCGGTGAGCACCCCTTTGCCGTTCAGATTTTCGGCAGTGATCCGGCCTGCATGGCGGAGGCCGCCCAAATTGCCGCCGCGGAGTCCGGCGCGGACATTCTGGATCTCAACATGGGCTGCCCCATGGGAAAAATTGTAAACAATGGCGACGGTTCCGCCCTGATGCGCGATCCGGAGAAGGCCGCCGCCCTTGTGGAAGCCGTAGTAGAGGCAAGCCCTCTCCCGGTAACGGCAAAAATCCGCCGCGGCTGGGACATGGGGCACTGTAACTGCGTCGAATTTGCGCGGCTCCTGGAACAGGCAGGGCTCTCCGCCATCACCGTCCACGGCCGGACCCGCGCCCAGATGTACGGGGGACGCGCGGACTGGAACTGTATCCGTTCCGTAAAGGAGGCCGTCCGGATTCCGGTGATCGCCAACGGCGACATTTTCGCGCCGGAGGATGCGGCGCGAATTTTGAAACAAACCGGCGCGGACTGCGCCATGATTGGCCGGGGCTGCTTTGGCAATCCGTGGCTGTTTGCGCAGGCACAGGCGGTTCTGGACGGGGCTCCCATTCCTCCGCTTCCCCCCTTGGCGGAACGGTGCGACACGGTCGTTCGCCAGATTGAAACCGCCGCCGCGCAAAAGGGCGAGCGCATTGCCGTTTTGGAAGCCCGCAAGCAGTATTGCTGGTATCTGAAGGGAATTCCCTATGCCGGATACTACAAGGAGCAAATCGTCCGCATGAACACGCTGGAGGATGTCTATCAGATTACGAAAGGAATCAAGCGGGACTTAAAATGAAACCAACCAATTCATCTGACGAAGAGCGGTGGATTGCCGGCGCCCGACATGGAGACGCCGATGCCTTTGAATCGCTGATGCATCTGCACGAAAAGCAGATTTACGGACTTTGTTTCCGCCTTTGCGGCAACTCTGAAGACGCACGGGAGGCCGCGCAGGAGGCTTTTCTCTCCGCCTGGCAGGGGCTTCCCGCTTTCCGCGGCGACGCCAGCTTTCCCACCTGGCTTTATCGGCTCGCCAGCAACGCCTGTATGGATTTGCTCCGGCGGGAAAAGCGCAGCCGGGGCGCAGCCAGCCCGTCTCTGGATGATACGCTGGTTAATTTTGAAATTCCGGATCCCACGCCCGGCCCTCAGGAGCACGCCGAACAGGACGAACTGCATCAGGCGGTGCTGAAGGGGCTGGAGTCGCTTTCCCCTGAGCACCGGGAGGTTCTCATCCTGCGCGAAATTCATCAGCTCAGTTACGATGAAATCTCCGAAGTCCTTAATCTGGATGAGGGAACGGTAAAGTCCCGCATCAACCGGGCC
>JBFLFX010000092.1:0-8952 GCA_041859815.1 Dysosmobacter sp. | reverse complement strand
GGAGTGGCTGGGCCGAAAGCGCCTATCGAACTGGGCGTAAAGAACTGACAGCCGAATACCCTTGAAATTTCAAGGGCATTGTAAAGCCCGCCCATATTCAGTTTCCACGCCATCTGCGGCTTCGCCTCAGCCACGGCGGACAGAAGCGCGGCAAGGTGGACAATCGTGTTGCATCCGTGCCGTCTTACCACTTCGGCCATCGCAACGGCGTCTGTAACGTCAAGAGTCTCAAAAGGTCCGGACTCGACCACAGGGTTATCCCTCATGCGCCGGATATCCGAGGCCACCACGCGATCTGCACCGTAAAGATTTCTCAGGTGCATGACAAGCTCGGAACCGATCTGGCCGAGAGCGCCGGTCACCAGTATTTTTTTCTTATCCGTTTTCTTCACCCTCTAATCATATTTTATAAGCGCGGGGCAAAATTCCGGCATTAGAGAATATTCATGGATTTTCCGACTTTTCTGTAAATCTCCAAGGCGCGGTCGAGCATTTCGGTCGTATGAGCGGCCGTCGGCATATTTCTGACGCGGGCAGTCCCCAGCGGCACCGTCGGAAATACGATGGACTTGGCATAAACGCCCTCCTGGATCAGCCGCCTGCTGAACTGCTGGGCCTTGCTCTCATCCCCGATAATGCACGGCGTAATCGGAGTCTCGCTGTGCCCGATGTCATACCCCATTTCGCGCAGGCCCTTCTTAAGGTAATCGCCGTTCGCCCACAGCCTCTTCACAAGCTCATCGCTCTCCGTCAGAATATTTAACGCCTCGATGCAGGCCGCCGCCGCGCCCGGCGTCATGGACGTTGAAAACAGGAACGGTCTCGCCCGCACTTTCAGCCAGTCAATCAGATCCTTAGAACCGGCCACGTATCCGCCCACTACGCCAATCGCCTTGGAAAGCGTACCGATCTGGAAATCAATTTTATCAGAAAGGTTGAATTTTCTGACCGTTCCGGCCCCGTTGCCGAGGACGCCCGATCCGTGCGCATCGTCCACATAAGTAATGAGATCGTATTTCTCGGCGATTTTGACAATCTCCGGCAGCTTTGCAATCTCTCCGTCCATGGAGAACACGCCGTCGGTCGCAACCATCAATTTCTTATAATTCCCGCTCTCTTTGGCCTCGCGCGCCTTCTTTTCAAGATCCTCCATATTCGCGTGCTCAAATACGATGATCTTCGCCCTTGAAAGCTTGCACCCGTCAATAATGGACGCATGGTTCAGCGCATCGGAGAGGATGCCGTCGTTTTTGTCCATCACGGCCGAGATGGCACCCATGTTGCAGTTAAAGCCGGACTGAAATGAAATCGCCGCCTCGGTGTGCTTGAATTCCGCCAGCTTCTCCTCCAATTTGCGGTGCAAATCAAGAGTCCCGTTGATCGTTCTTACGGCACCGGCGCCCACGCCGAATTTCTCGGTCGCCCTGTTAGCCGCCTCGATCATCCGTTTGTTTGTAGCAAGACCGAGATAGTTATTGGAGGAAAGATTAATGAGTTCCCTCCCGTCAATCCGAATTATTGGGCCATTCGCGCTCTGAAGGGTATCGATCTCATTATAAAGCCCCTTGCTCTTGAGATCTTCAAGGTTTTTGCTGAGAAACGACTGTAGTGTTTTGCTGCTCATTAGAACACCCCCTGTAGTTTGGATATCAATTCTATCGAATTGAACAATGTAGTGCCGGCTATTTTGGCAATCCTGAAAAAGCAGCGCCGCCGGGATATCATGCAAGCGTTTCTTCGTAAACAATTGTCTCTCCAGGAAAGTCATTTCTCCGCTTTTCTACACTTGTCACAAACACTATACAACGCCCTATCTAAAAAATCAATACAATAATGCGTCCGTACCATACATTTTTCACAAATTTTTTCGTGAGATACCGGCGTCTATCCCCGCTGCCATTTTCGCAGTTCAAGCGCCGTTTTTAAAAGGAAAATTTTTCCCATTTTTTATTTTTTAAAGCATGCTTTCCCGCCCCGTTGTTGGCCTGAAGCCCCGGGCCGGTGCCGCAGTATATCGATACTCTCCCGGTTTTCAGCGCCGCCGGTTTCAATCAGGTCAAACCGGCAGCCGGTAGATGATGTTTCTTCTGCCAATCTCTTTTCAGTTTTTTCTATTCCCGTAAAAAACGCCGTTTAAAAACGGATGCTGGTCATGACAAAAGGGACGGAGAGAAAATTTAATCGGAATCGCGTCACGCTTCTGGTACCGTGGGGTATGTTCCATAGGACGGTGGACAATTATCCAATCGTCAAACCTCCGGCGCCCATGTCTATGAAAGCGCACGGCGCCATCCCGGTGTCCGGCACCCGATCAATTTTCAGGTTACTCCTCTCACTTATTGTGGTACACTTACGCCACACGTCTTTTCAAACGGGAACTGAAGCTGACAGAAGCGCAGTATCCCCTCGGGCATGAATCACCGGATGGCACCATGAAAATTTAAATTCATTCCCGCAGGGGCACAAAACCGTCAGTCTGCCTTTCAAAAGGCCCAACACATTATGACATCCAAATGAATCCCGTTTTCACTTTGTTTCGTACCGCACTTGTACCCCATTTTTCATTGTAAAACGTGGTACAAATCATCAAAATACAGGAATTCAAAGTGATTGTCCGCTCCTTTAAAAATAAAAGATCCCTGAAACGCAATTGTTTCAGGGATCTTTCTTGGTACGCCCGACTGGATTCGAACCAGCGGCCTTTAGAGTCGGAGTCTAACGCTCTATCCAACTGAGCTACGGGCGCAAGTTCTTGATTAGTATAACAAATAAATTTCACCCTGTAAAGCCCTCATATAAAAATTTTTTAAAAAAAGATTGTTAAAAAAATTGACAACTTCGTTGAAATCCTGTAAACTAGGAAAAACAAGTTGAGATTATATGATTGGAGTTGGCTAACTTGAAAAAAGAGAATATTTCTGACGCCGTGATCCGACGTCTCCCCCGTTACTATCGTCAGCTGACCGATCTGTGCAATCGCGGCGTCGTTCGTATCTCCTCCCATTCGCTGGGCGCGGAAATGAACATTACGGCCTCTCAGATCCGTCAGGATTTCAGTTGTTTTGGAGAATTCGGGCAGCAGGGCTACGGATATAACGTCAATGAGCTGAAGGCGGAAATCGGCCACATTCTGGGTGTGGACAGCAACCATCACCTCATTATGATTGGCGTGGGGAACCTGGGGCACGCACTGCTGCAGAATTTTCATTTTTCTCAGGCGGGATTCACTGCGGAAGCCGCATTTGACGTAAATCCGCAGATTACCGGCACCGTTGTCAACGGCATCCACGTCTATTCCATGAACGATCTGGACGCCTATGTAAAGTCTCACACCATCGACGTCGTCGTGTTGACCGTCCCGCAGCAGATCGCACAGGAAACAGCCAATCACCTCATTGATCTCGGCATCGCCGGATTCTGGAATTTCACGAACATGGAACTTTCTACCTCCCGACCGGAAGTAAAATTTGAGAATATCCATTTTGCGGACAGTCTTCTGACGCTGAGTTACCGGATTGCCAACCGCTGAGTTTCAAATCAGGAGTTTTTATGAAACGTAAAATACTGATTCCCCTTCTCGCGCTTGCCTGCTCCGCCTCCATGATCTTCGCGCTTGCCGCGGGCGGCAGCAGCTCCGACCCGCTGATCTCCCTGTCCTATCTGAACGGAAGCTATACTTCCCGTGTGGATTCCGCGGTGGAGAGCCGGCTGGACGCCTCCGATCAAACAATCGCGTCCGGCGTCTCCGGCAGTCAAAGCGGCGCCGTCAAATGGACGGACATGCGCCTGAAGCAGTCCGACGTTCTCTCCGGGTCCACCGGCCTGAACGTAATGCTTTTGGCCGGCAGCGCCAAACTGAAGATCGTCTCCGGCGCCGTGGTGGATGTCACTGCCGGAACCACCGCGGCGAGCGGTTCCCCGCTGTTGCTCCGCCACCGCTATCTGGCGGCGGAAGGGGCATCTGTCAAGATTACCATAACCTCCAAAACCGCTGTTGTTCACTATCAGGGAACCGCCAAATTTGTAAAATCCTCCGCTCCCGACTATAATGCCATGGCGGATGCGTTGAAAACGGTGCATCTTTTCAGGGGAACTTATACGGGTTACGGCAGCGGATATGATTTGGAAGTTGCTCCCACCCGCCTGCAGGCGCTGATCATGTTTATCCGGGTCTTGGGGGAAGAGGGAAAAGCGCTTGCCTATACCGGCACTCCTCCGTTTACGGATCTGACGGCGGGCTCCAACGCCGCAAAATATGTTGGCTATGCCTATTCAAAGGGGTATACGGCAGGCATTACCAAAACGCTGTTTTCTCCCAACCGGGCGGTCAGCGCAGCCCAGTATACGGAATTTATGCTCCGCGCGCTGGATTACAGTTCCTCCGCCAATACCAATTTGTCCGGCACACTGGACAAAGCGGCTGTCTGCGGTGTACTGACTTCCGGTGAGGTTTCCATGCTAAAAAGCGGGGCATTCCTTCGCGCGCAGCTGGTTTACATCTCTTATTACACGTTGGACGCCACTTATTCCGGCAGCAGCGATACGCTGCGCGAAAGGCTGATCAGCCGCGGCGTATTTACCTCCGCCGAATCTTCCAGTGCCGCTGCGCTTGTAAAAACAGCCCGGCTTTCCTAAACACCGATTTGCCGGTGCCGCATACTATGGAATGAGACTGATGCTTGTCGGTCTACGACTTCATAGGAGGTTCCGGTATGTGCAATAACAACGGTTTCTTCGGTGGAAACAGCTGCTGCTGGATCATTATCATTGCCATCCTGATCATCTGCTGCTGCGGCAGCGGATGCGGCGGCAATAACTGCTGCGGCGGCGGCCCTGGACCCGGCCCTGGACCCGGCTGCTGCTAACCGACTTTCATGACCCGCGTTCCCCGTATCCTCCGGATACGGGGAACATTTTTCCCCTTTCTTGACACTCCCTTGCCTGCGTGATACGATGTTTTTAATTCCATTTTTATGGATTGAGACGGCGGGCTGCTATGCCCGTAATATTTTCCAGATACATAAGAAACGAGGTCCCCCATGGCAATGAAGAAAATTCAGAAACGCGACGGACGCATCGTCGAATTTGACGAAAAAAAAATTGCCGCCGCCATCACGAAGGCCTTTGACGCTTCTCAGCACCCCAATCAGGCTGAAATCGCCGCCCGGCTGGCTGCGGAAGTCGCTTCCATTTTGGAGGTAGAGGGCATTTCTCTGCCTGGCGTGGAACACGTTCAGGATTTGGTGGAACGCGTCCTGATGGACAACGGTTTCAGCAAGACCGCCAAGGCATACATTCTCTACCGGAACGAACGCACCCGCTCCAGAAATTTCAGCAGCCGGCTGATGCGCGCCTATTCGGCTATTACTTACCTTCCGGTCAAGGACAGCAATGTCACGCGGGAAAACGCCGATATCGCCGGCGGCACCGCCATGAGCAGCATGCTGCGCTGCGGCAGCGAAGGCGCAAAGGCATATTATGAAACCTATGTGCTGCGTCCGGAGTTCGCACGGGCGCACGACCGCGGCGATATTCATATTCACGATCTGGATTTTTACGCTTTTACTACCGCCGGCACACAAATTGACATTCTTCAGCTGTTCCACGGCGGCTTTTCCACCGGCTTCGGCCACCTGCAGGAGCCTGACGACATCGCCGCCTATTCGGCGCTGACCTGCATTGCCATTCAGGCCAATCAAAACGATCAGCACGGCGGGCAGTCCATCGTAAATTTTGATTACGGCATGGCGGAGGGCATTCGGAAAACTTTTATAAAAAAATACCGGGAAAATCTTTCCCGCGCCGTGATGCTGGAACTGGGGCGGGAAAACGCCGGAACCGAAATCCGCTCTCTGGCCGCGCAAATCGAACGCTCTCCCACATTGGAAAACTGTGACGCCTATCTGACAGCGGAACGTCCGCTGCTGATGGCGCTCTATTGCCTGAATGAGGAAACCGTCTGCAAATATCAGGCGTTCGCCTACAGCCGCGCCGTCCGTGAAACCGATGGTGCCGCCTATCAGGCCATGGAAGCACTGCTGCATACTCTCAACACCATGCAGCCCCGCGCCGGCGCGCAGGTGCCTTTTTCCTCTCTGAATTACGGAATGGACACCTCACCGGAGGGACGGATGGCAGTGAAAAACCTCCTGCTGGCCACTATTGCCGGGCTTGGCAACGGAGAGACGCCGATGCTCCCCATTCAGATTTTTCGCGTTAAGGAGGGAGTCAACTATCAATCCGGTGATCCCAATTACGATCTTTTTCAGTTGGCCTGCCGCTGCACGGCCAAGCGCCTGTTTCCAAACTTCAGCTTTCTGGACGCGCCGTTTAACGCGCGGTATTATCAATCCGGCCATCCCGAAACGGAAATCGCCTATATGGACTGCCACATGCGGGTAATGGGCAACGTGTATGATCCCACGCGGGAAATCAGTTCGCGCCGCGGAAATCTGAGCTCCACCTCCATCAACCTGCCCAGACTGGGCATGGAAGCCCACGGAAATCTGGAGGTGTTCTACCGCTCGCTGGACAGCGTGACGGATCTCTGTGTGGCGCAGCTCCTGGAGCGCTTTGAAATTCAGTGCCGCCGCAAAGCGCGGAATTTTCCTTTCCTGATGGGGCAGGGGGTATGGCTGGACAGTGAAAAGCTGAATCCAGGCGATGAAGTCCGCAAGGTCCTGCAGCACGGCACCCTGTCCGTTGGTTTTGTCGGCCTTGCGGAAACGCTGGTCGCGCTGACCGGCAAACACCACGGGCAAAGTGAAGAGAGTCAGGAATTAGGTCTGAATATTATCCGGCATCTGCGGGAGCGGATGGACGTGGAAAGCAGGAAGCGCCATCTGAATTTTACACTGCTGGCCACCCCTGCCGCCGAAGGGCTTGCCGGCCGCTTCGTACAGTTGGACAGAGCGCGTTACGGAACCATGCCCGGCGTCACCGATCGGGAGCATTATACCAATAGCTTCCATATCCCTGTATATTTCCCCATTAGTGCCTACCGGAAAATTCAGCTGGAGGCCCCCTATCACGCGCTGACCAACGCGGGCCATATCACCTATATTGAGATGGACGGCGGTCCCTCCCAAAACCCGGAAGCATTTGAAGCCGTCCTCCGTTGCATGAAAGAATCCGGTATCGGCTACGGCTCCATAAATCACGCGGCAGAGCGGGATCCGATCTGCGGATAACCGGAAGCATTGGGGAGGAATGTCCCAACTGCAGCCGCAGGGAGTCGGACGGCGGGCCGGCGTTGGAACGTATTCGCCGGATTACTGGCTATCTGGCCGACACACCGGATCGCTTTGACGACGCCAAGTGCGCAACCGAGTCAAGCATTCCCCGGAGGTGCCGCAGTCTTTTCTCGTTTGAATCACATTCGTAAAGCCGCCGGTTTAGCCGGCGGCTTTACGGCACGCCTCTCCCTGTACGAAGGATTAGAAACCATTCTATCAGTACGACGCGCGGCCGGCGCCTGCTTCAGGTATGGCAAGCCTCCTGCTTGAAGTTTGAAATTCTCGAAATTGCATCAGCTCTTTGATTCAGCTTCCCTTAAAGCCGTTCAGGTGAAGATCGAAAGGGACGATCTCCGTTATACGGAGATCGTCCCTTTCGATCAGTCGGCTATCCCATTAAATGCTGAATTAAAATTTTTATCCCCATCAAAATCAGAATGATCCCGCCGGTAATTTCCGCTCGCTTTTTGTAGCGGGAGCCAAAGAAATTTCCGACGGCCACCCCCGAGAGGGAAAGGACGAAGGTTGTCATTCCGATAATGGAAATCGCCGGAATAATCGAAACATCTAAAAATGCAAAGGTGATACCAACTGCCAGCGCATCAACGCTGGTGGCAATCGCCATGAAAAACAGCTGCCTGTGATCCAGCCGATCCTCATCGCACTTTCCCGCCTTGCATTCTTCCCTTCCCGAAACTGCCTCACGAATCATATTGCCGCCAATCAAAGTCAGCAGGATAAACGCAATCCAATGATCAATCCTCTGGATATATCCTGCAAAAGTGGATCCCAGCGCCCAGCCGGCCAACGGCATCAGTGCCTGAAATCCCCCGAAGTATGCCGCAATCATCGCTGCATGTTTCCAATTGAATTTCGTCATCGCAAGCCCGCGGCAGATTGCCACCGCAAACGCATCCATGGAAAGTCCAATGCCAATCAGAAGCAATTCAAGAAAACTCATGTGTCAAGCTCCCAGCTCATTCAAAATTACCGGAATTTGATATTGTATTTCCAATGTATCCGGCGTTACAGCGCAGCCCCACGCCTCCACCTTCACACCGTCCGCAACAGCCTCTCTCAAAGCGGCGCCGAAAGCGGGGTGTGTTACATCATTGGGGGACAGACTGAGAATTCTTTCCATTTGCACCACAAAAAAGAGAGTCGCGTCAAGTCCCTCTTTGACCGCTCTTTGCAATTCCCGAATATGCCGGACACCCCGTTCCGTCGGGGCATCCGGAAAATAGGCGCGGCCGTCCCGTTCCAGCGTCACACCCTTTACCTCAACCAAGTGCTTGCCGTTTTTGGTTTCCAGGCAAAAATCCAGTCTGGAATTTCCATATACGTACTCAGGATAAACGGACAAAAGCTCAGAGCAGAATTCTCCCTCATTCACCCATTCAGCAAATACCTTGTTGGGTGCCTGCGAGTCCATATTGATTAAACGCGCGCCCTTTTCAACGGCGATAAGATCATACGCTGTTTTTCTATTGGGCTGACCAGATTTTTCAAGATAAACCGTACAGCCCTGCAGCAGAAGTTCCCGACAACGCCCCGTATTTTTTACGTGGCAAATCTGTTTCTCTCCCTCAATCTCCACAATCGCAATAAAGCGATTTGGGCGTGAGCAAAAAACGCCGGGTATAATATGGCAGTATTTCATAACAAGTCACCTTAGGAAAATCAATAGGATCAGAGAAAAAGCGGACAGCCGATTGGC
>JBFLFX010000091.1:0-9141 GCA_041859815.1 Dysosmobacter sp. | reverse complement strand
GAGTTTTGCGATAAGGGTGTGTCCTTTGGTATTAAGGTCTCCCACTCCCACAGACGTTCCAACCGTCCCTGGAAGCCGAATGTAAAACGTGTCAAGGCTATTGTCAACGGTACGCCTCGCCATGTATATATTTGTACCCGGTGCCTGCGTTCCGGTAAGGTTACGCGTGCAATCTGAGTCTGGCTTCAAACCACCCGCTCTGCGGGTGGTTTTTTGTTGTCCGCCTTTGTGCTCGCGGCGTAAAATTGTCCTCCGCCCGTAAAGGCGGGATTTTTTTGCCCCGCCGTCCGCAATCTCTTCCGTTCTTTGAAAAAAGTCGGTATTTTCCCCCGCTTTTCCCTTGACTTTTGACTCAAATTCCTGTAAACTATTTTTTGTTGTAAAGGGGACAAACTTTACAGAGGAGGGGCTTGCTTGAAAAATCAAACCTATCGAATGACGATGCTCTATGATTTTTACGGAGAACTCCTGACGGATCGTCAAAAAGAGTTTTTTGATTATTATTATAATGATGACCTGTCTCTGTCCGAAATCGCGGAAAACGCCGGAATTTCCCGTCAGGGCGTTCGGGACGTGATTGTCCGCGCTGAGGCGCAGATGCAGGAAATTGAAGATAAGACGGGCTTAATCCGGCGCTTCGAGGAAATGCGGAAGCACTTGGACGCCATCACGTCCGCGGCGGAGGAAATTGAAACGATCAACTACCGCCAGTATGAGGACGCCCGGCTGACGGATTTAGCTGAAATTGTCAAGGCGGAAACTTCCGCCCTGAAAGAATAACAGGAGCATTCCATGGCATTTGAAAGTCTGAGTGAAAAACTGAACGCCACATTCAAGAAGCTGCGCGGCAAGGGCCGCCTGACAGAAAACGACGTCCGGGAGGCAATGCGCGAGGTTCGCCTTGCGCTTCTGGAAGCCGACGTCAGCTATAAAGTCGTCAAGGACTTTGTGGCAAAGGTGACGGAACGCGCCGTGGGCAGTGATGTGTTGGACAGCCTGACGCCTGCGCAGCAGGTCGTCAAGATTGTCAATGAGGAGATGACCGCCCTCATGGGCGGTACGGATTCCAAGATCGCCATGGCGCCGCAGCCCCCCACCGTCGTGATGATGGTCGGCCTGCAGGGCGCCGGCAAAACCACCACCACCGCAAAGCTGGCAGGGCTGCTGCGCCGGCAGTACGGCAAGCGCCCCCTGCTGACGGCCTGCGATGTCTACCGCCCCGCCGCCATTGAGCAGCTTCAGGTTGTCGGCGGACAGATAGATCTTCCCGTCTTTGAGCAGGGGCAGGGCGATCCCGTGAAAATCGCGCAGGAAGCGGTTCGCCACGCCAAAGACTATGGAAACGATATGGTGTTTCTGGATACCGCCGGCCGCCTCCATGTGGACGAAGCGCTGATGGACGAGCTGAAGCGGATGAAGGAGGCCGTCCATCCCAATGAAATTCTCCTGGTAGTGGACGCCATGACCGGTCAGGATGCCGTCAACGCGGCCTCCGCCTTTGATGAAGCGCTGGGCATTGACGGCGTGGTGCTGACCAAGCTGGACGGCGATGCCCGCGGCGGCGCAGCGCTTTCTATCCGCGCCGCCACCGGAAAACCGATTAAATTCGTCGGTACCGGCGAAAAGCTGGATATGATTGAGTCTTTTCATCCGGATCGAATGGCCTCCCGGATTCTTGGGATGGGCGATATGCTGACGCTGATTGAAAAAGCGCAGGAAAACTACGATGAAAAGCAGGCCGTCAAGCTGGAGGAAAAGCTCCGTAAAAACAGGCTGACACTGCAGGATTATTTTGACCAGCTGCAGCAAATCCGGGGCATGGGAGATCTCTCCCATCTGGCCTCCATGATGCCCGGCGGTCTGGGCCGCCAGCTGGAGGGCGCCACAATTGACGAAAAGGCGCTGGCCCATACGGAGGCGATTATTCAGTCCATGACCCCGTCAGAGCGGGAGAACCCGCAGATTCTCAATGCCAGCCGCAAGAGGCGGGTTGCCGCCGGCTGCGGGCTGCAGGTCGTGGATATCAACCGCCTGCTCAAGCAGTTTGAGATGATGCAGCAGCTGACAAAGCAGATGAACCGGGGCCGGCTTCCCGGGATGGGCGGCCGCATGCGCAGCTTCAAACGTAAAAAGCGCCGTTAAATTTTTCAGTGTATAAGTGCTCCGCGCATTTATCATAAGAGAATCACTCAAACAATATTTTGGAGGTACATGAACCATGGTTAAAATCAGACTGCGCCGTTTGGGCGCCAAGAAATCTCCGTTTTACAGAGTCGTCGTAGCGGACTCCCGTTTCCCCCGCAACGGCCGTTTTATCGAGGAGATCGGCACGTATAACCCCTGCGTCTCCCCGGCGGAAATCAAAATCGACACCGAGCGCGCGCAGGCTTGGATCAAATCCGGCGCTCAGCCCACCGATACGGTTCGCGCTCTGCTGAAAAAAGTAGAAGTCCTCTGAGGGGGAGGCTATAGAGCATGAAAGAATTGCTGCTCTACATCGCCAGAAATCTTGTGGACAATCCCGATGCCGTCACCGTCACGGAGGTGCAGGGTGAGCAGGAGGTTACGCTGGAGCTGCACGTCGCTCCCGACGATATGGGGAAGGTAATCGGCCGTCAGGGCCGGATTGCCAAGGAGATCCGCACCGTGGTGCGGTCTTACGCGCAGAAAATCGGTGTCAAGGTTTCGGTGGATATTGTAGATTAAAGGGAAGGCGGTAATACCGCCTTCCTTTTTCAGGCTCTGTTCATAAAAGTAATTTTAAATATGCAAAAGCCTCCGCTTTCGATCCGGTTCGCCGTCATCCCCCTGTTCGGACATTGCGGAGGCGAAAACGTATTTCAACTGCCGCTGCTTCCCTTTTGGCCAGCCGTTTCCCCTGCCTTGCCTTTGACAAGCGACAGCACCAGGGCGGCTGCGGCACAGCATGCGGTAACCATGCAAGTAATCCGCATCGCATCGGCAAACGCCCCCTGCCGCAGGGCAATTCCCTGCATGCCTCCGGCTTTCAGCGTCGCGGTTGCGGCCGTGATATTGGAGGAAAGCACGGCGGCGATCGCTTCCCCGAGGACCATCCCGATATTTTTCATGGTTCCGAGGGTTGCCGAGGCGATTTCCCGGTTTTGCGCGGGTACGTTTCCCATCACGGCGCTGTTGTTCGGCGTGTTGAAGAGTCCCGCTCCGATTCCCGTGGCGGCAAAAAACGATTCAGCAGCGGGTTTGACGGCGTGGTTGCCTGAAACGTGCTGAAAATCGACGGCGGCAACCGTCATGATCCCCATTCCGACGCCACAGATCACACGGCTGCCGAATCTGTCGGAAAGCGCGCCGCCGACCGGCGCGGCGATAATCATTGCAATAGACAGCGGCAGCAGGATAGGACCCCGCAGGCGGTCGCCGTCATTCCGTGCTGATTTGAAGGTTAATACGGGCAAAGGAACAGCAGCATATACTCCGTCATGAAGAAGAAAGCGGCCGCGAAATTACCGGCTGAGAAAACCCGGTTTCGAAAAAGATTCAAATTGAGAATTGGGTGGCTGCACCGGTGCTCATGGATCAGAAATACAGCCAGCAGGATAAGACCCGCGGCCAGCGAGCCGATAACCAACGCCGCATTGACGGTGGCTTTGCTCATTGCGGCAATCGGCAGAAGAATCAATATCAGCGCAAGAATGATGAGAATACTTCCCGCCGGGTCAAACTTTTCGCCGGATGCCGGCATATCTTTTGGAATGGTGTGAATGGCAAGAGCTGTGATAGCCGACGGGAACTTTCACAAGGAAAATGCTCTGCCAACCAAAGGCAGTGGCAAGAAACCCGCCGACCGAAGGTCCGGCGCAGGCAGAAACGGCAACAGCAATCGCACTGGCGCTCAGTCCTTTGCCCCTGTCCGCGGGGCTTACTGCGTTGGTGATGAGCGCGCTGTTTGTGGCCATCATCATTGCAGCGCTCAGTCCCTCAACGGCGCGGAATGCAATCAGCGCGCTGATATTGGCTGAGAGTCCGCAGAGCAGTGAAGTGACTGTAAAACCAGCCATGGCGATGACATTAATTTTTTTCAATCCGTAGATGTCCGCAATTCTGCCAAATGTGAGCTGGGTTGCGGATAATGTCAGCAGATAAGCGACAACAACCCATTCGACGCCCGCGATCGATGTATGAAAACTGGATTGAATCAGCGGCAGCGTAGCGTTGACCGACGTCGTATCGAACCCTCCGAGAAATGTTCCCAGCCGACGGCGATCAAAGTTCCGCGCCCGCCTTTTCAAGTACATTGCATCTTCATTTTTCTTTCCCTGACTGAAGTAAATTTTCATTGTGTAAGCAATCCGGTTTTTACGCAAATCCGGCGCTGCTTTCAAAATGGCGCAGATATCTGGTGTTCCCATGAAATCGGGGAACAGTTACAAATAGAGAAATTTTATTCCGCATGCTGTTTCCGCCCTCTTATATGTATACATGGTTATCTGTTAACAAGGTTTACACAATAAACGTAAAAAAATTATTTAGGAACAGTCAACTTTTCGTTCAGCTCGGCAGTTTTTACTTCAATCGTTTTATCGAACGCATTTCCCATCTTCATCAACGTTGATCGCAGATCATCCAGGGCCTGTTCCGACATCCCAGAAAAAATGCCCGTAAATTCACCATTCAGGCGCTCATGATATTCCCGATGGATTTCAAAGACCTTCTTGCCCTCATCTGTGATATTCAAAACAACTTCGTTCTCCGTTTCAGGGGACAGGCTTTTCGTAACAAGGCCCTTTTTCACAAGATTCCGGATCATTTTGGATACGGCGGCCTTGGTAATACCCTGAAGCTTTGAGAGCTTGGTGATATTGATGTCCTGGTTTTTCCCGATTGCGTCGATCATATGCACCTCCGAACGATGAAGGACGAGATCCGTTCCTGTAAAATACGGGATTTTCTCCATTTCATTGTAACGATTAACGACACGGACGAAAAGATCCGCCAGCTCTTCCATTGATTTTGTGTCCTTCATAGCGCGCCCCCTGTTAACTAGGTTGATATTATTGCAGCACTGATTTTCGTTTTGTCAAGGCCTGAGGAATCTCCAATCGGCCGGTTACGAAAAACGCCGCTTGCTTTCTCAATTTGGCAAGTGAACAGCCAATGAAAACTTACAACGCAGAATACTCTCCGCGCAAACAGGAAGGGCATCCGGTTTGCTGAATCTGAAATACCAACATTCGCAGGCTGTCGACGGCACGGACAAACGGACTGATAAAGACGGGGATGCGGAATCCATTGGGATCTGCTCGTGTGGCAGCGGGGCGGGACTGACAAAGAGCAACGGCAGAGTCATGGTATTCACCGGTGCGATAAATAAGTTTTCGCCCGGGAGCGTCAGGCTGATGGCATGGGACAAAACCGACGCAGACGCGATAGTACAGGAACAGCCGCGCAAACATGAGAAACATTCCGACTGCTCCTGACGTGATGCGAACCGACGCAAGCAGGAAAATTTCCATCAGAATGGCAGTCTGGATAAACGGCGACACGGTATGATCCAAGATATACGCCAGAATAACGGAAGCTCTATGGACGGGAGAAATGATTATCCGATCACAGTTTCCTCCCGCTTTCGGGGAGCGGTTGAAAAATCGGGATGTCTGGATTTTTTACCGAGCTTTGTGGCAGGCAGGGCAAATTTCTACAGGCAGCATTGGTTCATGGCGGAGAAATTGAACGCGGCCCGGCGCAAAATCCGGCAAAAGGCGGGTACAACAATTCTTCAAACAGGGGCCGGTCTGCTTTCATTTGGAATCATAAAATTCCGTCAGGCATAAATCAGCCAAATCAGCACATAGCCCACCGTAACGGCGGTCAGTGTAAACGGCGCGCCAATCTGCATAAACTGCCTGTTGGTAACCTCGTAGCCTTCCTTCCGCAAAATGCCGCCTGCGGCGATGTTGGCGGAAGCCCCAATCGGCGTCAGGTTTCCGCCCAGCGTCGCGCCGGTCAGAAGGCCCAGGCACAGAATCGTGGGATCCGTCCCCAGCGCTGTGGCTACCCGGCTGACCACCGGCAGCATTGCCGCAACATAGGGAATATTGTCGATAAACGCGGACAACAGGACCGACAGCCAGACGATCAGTGTGTAAGTGACAAACAGGCTGTCCCCGCCCAGATGGACAAACAGGGCGCTGATATCGTCAATCACGCCGACGCGGGTAATGCCGGCAATCACGGTAAACAGTCCGGCCAGCAGCAGCAGCGTGTTGTAATCCAGAGATTTCAGCGCGCGCTTTGCCGGGATCAGATCCCGACTTTTGATGCAGTCCCGGAGCATGCCCGCCACAAAGAACGCCATGCACAGCAAGCCGTTAATCAGCTCCGGCTTCTTCGGCAGGAATGACGCCGCAATCAGAGAAGCCACCGTTCCCAGCAGCAAAACTGATGGCAGGTAATCCGTCACAGGAGTCAGTTCCTGTGCGTCCACCTTCATGGTTTCCTTGCGGAACAGGAACAGCAGAACCGGAATGGTAGCCAAGGCACCTGCCTCCACCACCCAGAACATCCCGGGCTTGCCGTCCATTACAAAGAAGTCGGCGAAGTCCATTTTTAAAAAGCCGCCCAGCAGAATGGAAGTCGTATCGCCCACCAGCGTGGCCGCGCCCTGCAAATTTGAAGAAACGGCAATGGCCAACACCGGCGCAACCGGGGAAATTTTCAACTTTTTGGATATCGCCAGGCCAATGGGTGCCAGCATCAGAACGGTTGCCACGTTGTCTACAAACGCGGAAACAAATCCGGCGAACAGCGCCAGCGCAACCAGTACCCACTTGACATTCGGGAGCATACGCACCAGCCGATCCGCCATGCGCTCCGGCATGCCGGAGCGGATAAACAGGAATACCGTCCCCATGGTGCCCGCCAGCATCATCAGCACATTCCAGTCAATCGCCGGAACAATCTCCTTTGCCGGAAGAATGCCGGTGATCACAAACACCGCGCTGGCGGCCAGCGCCGTGATTGCCCGGTATTTGGGCAGAATCAGCATCAGCGCATAGACCGCGATAAAAATCACCAAGGCAACTGTTTTCATATGCTCCCCTTCCCTGCGTCGTCCACTCAGGCGCATAAAAAATGCAAGACCTCTGCCATGACCAACGCACAGCAAAAGTCTCGCCTGTTGCCCCCATGAGCCGAGTCCCGCGGGACCGTGCTGACGACCCATGCAACGCCGAAACGGCGCAAGCTACTCCCTTTTGTACTGTGAGCATAGCAGAACTTTTCGCGGCTGTCAAGCGAAATCCCCCTGGTCCGCTCACATTTCCATTGCTGTTCCGGCTGAAAACGGCTATAATAAAACCATTGAAAATTTCCAAGAAGGAGACGCCTATGAAACTGGAATATATTCGGGTTGGCCGCATCGTCAACGCCCACGGCATCCGGGGGGAGCTGCGGGTGCAGCCGATAAATGCCGACGCGCCGTTTCTCACCCGCTTCAAGACTTTTTACATTGACGGGGATCCGGTGCGGCCTACGGCAAATCACGTCCATAAGAGCCTGATTCTGCTGAAGTTGCCCGGCATTGACGATAGGGACGCCGCACTCGGCATGAAGGGAAAAATTCTCTCCGTCCGCCGGGAGGACGCGCATCTGCGCCCCGGCGAGTGTTTCGATGAGGAGCTTCTCGGCGTAGAGGCCTACGACGCCGATACCGGCGCGCTTCTCGGTACCGTGAAGTCCGTGGAAGCTTACCCCGCCCACAAAGTTTACACCGTCTGCGGCGCCCGGGAATATCTCATCCCCGCCGTACCGGATGTCTTCGTCAAGTCGCTGAATCTGGAGCAAAACCGCATGGAAATCCATCTGCTGGAAGGGCTTGCCGTCGATGAGAATTGATATTATGACCCTGTTCCCGGACGCGGTAGACGCCATGCTGAATTTCAGCATTCTGGGCCGCGCGCAGGAGCACGGCTACGTCACCATTCAATCCCATCAAATTCGGGATTATACCGCCAACAGGCAAAAGCAGGTGGACGATTATCCCTACGGCGGCGGCCGCGGCGCAGTCATGCAGGCGGATCCCCTTTACCGCTGCTGGGCGCACATCCGTCAGGCCGCGGAAGATCCGCATCCCTGGACAATTTTCATGTCCCCCTGCGGCAGAACCTTCACCCAGTCCGTTGCCCGGGAACTGAAAGAGCGCCGCAATCATCTGATTTTGGTCTGCGGCCATTACGAGGGCGTGGATCAGCGCTTTATCGACGAATGCGTGGACGAGGAGCTGTCTCTCGGTGATTTTGTCCTGACCGGCGGTGAAATTCCCGCCGTGGCGGTCTGCGACGCCGTCTGCCGCATGATCCCCGGCGTCCTGCCGGATGAGGAGTGCTTTCAGGAGGAATCCCATTGGAACCACCTGTTGGAATATCCTCAGTATTCCCGGCCGGAGGAATGGCATACGCGGAAAGTCCCGGCGGTGCTGCTCTCCGGCGATCACGCCAGGGTGGACGCCTGGCGGAAAAAGGAGAGCTACAAGCGCACCATGCTGCGCCGGCCCGATCTGTTCGCGGAATTTGATGAAAGCCAGTTGACGTCCAAAGCGGAACGCAAACTCCTCCGGGAGGCAAAGGAAGAGCTGGCGTCCGGAAGCCCGGATGTCTCCGGCGGATCCAAACCGGTGTAATTTCAAAATGCGCAAGAAGCACAGCGCCCGGGAAACCCTGTCAGGTTTCCCGGGCGCTCCCGATTTCTGATGGATTGGCCGCCGGGATTCCCCCGCCCGTTTCTCCGGCTTTCAAAATCCGTTTTTCAAGCCGCATCGGTTCCTCTGGCTTTATTCCATCACTTGTTTTTGCCGCCGGAATTCTGTGTGCCGACTGCCGTATTTCCGGTGGTACCCGTCCCGGTTCCCGCAGTCCCCGTTCCGGTTCCGGTGCTCTGATTATCCCCGGTCGTTCCCGTGGCCGTTTGATCGCCGGTTTCCCCGGTGGTTCCGCCTGTGGAAGCCGCCGCGCCGCCGTTATGGATGGGGCACTCGCCCAGCGCCTCATAGGTGCTGAGCAGATAGGGGCTGTCACTGACCGGAACCCCGAAATTTTTCCGCGTGTAATTCAGCAGTGCGCGTCGGACAATACTGCCGGCCGGGCAGTTCGGACCTGCCAGGCGCCC
>JBFLFX010000090.1:0-9164 GCA_041859815.1 Dysosmobacter sp. | reverse complement strand
TCTGCCAGTTCCACCACTCGCGCACGTCTATCACATTTTGAAAAAACTGGTGCGGCTGACGGGATTTGAACCCACACGTCGATTCGGACACCAGCACCTCAAGCTGGCCTGTCTACCAGTTCCAGCACAGCCGCAAATCACTGTTCCCGGAGGAAAGACTGCTTGATTATTATAGCCAGTACACCCCAGTTTGTCAACAGCCATTTCCCCATTTCCCGCAAAAAAAATTGAATTTGCGCTGGAAACCGCATCCAGTTCACATTTTAAGAATCATTCCGCCCGCCGGGATATCCGGCTGACGAAATGATTCTTCCGCATCAAATCTGTGCCAGCGTCTCTCCTATGGGATCAGTGATGACCAAACTGGCGGACAAATCCTGCACCACCGCCGTCTTGTTTATCAGAACCAGCTGATTACCCCGGTAATAGTTAATCAACCCCGCAGCGGGATAGACATTCAAAGAAGTACCGCCGACAATCAGCAGATCCGCTTCCGAAAGAGCACGCACCGCGCGGGCGAGAACATCGCTGTTCAGCGCCTCCTCATAAAGCACCACGTCCGGCTTCACCCTTCCGCCGCAGGAGCAGTGCGGAACGCCCTCTGAATGCAGAATATAATCCAAGTCATAAAACTTGCCACATTTTTCGCAATAGTTGCGGCGAACGCTGCCGTGAAGCTCCAATACGTTCTTGCTGCCGGCCGCTTGATGCAGCCCATCGATGTTCTGGGTGATAACCGCCCGCAGTTTGCCGCGCTTCTCCAGCTCCGCCAGTTTTTTATGGGCGGCGTTGGGTTTGGCATCCGGCGTCAGCAGCTTGGCACGGTAAAAGCGGAAAAATTCCTCAGGCTTGCTTTCATAAAATGAATGGCTTAAAATAACTTCCGGTGGGTAACGCCACTGCTGATGATAGAGACCGTCTGCGCTGCGAAAATCAGGAATGCCGCTTTCCGTAGACACACCGGCTCCTCCAAAGAACACAATATTGTGACTGTTTTCAACCAGTTCTTTTAATTTAGCAACGCTCTCTTTCATAAAAAGCACCTCTTTCGTGAAATTTTCCGGGCACCCGCCGGGATTCTTAAAGGTAAAAGGAGACACAGCATGAATATTCAGATTTTCGGTTCGTCCAAATCTTTTGACAGCAAAAAAGCGGAACGCTGGTTCAGGGAGCGGCGGATAAAGTACCAGTACATCGATCTGGTTTCCAAGGGGCTGTCCCCCCGGGAATACCAGTCCGTGCGGAAAAATGTGGGCTTTGAGGCGCTGGTCAACACGAAAAGCCGCGCCTATGAAACGCTGTATATGCCATACATCACGCCCGACGCACAGGAGGAAAAATTGCTGGAGCATCCGGAGCTATTCAACGCACCCATCGTGCGAAACGGTGCAGACGCCACCGTAGGCTACTGTCCCGATATCTGGGAAACCTGGAAATGATCATGTAAAGCGGCAGTCGGATGACCGCCGCTTTTCTCATGTATAGGACTTCTCCACGTTCACAACGGCATAATAGTTGCCGTCCAATGTACGGACAGCCGTTTCAATTTTATCCGCCACTTCCTTGTCGGTCAGGCGAAATTTAAAAGGTACTACCGCGTCAAAAATCACGTTGGTATGCGTCGGGCCGGAAACCATACGGAAATCGTGGATGCTGATTTGATCATCAATGCACTGAACCAGCGCGGCGACTTTTTTCCGGGTCTCCTCCGTTACGCCATCGTCGGTCACTATAGGATCCATGTGAATGACCGCCTCACAGCCTAGTTTTTCCCGCAGTTCCTTTTCCACGTTGTCAATTTCATCGTGCAGATTCAGCACATCCTCCGAGGCGGAAACCTCCGCATGGAGAGAAATCATACGGCGTCCGGGGCCGTAATCGTGGACGATCAAATCGTGAATACCAATCACCTTGGGATGTGACAGCACAATATTTTTAATCTGCTGCACATATGCCTGAGAGGGCGGCTCGCCCAGCAGCGGGTTGATGGTTTCTTTCGCGGCATGAAAGCCGGAATAGAGAATAAATGCCGCCACTAAAATACCGCACCAGCCGTCAATATTGATGCCGGTAAAGCGCTCAATCAGCATGGCAATCAAAACAGCCGCGGTTGCTGTGCAGTCACTGAGACTGTCCAACGCGGTAGCGCGCATGGCTGGCGAGGAGAATTTCTCCCCCACCGTCCGGTTATATGTGAACATATATAGCTTTACAGCAATTGATACACAGAGGATTGCAATTACAAGCGCATTTGCCTGCACAGAATGCGGATGCAGAATTTTGGAGAACGAGGTCTTTCCAAGCTCAAATCCCATCAGAATAATCAGCATGGCTACGATCAGGCCGGACAGATACTCAAACCGTCCGTGGCCGAAGGGGTGCTGCCGGTCGGCTTTCTGCCCGCCCAGTTGAAATCCCAGCAGCGTCACGGCAGAGGAGCCTGCGTCGGACAGGTTGTTAAACGCATCGGCTGTGATTGCGATGGAGCCGGAAAGTGTTCCGGCAAAAAATTTTCCCGCAAACAGCAGGACGTTCAGGCAGATTCCGACGATACCGCATAAAATGCCGTATGCTTTGCGGACGACGGCAGATTCCGTATTCTCATAATCATGAATAAAAAAGCGCGACAAAAGTGAAATCATAACGTGATGTCCTTTCCGAAGGGCACTACGAACGAGCCCGCATACCGGCTCTCTGGGCCGGCATAAAGAATTTTCTTGTAAAGAGATAGCACAGCGGAATAAAGTAGAGCAGCACGGCGTAGGGAATCGCCGACAAATCCGCGCCCAACATGGTCAGCGGAACCGTCAGTGCGATGCTCCACGGCACCAGACCCGCCAGTGTGACGCCGGAATTGGCAATATCCATCGCCCGCTCCAGGGAGGACGCGCCGCGCTTTTGATAACACCCGTGCAGCAGCTGCTCATCCATAATCACCATGACGCTCTGATTGCAGAAAACGCTGACAATCACCGTGCTGGCCAGCGCGGCGGTGGGAAAGAGGCCGATTTTTCCCGCCAGCCTATCGACCGTCTCCTTCGCGGGGGAAAGCGCGTCAATCCCCTCCAAAATTCCGGAATAAAGACTGGTGACAAACACGATTGCAGAGGCGGAGAGCATGGAAACCAGTCCGCCGCCGGCGAGAATTTTCCGCAGTTCCGGCGCGGCGGGCAGATACCCCAACAATGCTGTTTTCAGCGCCGTCAGCACCGGAAGGTGCTGTAAAAAAACACTCAGGCAAAACGCCGCCAGCGCGCTGGCCGACATCGCCCATTTCACCGGTACCCGCAGCAGCGGAAGCACCAGTACAAATACCGCCGGCAGCAGGACAAACCAAGGCATTGAAAAATGAGCGCTGATCGCATGCAAAACCCGCGGATTCATTTTCTCAATTGGATGCCTTCCCGACAGTACCGCATAAAACAAGATGGCAAGCACCGTCGGCAGCGCCGCTGTCCTCAGCATTTCCCGGACATTCCTGTAAAGCTCTGTACCTGTACATGCCGCAACCAGCATGGCGCAGGAGGACATGGGCGAGCAACGATCGCCAAAATAAGCGCCGGAAAGCACGGCCCCCGCCGCCAAGGCCGTCTGGACGCCGCCGCCCCGCGCCAGCGCCATCAGGACCACTCCCGCCGTACCGCAGACACCGTAAGAGGTTCCCAGCGCAAACGAAAGGATTGCAGAGAGCAGGAACGCCGCCAGCAGAAAGCACGCCGGATGAATCCCCCGCAGCCCGTAATAGAGGAAAAATGAAATTGTGCCGGAGGCGCGCCACAGCGCCGTTACCGTGCCAATCATAAGAAATACGGGAATGACAATCAGGGATTCTCTTCCCTTTTTCCAAGCCATTTTCCAAAGTTCTACAGGTGAATATCCCCGCCGCAGGCCCAGCAGGAAGAACAGCGCCAACCCGAACAGGATTGCCCAAAGAAGATTTCGGTCAAGTACCAGTACGGCAATCACGCCCGCCAGAAAAGCGGCAAAGCAGAGAATCATTTCTTTCCCGGAATTTCCAGTTTCAGGTGGCAGCAGAGCGCATCCAGATCCTCATCCGTCGCCGCCGGAATCCGCAGCTTCGCGCCGCAGTCCGCACAGATCAAATCCACCGCACTGCGGCGGATTTCCATTTTATAGCGGTGGCTGCCGCAGCCGCAGACGATTCCGTTTTCGCGGGAGGCAATCTCCTTCAGTTCGCTGAGAACCTCATACATGATCACGCTGTCTGCGAACGCCTCCGGGTTTTCCTCCTGCTGCTTCTCCTTTTCCCGGAGGATCTCCAGTTCCCGGAGATTCTTTTTCACCGTTTCCTCCGGACCGACGTAGCAGCAAAACTGCTTGGTTTTTGGACAGGCAAGCCCGATCCCATTCCCGCCGACGATCTGCCCCGGCGTACATCTCGCCTCATGGGTTTCCCCGCAGATGCCGCAGGGTACATAAAGATGATAAAATTTGCCGTCAAACTTTACTTCCAATGCCGAATCGCCGCATTCGCAAGCCACCTCCGCGTTGGACGCCTCCAGCGCAAAAACGCTGCGGGATGCCAGCACCGGCTTGCCGCATTTTGGGCAAAGATAGCCAAACGTTCTCATTTCCTCACTCATCGGTAAACCGCTCCTATTCCTGTCCTCATGAAAAGATCTGGATGTCTATTAGGGTACAGTATAACACTTCGCCGGCGGGATGTACAGTGTTTTCCATCCCGAAAAGATTCCTGTTTTTGCTGATATTTCCGGTTTTTCAGGACAAACTATCAGAGATTCTTTTGGAAGGAGTGATCTGTGTTGGCAAAGCGTTTGGGGCGGCAGACAGTGGCGCTGGCGAGCCCGCCGTCGGTGCTGTCGTTTGCCTGCATCGGGGGAAAATTTGAAAAGGAAGGGCCCCTGGCGGAGTATTTCGACGAGCTGGACGAAGATTCCTTCTTTGGAGAAAAAACGTGGGAAAAAGGGGAATCCGTCATGCAGAAGCGCGTTCTTCATGAGGCACTTCGCAAGGGAAAGCTAAAAGCCGCCCAACTGGATTATATTCTCGCGGGGGACCTTTTGAACCAGTGTATCGGCACTTCCTTTGCCCTGCGGGAATCCCGCATCCCGCTCTACGGGCTTTACGGCGCCTGCTCCACCATGGGCGAATCCCTGTCGCTGGCCGCTCTGCTCATCGACGGCGGCTTTGCCGCACGTACCGCCGCCATGACCTCCTCCCACTTTTGTACGGCAGAGCGGCAGTACCGGATGCCGGTTCCCTACGGGAATCAGCGTACCCCCACCGCGCAGTGGACAGCCACCGCCGCAGGCTGCACCATTTTGGCGTCGGAAGGGCCCGGCCCCTATATCACCCATGTCACCTGCGGAAAAATTGTAGACATGGGCATTCACGACACCAACAATATGGGCGCTGCCATGGCGCCCGCCGCCTACGACACGCTGTCCGCCTTTTTCCGGGAAACCGGCACCACACCTCAGGATTATGATCTCATTCTCACAGGCGATTTGGGAAAACTGGGACATGACATCGTACAGGATCTCTTTCGCCGGGATGGAATGGATCTCTCGGACAATTATCAGGATTGCGGAATGCTGCTCTACAACCGGGAAAGGCAGGATATGCACGCCGGAGCCTCCGGCTGCGGCTGTTCTGCCTCGGTACTGAACGGATACCTGCTTTCGGAAATGCGGCGGGGAAAATGGAAGAAGCTCCTGCTGGCGCCAACCGGCGCACTGCTCTCGCCCATCTCCAGCTGTCAGGGCGAATCGATTCCGTCCATCTGCCATGCCGTCTGTTTTTCAGCGGAAAAATAAAACGCAGCCCGGACGAAGCTGTTCCGCCCGGGCCACGGCCAATCAAAAGAGAGGGAAAATAAGATGGAATATCTCAACGCATTTCTCTGCGGCGGCATTCTCTGCGCCGTCGGACAGATTTTGATCGACAAAACCCAGCTGACTCCCGCCCGAATCCTGACCGGCTATGTGGTCACGGGCGTGCTGCTTGGCGCGCTGGGAATTTACCGCCCCCTCGCGGACTGGGGCGGCGCGGGCGCTACGGTTCCCCTAACCGGCTTCGGCTACGCGCTGTCAAAAGGCGTGAAAGAGGCGGTCATCCGGGACGGCTGGCTCGGCGTCTTTACCGGCGGGCTCACCGCAACCTCCGGAGGGATTGCCGCCGCGGTGGTTTTCGGCGTTGTGATGGCGCTGATATTTAAGCCTGGCGACAAACGCTGAATTTTTCACCAAACAGCACTTCAAACGCGCCGAACCCTCTTTCTTCCCGAGTTCCCCGCTGTGCGCTTCAGTTCTCTCTCCGCCGCCGTTCCGGCTGCTTCCCGGATACCAGGATCGGCAGATCTACCACGGGAATGCCCCGCCGCATGGCATACTGAATGGTGTACTGCGTACCGCCGGCGGTTCCGTCATATGCCGCAATCAAAAGCGACGCATGATCCACCATATACCGGTCCCGGCGCTGCATGCACTCCGGCGTGTATTTTGCCGAAATCAGCGTCTCATAATCACAGGCTGCCACCAGCGCGCGATAGCGCTCCCGTTCCCCTTCAGGCCAGGAATCCGCCTGGGTGGGACACGGAATCGCCGCCTCAAGCGTCACATCCGAATGTTTTGCACGCAGTACCGCGACGCACTCGCAAAAATAGAGATCACACCCCAGCGCCATCCCGCATAGAAAATGGCGAAACCCCTCCTCATATGCGGTTTCCACTGCGTCCATAATCCGTCTTTTCAGCGCAATGCACTGCGGATCCTCCTCGTGATAGCGCCACGGCAGTTTCCCGGGCCGATGCCCCGTGAAGCAGCAGGCCGACTGTTTTCCCCGCACTGTCATCCCCCCTCCTGATATTCTATATGGCAATTTTCAGTATAGAACATTTGTTCCTCTGTGTAAAGAGCAAATTTTATCTTGCATTTCTCCGTATAATATTGTATATTATGGACAGAAAAGCAAATTGGATACGGAGTCTTCAGGGCGGGGCGAACTTCCCCACCGGCGGTAAAGTCCGCGACCGGGCGCGCAGCGCGCCCGCCGATCCGGTGTAACTCCGGGACCGACAGTTAAAGTCTGGATGGAAGAAGATTACAACGGCAGAGGAGCTCCTTTGTTGTTTGGTCACCTTGAGAAGGCAAAAGATCGCAAGGTGTTTTTCAAACAATATAAAGGAGTGTTTTTATGTCGGAACTCAACACCAATACCGCGGGAAATGTGACCTCCCGCGGCAAAACCCACCGCATTACTGTCACCGCCATGCTGTCCGCGATTGCCTTTGCGCTGATGTTCATCGAAGTCCCCCTCCCCGCGCTGATTCCCTCGTTTGTCAAAATGGATATCTCCGATCTGCCGGAGCTGCTGGCGGCATTCAGCCTCGGCCCCGTTTACGGCGTAGCGGTGGCATTTTTGAAGAATTTGCTCCACGCTCTGATTAAAGGAAGTTCTTCTGCTTATATCGGCGAGGTCTGTAACTTTGCGCTGGGCGCAGTGTTCTCCTTCTCCGCAGGCTGGATTTACCAGCGGCGGAAATCCCGTAAAAACGCGCTGGCAGGCGCGCTGACAGGCACATTGCTGATGGCGGCTTTCTCCGTTCCTCTGAACTATTTTGTGGTGTACCCTGCCTATGTCACTCTTTACGGAATGCCGATGAAGGCAATTATCGGGGCATATCATCAGATTCTGCCCTCCGCAAACAGTCTGATCAAATGTCTGGTCATCTTCAATATGCCGTTTACTTTCATTAAGGGGCTGCTTGTCACCGGCATCTGTTTCCTGATTTATAAACCGCTTTCTCCCCTGCTGCACAAATAAAATCCGGGATTACTGTACGGCAGCCGCTTGGCGTCTGCCGTACTTTTTGATCCGCTGAAAGGGATGGATTGCCATAAACTCCGATTTAGGCGCCCATGGGCTGCCCGATAAACCGATTGCGGACGAGGAACAGACGTCCGGCACGCCCCGCCGCCGGACACTTCCCGCATGGCTGGCCAGCCGGGAAAATATATCCCGGGCAGTTTTTCTGCTGGGAGCGCCGGCATCCTACCTGATGGTGGAAATTCTGAACGACAACGATCCGTTCAACAGCCTGACCGCCGAGCAGGTAGTGTTGAATCTGATCTGGTATTACCTGATTTATTGGGTATTCCGCATGATCATCGGGCGAAAGGGGATTGCCGCCGCCGTTTCTTCCGGGCCCTGCTTTGCGTTCGGTCTAATCAATCACTACGTCTTGAATTTCCGCGGACGCATCATTTTCCCCTGCGACGTGCTGGCCATCCGCACGGCGCTGAACGTGGCGGGGGGCTTCAGCTTCAGGCCGGATCGGATTATTTGGAAGGCTGCCGCGATTCTGGGAATCTACTGGCTTCTGATTTTTCTTTCCCACCTGCTGTTTCACCCCAGAGGACGGCAAAAGCTGCACAGATGGACGATCATCGGCTCCAGCGGACTCATTGCGGCATTCTGCGGCGTCTTTTTCTTCACGGGGCTGCTCCCCGCCATCGGCATCTATACGCAGCAGTGGAAAACACAGGCAAACGGCTTCCTGCTGAATTTTACCACCGCGCTTCGGTACAGCTTTGTCTCCGCGCCGGAGGGCTATTCCGCCGAAAAGGCACAGAAAATTGCAGACAGCGTGGCAAACGACAGCGTTTCCACCATGTTCTCCGCCACGCGGCAGCCCACCAATCTGATTGTTGTGATGAACGAGTCCTTCGCGGATCTTGCCGCATCCTTCCCAAATCTCAAGCTCTCCGCCGATCCGCTGCCGTTTTATCACTCTCTGACAAAAAATACTGTCAAGGGCATGATGATCTCCCCTGTGTCCGGCGGCGGCACGGCAAACGTGGAGTTTGAATACCTCACCGGGGACTCTCTGGCGTTTCTGCCTTCCTCCACGGTGGCCTATCAGCTCTATCTGTACGACGGCGCGCCCTCTCTGGTCTCACAGGTCAAAAAGATGGGATATCACACCATTGCGTTTCACCCCTATCTCGCCTCCGGCTGGAACCGCACCTCCGTCTACCCGTGGCTGGGCTTTGACGCCCAGCATTATGAGGACGACGTAAAGAATCCCGGCTA
Source organism: Dysosmobacter sp. (assembly GCA_041859815.1). GTDB lineage: Bacteria > Bacillota > Clostridia > Oscillospirales > Oscillospiraceae > Oscillibacter. The sequence goes on along the minus strand of JBFLFX010000090.1, from coordinate 89 downwards.
TATCCGGGATTATGTCAGCGACATCAGCGATTATCAGCAGTTGTACCGCTGGACGGACGAGCCAGGGGGAAAGACATTCCTGTTCAACG
>JBFLFX010000089.1:0-9234 GCA_041859815.1 Dysosmobacter sp. | reverse complement strand
TCAGCGACTTTAAAAAAACATCGAAAACCGCCGTTACCAACCTCACCACCAAAATCGACAATGAGACCTCCTCCATCTCCGATTTGGAAGAAAAGCTCAATGACCTTTCCGAGCGATACTACAAGAAGTTTTCCGACATGGAGACGGCGCTGTCCAAGCTGAACGGCACATCCGGGATGCTTTCCGCACTCTTTGGCACCTCATCATCGTCCTCAAAATAATCAGGGGGGTAAGCAATGGAACTACAATCTGAAGTACGCTCCGGAGGACGTCCGAAGCTTCTTCATGAGGCCCGGAAAATCGCCAGGGATTTACGGGCCTGCGCGGAAGAAGCCATTCCCCGTCTCGACACCTCCGACGCCGATGAAATTCTGGCACAGATTGATCTCTACGCCGATCTCGGCGGGCATTTGCAGTCGCTTTTCACCCAGATTGAAACCATGGACACCAGCAAAGAATCTCTGGCGGAAACCGCCGAGTGCAGAGAGCTCCGCCGGGAAATCCGCACGGATCTGGACGCGGCGGGCGCGTTTGTCGCCCCCTGCCGCGCGGCGCTCGCGCGGCAGATGGACGCGGTGAAGGAAGAGCTCCTTTTGACCCAGCGCAGGCGGCAAATCAGCGCCTATATCCGTATGCCCCTGACGGGGGACGGCGAGGGATCCGCTTTCGACCGGCGGGATTAGCCGCCGCGCATTCCGCACAGATCCGCTCTGAAAACGTCCGCTTGACGGAAAATCCTGTCCGTTTTCCGCACTCTCCTTTGCGTCCGTTTCCCCTCCGGGGAAGCGGGCGCTTTTTTCATTTGCGCAGATTCGCTTTTAAATAAAATTAAAATAGAGTAAAAATATGCGTTTACCCGGATTTTTTCTAAGGTTTTTGTGAAATTCGACGAAATATAAAATAATGGCACAGGCCAAAAACACAGGGATTTTTCTTGTCAGCACCCGCCGGAAGATGCGGGGAAAAAAGGAGTGATTTCATGAAAAGCATTGCAAACAAAATTCTCACCGGCATCGGCGGAATGATGCTCGTCGCCATGGTGATCGTCTGCGCGATCACCTCCACCATTGCCTCCCGGGACATGGCGTCCGGGGAAAACAGACTGCTGCAGACGGCCAACAAAAAAAGCGCTGTGGAAGTCTCCCAGTATTTTGGGAAATACATCGATACCGCCCAGCAGATGGCGCGGGATCAGAGTGTAATCCAAATCATCAGCGCCGGTACAACGCAGGCCAACATGAAGCAAAGCGCCTATTACCAGCCCGTCCTCGCCATGCTGAAAGCCACCGAGAGCAGCGACCCGGACAACATTCTGGCCGCCTATTTCGCCAGCGCCAAAACCGATCTGTCCTTTTCGGACAACGGCTGGCACCCGGACGCCGGTTTTGACGTGACCACCCGCCCGTACTGGTTTGCGGACTCCGGCGACCTTCAAAAGGGCTATATCGTGACCGAGCCCTACAAGGACGCGCAGACCGGCGACATGGTCACCACCATTTCCGTGCCGGTGAGGGATTCCTCCAGCAACGTGATCGGCGTGGCCTGCATTGACCTTCAAATCTCCAATGTATGCGAGCAGGTCACCGGCGCCGATACTTCTTTTAAAACCGGTTCTCAGATTCTAATCTCCAAGGCGGGCACGATCCTCGCCGCCCAAAAGGCCGGCCTCGTGCTGAAGAACTACAAGAAGGCGGGATACTCCGCCAGCATGGATCGGGAGATCAAAGCCTCCACGGGCAAGGCCTTTTCCTACACCGCGGACGGCGCGAAATTCTACGCGGCCGCCCGCCGGGAAGTCCAGAGCCAGTTTCTGGTTGTCACCACCGTCCCCGCCAAGGAGTACGGCGCCACGACGCAGTCGCTGCTCTATGTGAACGTGCTGACCTACGCGGCGGCGGCAGTTTTGATCTTCCTGAGCATTCTGCTGGTCGCCAAGAGCATTTCCAAGCCCCTCAAGCACCTGACCGACATCACGGATCAGCTGGCCGCGGGCAAGCTGGACGTGAACATCGACGTAACCTCCAAGGATGAGGTCGGCCGTCTGGCCGGCTCCATGAAATCGCTGGTGGCCCGGCTGAAGGATTACATCGCCTACATCAACGAGATCTCCGTCCTGCTGGATCGCATCGGCCACGGCGATCTGGAGCTGGAGTTCCGGCACTCCTACGACGGGGAGTTCGCCGTCATCAAGCAGGCGCTGGTCAAAGCCTCCGAGATGCTCTCCTCCACCCTGTCCGAGTTCAACACCGTGGCGAACCAGGTGGCGGCAAGCTCCGCCCAGGTCTCCGACAGCGCGCAGACGCTGGCGCAGGGCGCGACGGAGCAGGCGTCCTCTGTTGAGGAGCTGTCCACCATGGTGGCCTCCATCTCCGACGGCATCACCGAAACGGCGGGCAGCGCCGCACAGGCCGACAGCCTGTCCAAGTCCGCTACCGAAAGCGTGGCGGCAAGCAACGCCGATATGGGCCGCCTCACCGCGGCCATGAAGAACATCAGCGACACCTCCGCCCAGATTCAGCAGATTATCAACGTCATCGACAACATCGCCTTCCAGACGAACCTTCTGGCGCTGAACGCCGCCGTGGAGGCCGCCCGGGCCGGCGAGGCCGGCAAGGGCTTCGCCGTGGTGGCCGACGAGGTGCGCAACCTCGCCCAGCAGAGCGCCGAGGCCGCCAAGAACACCGCCGCCCTGATTGCCACCGCCGCCGAGGCGGTGGGCGAGGGCACGGATATCGCGCAGGAAACCGCTGAATCCATGCGCCAGGCCGCCGACCGCGCGGCGGAGGCCATGAAGATGATTCAGGCGATTTCCGACGCCGCGGAAAAGCAGGCCCAGTCCGTGGAACAGGTGAAGCTGGGCATCGACCAGATCTCCACCGTGGTGCAGGTGAACTCCGCCACCGCGGAGGAGAGCGCCGCCGCCAGCCACGAGATGGACGCCCAGGCCCAGAAGCTCAAGCGCCTGGTGGGCGTATTCCACCTGCCCGGCCAGAACGGAACGGAGCAGGCGTAACCCCGCGGCAGCCCGCGGAGTCCTGCGAAAAAGCGCCGCCCGGCCGTCTTTTGACGGCCGGGCGGCGCTCACACATCCCCATGTCCCCTATTTTCCTGTTTTCTCTCCGTCTTTCGCCTGCGAGGGAACCAGACGCCCCAGCAGCGGCTCAAAATCCACGCCCTCCCGAACGGGGATTCCCTCCGCCACGGTGCGCTCCGCGCAGGCGCGGACAAATTCGGCGGCCCGCCTTGCCGCGGGAATCAGGCCGTCGCCCCGCAGCAGTCCGCCGGTCAGAACGCTGGCGAACACGTCGCCGGTGCCATGCATGGGGTGGGAGATGAATTCGGTCTGCACCGCCTCCGTCCGGCCGGTTTTCGCGTCAAAGCACAGCGCCCCCGTGCGTCCCGGCCGCTCCGAAAAGCCGGTCAGCACCACGGAGCGGCGCCCGCCCCGGCTCAGCGCCTCCGTCACCCCGCGGAAATCCGCGCCGTCCGGCAGCGTCCCCGCGCCCCCCAGCAGCAGTGAAGCCTCCGTCGGATTGGGGGTAATCACGTCCGCCGCGTCCGCCAGACGCGCCATACCCGCGCACATCTCCGGCGTGTAGGTCTGGTAGATTTTCCCGTCGTCTCCCATCACCGGATCCACCACCACCACGGTGTCCTTCCCGCGAAAACGGCGGATAAACGCCTCCACCGTGTCAATCTGGCGGGCGCTGCCCAGAAACCCGCTGTAAATCCCCTGAAAGCGGATGTCCAGAGACGCCCAGTGGGCGGCAACCTTAGGCATTTCCTCCGTCATGTCCAGAAAAGTGAAGCCGGTAAAGCCGCCCGTATGCGTGGACAAAAATGCGGTGGGCAGCGGGCAGCACTGCACACCCATGGCGGATAGAATTGGAATGGCCACCGTGAGGGAGCAGCGGCCGAAACCGGAGAGATCGTGGATGGCGGCAACGCGCGGCGTCTGCATGGCAGGTTCCTCTTTTCTCATTTGCAATACGGCCATTATACGGTATTTTTGGCTCTTGTTCAACACCGGATTCCGTTTTATAATGGCTCTCGTCCGCGGGGCACGCCGGATTCGGCGGGTCTGTGGGGCGCAGGCGCCGCCGCCGACGGGAAACAGCGGCCGGAAGGCGTCCGACCGCTCCGATCCGGGGGCACGCCGGAATTGGCAGACAGGATGGAGTTCGCTCGCCGCGCCTCAGTGCAATTTTTGAACGCCGCCCGGAGGGCAAAATCGAATACGCGGGTATGCTGGAATTGGCAGACAGGATGGATTTAGGTTCCATTGCCGAGAGACGTTGGGGTTCGAGTCCCCATACCCGCACCATCCCCGTGGATGCAGGCATCCACGGGGACTTTTTTTATCTAACAGCCTCGGGCGAAGTGAATTCGTCCGGCGGGAGCGCGGCGGCGGGCGGGTGCGGGCCGGCGGAGACAGTCCTCCGGAAGAATCCCAAGCGCGGTTCGCGGCCCGCCGGGGCGGAATCGGAGCCGTCCCCCTCCCCGGCAATTGACACCTTGAAAAAAATGTGTATCATAAAATATAAGACGGACGATTGATTTTGAACGAATTTTGAGGGCTGTGGTATGAAAATAAGCAAATTTGGCGGGCTGATTGCGGCCGCCAGTAAAAAAGACGCATTGCCCATGCTTCAGGTCGGCACAATCCCCGTAATCAAACGAATCGTGATCTCCTTTCAGCAGGCCGGCATCTTCCCCATCGTCATCATCACCGGCGTGGACGAGGAGGAGGTCAAATATCAGCTGAGCAATTACGGCGTTATCTTTATCCCGAACGGCAGGCCGGAACACCCCCAGCTCTTCGATTCCGTGAAAATCGGCCTGCGCTACCTGAACGGGAAATGCGACCGGGTGGCATTCGCCCCGGTCAATGTCCCCATGTTTACCCCGGATACGCTCATCCGGCTGAAAAACACGGAGGGGGATATTGTAACGCCGTCCTATCACGGATGCGGGGGCCACCCGGTCATCCTGTCGGACGGCGTCCTTCCGAAAATTCTGGACTACGGCGGCGGCGACGGCCTGCAGGGGGCCATCCGGTCGCTGGACGCGAAACGGATCCGGCTTCCGGTGGAGGACCGGGGAATCCTGACCAGCGTGCACAACCGGGAGCAGCTTCAGTCCCGTCTGGCCGAGCACAACAACGCGATCCTCCACCCCGTCGTCCGCATGAGCATCGAGCGGGAGTCCGCCTTTTTCAACGGGCGGCTCAAGCTGCTGCTGTTTTTGATCTCCGACACCCACAACATGCGGCGGGCCTGCGGCGCCATGGCACTGTCCTACGGAAAGGCATGGGAGATGATCAACCGGCTGGAAATCGAGCTGGGCTATGCGGTCGTGGAGCGCAGACAGGGCGGACGGCACGGGGGAAACACCGTGCTGACCGAGCGCGGGGCCGCCTTCCTGCTGGCATACCAGCGGTTTGAGGAGGAGGTTTTCCATTTTACCCAGAGCCGGTTTCAGGAATCGTTTTTAAACAAACAAATAATGTGACTGAAATTCTGCAAGTTCTTTTCAGGAAGAAGTTGCGAACCAAAACCACCCCCTTCCATAATGAAAGTAAGAGATCCGCGCCGCACAGGCGGGACGCGGAAATCACTTTCAGGCGGAGGGAGGTGGTTTTTTGCATTCCGGACTGCCGGACGTCTGCGGAATCATCCTCGCGGCGGGGCTGTCCTCCCGCATGGGGGAATTCAAGCCGCTGCTGCCGCTGCGGGGCAGGACGCTGATTGAAAATACGGTGGACAGCGTCTTGGACGGCGGCGCCCAATCCGCGGTGGTGGTGACGGGCTACCGGGGCGCGGAGGTTGAGGAGGTGCTGCGGCGGCGCTACGGGGCGCGGGTCACGCCCGTGCGGAACCCCGGCTTCGCGCAGACCGACATGCTCCGCTCCGTCCAAATCGGCTGCCGCGCCCTGCCGGCGTGCAGCGCGTTTTTTCTGCTGCCGGGCGACATGCCGGCGGTGCGCCGGGCCACGTTCCGCAAGCTGCTCGCCGCGCGGCCCGCGGAGGGCATCAGCGTAATCTTCCCCACGCTGGACGGATTGCGGCAGCACCCTCCCCTGGTGGACGCGCGGCTTATTCCCGAAATTCTCGCGTTTCAGGGCGAGGGCGGGCTGCGCCGGCTGTGGCGGCAGCATGAGGATCTGATCCGAACCGTCCCGGTGGACGACGCGGGCGTCCGGCTGGATCTGGACACCCGGCGGGATTATCAAAGGTGCAGACAGGTCTATGAATCTGAAAAACAGGAGGCAGTGATTGAACCATGGAAAAAATCAGTCAATCGGTCGTGAAGAAAGACCACGAGCCGAAAATGTCGGGGCGCTCCGTCTACGTGGCGGATTATCCGGATGACGGCGTTCTGACCGGCAAATTTCTCCGCTCCACCCTGGCCCGGGCCAAGGTGGTGAAGGTGGAGCTCCCCGTATTTCCGAAGGGCTATTCCTACGTGGACAGGAACGACGTTCCCGGGGACAACAACGTCAATATCGTGATGGACGACACCCCGGTTTTCGCCCGGGACACGGTGGAGTACATCGGCGAGCCCATCGGCATGGTGGTCGGCCCGGAGGAGGCGGTGGTGGATCGCCTGCTCTCGGAGATCAAAGTCTCTTACGAGGAGCTGGAGCCGGTGCTGGATCTGCGCAGGGCCGACACCGTGTTTTTCAACTACGAGTATGAAAAGGGCGACCTCGGCAAGGCCTTTGCCGAGGCGGACAAGGTTTACCGGGAGGAATTTTCCACCGGCTACCAGGATCAGACCTATCTGGAGCCTCAGGGGATGATGGCGGAGCCGGAGGCAAACGGGCATATGTACGTCCACGGCTCCATGCAGTGCCCCTACTATGTCCACGGCGCGGTGATGCGGGTTCTGGGCTGCAAGCCGGACGAGGTGCACATCTTTCAGGATGTGACCGGCGGCGGGTTCGGCGGGAAGGAGGACTTCCCCTCCATTCTGGGCTGCCAGGTGGCCGTGGCGGCGAAGAAAGTCAACGCCCCCGTCCGCTGCGTGTTCGGCCGCCGGGAGGATTTGGAATTCACCTCCAAGCGCCACCCCTCGCTGTGCGTCTACAAGGTTGCGGTAAAAGACGGGAAAGTCACGGGGATGGACATTGACGTGACCTTCAATTCCGGCGCGTACACCACGCTGTCCGCCGTGGTGCTGCAGCGGGGCATTATCTGTGCCAGCGGTGTTTACCGGGTGGACAATCTCCACGTCCACGGCCGCGCCCTGAAAACCAACACCGTCCCCACCGGCGCGTACCGCGGGTTCGGCGCTCCCCAGACCTTCTTCGCGGTGGAGATGATGATGGATCACATTGCCCGGGATCTGGGCGTGGACTCCCTGCAATTCAAGGAATCCCAGCTGGTTCGGCAGGGCGACGCCACCTCCACTTCCGGAAAGTACCATTTCCCGGTGCCCCTGCCCGCCATGATCGGCGAGGTGGACCGGGCCTGCGACTTCCGCAGGAAGCACGCGGCGTACGAAAAGCCCCAGACCGGCCGGTACCGCAAGGGCATCGGCATGTCGCTGTGGTTCCACGGGGCGGGCTTCACCGGCTCCGGGGAGCGGGACTTTATCAAGGCGGTGTGCAGGCTCCACAAGTTCCCGGACGGCACGGTGGAAATTCTGGCCTCCAACGCGGAGATTGGCCAGGGCCTGCGGACCACGTTCCCCAAAATCGTCGCCCACGAGCTGAACCTGCCGCTGGAAAAAGTGTATTACAACCATCCGGACACCGCCCGGGTGCCGGACTCCGGCCCCACCGTGGCCTCCCGGTCGCTGATGGTCGTGGGCGAGCTGCTGCGCCGCGCCGCCATCAAGCTGCGCGCCCAGTGGAAAGACGGCGAGGATCAGACGGTGGAGGAGCACTTTAAAGAGCCGGACTTCGTCATTCCGTTCTATCTGGATAAATTTCAGGGCGACGCTTACCCCACCTACGCCTGGGGCGTGGGCGCCATCGAGGTGGAGATCGACACCTTTACCGGCGTCTCCAAAATTCTGGGGGCCTACGGCTCTTTCGACGTGGGCACGCCCATCGACTACAATATCGTGCTGGGCCAGATGGAGGGCGGCTATCTGCAGGGCATCGGCTACGCCTCCATTGAGAAAATGGACTATGACGGCAGGGGCCGCATCCGCAACAATTCCTTCTCGGACTACCTGATCCCGACGACCAAGGACGTGCCGAACCTGAAGTGCATGCTGCATGTGGAAAAGTACCCCGACGGCCCTTACGGGGCCAAGGGCGCAGGCGAGCTTCCCCTGGTGGGCGCGCCCGGCGCCTATGTGGAGGCCGTGGAGCAGGCGCTGGGCCACGGGGCCAAGCTGAACCACGCGCCGTTTACGGCGGAGGATACCCTGAACGTGATTAGGAAGGAGGCTGAATAAGGAATGGATGCGATTCAATTTGTCCTCAACGGCCGGGAGGTGTCCTATGCGGGCAGCGCCTCGGACCGTCTGCTGGACGTGCTGCGGGAAACCTTCCGCACCACCAGCGTCAAGTGCGGCTGCAAAGAGGGAGAGTGCGGGGCCTGCTCCGTCCTGCTGGACGGAGTTCTGGTCAATTCCTGCTGCGTGGCCATGGGGGCGGTGGAAGGCTCCTCCGTCACAACCATGGAGGGCTTCCGGGAGACGAAGCGCTACGCGGTGCTGGACCGGGCGTTTGCGGCGGTTTCCGCCGTACAGTGCGGCTTCTGCACCCCCGGCATGGTGCTGGCGGCCGAGGCGCTGCTGGCGAAAAACCCGCATCCCACGGAGGAGGAGATCCGGGACGGGCTTTCCGGAAACCTGTGCCGCTGCACGGGCTATAACGCCATTGTCAGCGCGGTGTCGGCCGCCGCAAAGGAGGGAAACGGATTATGGTAAATGGATATGCCGCCGCCTCTTTGGAGGAGGCGCTGAACATCCGCGCGGCACACAGGGTGGTTCCCTATGCCGGCGGTACGGATTTGATGGTGGAAAACCGCCCCGGCGTCACCTACCTGTTTTTGAACAAGGTTCCGGAGCTGAAGCAGATTACCGCGGACGCGGACTACGTCCGCATCGGCGCGGGCGTCACCTTTACCCAGGCGCTGGAGGACGACCGGGTTCCCCGGCTGATGAAGGACGCCGTGGCCCTGATCGCCGCGCCCGCCATCCGCAACGCGGGCACCTTCGGCGGGAATCTGGGCAACGGCTCCGCCAAGGCGGACTCCGTGCTGATTGAATTTGTGG
>JBFLFX010000088.1:0-9324 GCA_041859815.1 Dysosmobacter sp. | reverse complement strand
CCCAGATCGCCCGCCAGCTCTATGGAATTCAAACCGTTATCGTGTGTACCAGCGATCCGGAAAAGCAGCAGGTACTGACCAAAATGGGGATTCAGGCAATCTGCCCGGTGACGCTTACCGTGGACTCGTTTTTCAGCAAGCTGAAAGAGGGCGCGGAAAAATGAAAATTATCATCGTCGGCGGCGGAAACGTCGGCTATTATCTGACCAAAACGCTGGCCGCAGAAAATCACCGCATTATGATTGTCGAGACGGACCACGCCCGCTGCGAAGAGATTGCCGCCGAAATGAACGCGCGCCATGCGGAAATCATGCAGGGCGACGGCACGAATGTGGAAAGCCTGCGGGAAGCGGGAATCTTCACCGCGGACGTGCTGATCGCCGTAACCGGGCATGACCAGAACAACCTGGTCGCCTGCCAGCTGGCGAAGGACTATTTCGGCGTCAAGCAAACCATCGCCCGGGTAAAAAATCCCAAAAACATCTCGGTTTTTGAAAAGCTGGGCGTTGATTCGGTCATCAGCAGCACGGAGCAGATCGCCGGAATCATCAACCGGGAACTGGACTGGGTGGATGTCAACAAACTGTTGAAAGACAAAAAGCTGAATATGCGTCTGCGGGAAGTCACCGTGGAACGGAATTCCGCTTTTGAAAACAAATGCCTGAAAGATCTCTGCCTCCCCAAGGGGCTGATTTTGATCGCCGTCCTGCGGGGGGAACAGGCAATTATTCCCGGCGGTGAAACCTGTCTGAAAACAGGGGATACCATGATTGTGTGGGGGGACGGCGCGGATATTTCCGCCGTATTCGACCGTCACGCCGAAAAGCGGAGGGCATGAGATGAAACGGGTAATCTGTGTGCTGAAAGGTCTCCTTTCCGAGATACTCTTTGCGTCTGCGGCAATTCTGATGGGACTGCTGGCAGCGGTACTGATATGGAGTGTGTAAATTGCTATGACGGTTGAAAAGCAAATCAATAAGCTCTACCCAATCTGCTATTTTATCGGTTTAATCGTGCTGGCGCTGGGCGTACTGCAGCTCGTCCCGGCCGTCGTCTCCGCAGTCTGCGCGGAGTGGAAAATTTTCGCGATCTTTTTGCTCACCGCCTCCATCACCGTTCTGACGGGAACCGCCATGGTTCTGTGCGGAAGGCATGAGAAAGACGTCCCGCTGAGCTTCGGCGAGGGCACTGTGGTAGCTTCCGGCGCATGGCTGCTGGGAATGCTTTTATGCGCGCTGCCCTATTTTCTTTCCGGCGATTACCGCTCCTATCTGGACTGCTGTTTTGACGTGATGAGCGGCCTGACCACCACCGGACTGTGCCTGATCCAAAAGATGGATCATCTTTCAAACGGCATTAACATGTGGCGGCACCTGCTGACGTTTATCGGGGGACAGGGCATGGTGGTGCTGGCGCTGACATTTCTCAAAAGGGATCAGAGCGGCGCTTACAAAATGTATGTCGGCGAGGCCAAGGACGAAAAGATCTCCCCCAACGCCGTCAGTACCTCCAGGCAAATCTGGCTGATCAGCCTTATTTACCTCATCGTCGGCACCGCCGCCACCACCGCCTGTACCTGCGCCGCCGGGCTGGCGCCGGGGAGAGCGTTTCTGCACGGAATGTGGCTTTATATGTCCGCCTGGAGCACAGGCGGTTTTGCGCCGATGAGCCAAAACATTCTTTATTACCACAGCCTGCCCGTGGAACTTGTCACCGTGATATTCTGCGTGATCGGCTCGTTCAACTTCGCGCTGCACCACGCCGTGCTCTCCGGCAGGTACGGCGAGCTGCGCCGCAATATCGAAACGGTGACGTTTTCTATCACGCTGACGCTGCTTGCCACGGCGGGGCTGATGCGGGAGCATGTCTATCCCAGCGCCGTAGCCCTTTTCCGCAAAGGGTTTTATCAGCTGGTTTCCGCCCACACCACCACAGGCTTTATGACGGTGTACGCCAAGCAGCTCTACCACGAATGGGGCGACATCGCGCTGTTCGCCATGGTGATTGCCATGCTGCTGGGCGGAAGCGCCTGCTCCACCGCAGGCGGGTTTAAAGCAATGCGGATCGGCGTAATCTTTACCGCTTTCCGCGGAGAAATATCCCGGATGCTGGTGCCGGAATCCAGAATCAAACGGCAGCGGATTCACCATCTCCGCGATATGGTTCTGTCCGACTCCATGATCAAAAGCGCATTTTTTATCGTGATGGCGTATATTGTCACATTTGTCTTTGGCGCGCTGGTCGGAATGTTCGCAGGGTTCCCGTTTGGGATGGCGGCGTTTGAGAGCGCCTCCGTCACGGGAAACGTGGGGCTGTCCATCGGCGTGACTTCCGCGGCAATGCCGGCGTATTTAAAGATTACCTACCTCATTATAATGTGGCTGGGCAGGCTGGAGTTTATGTCGGTGCTGACGCTGGGCGCGTATATCATTCGAAAGGTTGGAAGGAAATGCGATTAATCCGTTTTTTTGCCGTGTCCGTTTTGATTTCCCTGGCGCTGCTTCTGCCCGCAGCGGCAGCGCATACCGTTTCAAGCACGGAGCTGATTGAAAACGCCGCGAAATATGACGGGCAGAGCGTAACCTACTGCGGCGAAGCGGTGGGCGATATTCTCCGCCGCGGCAGCCACGCCTTGGTCAATCTTTCAGACGGCGCGAACTCCATCGGCGTCTACCTCCCGTATTCGCAGGCGCGGAAAATTCAGCACCTGGGAAAATACCGCGTCACGGGGGATACGGTGATTCTGACCGGCACCTTTCACCGCGCCTGCGCGGAACACGGCGGCGATTTGGACATCCATGCGTCCGCCATCCGGATTGTAAAGCCGGGACATTTTCAAAAGGATCCCCTGACGGCAAAGCTGGCGGTCGCGGCGGGAAGTCTCTCCGTGTGCGCGCTGGCAGCGGTGATCTTCACATTTCGCAGGAGAGTGTGATATAATGTTCTTCCTCTCAGGAGTCAGAAAGCCGCCGTCCGGCCCGGATGGCCGAAAAAAGCGGCGGGAAGTTCCTCCCGCCGCCCGCAAGGAGACGATGCAAATGGACAGCTCGCATGCAGAATGTGTTTTACTATGCCTTTCTCCGTCACCCACCTGCAAGGGCGTCATCAGCGCCGCGGCAAAGCTGGCAAAGGCATTCGACGCGGATTTGAAGGCGCTCTATGTGGAAACTTCCGCTCACGACAGGCTGAGCGATCCGGAAAAAATTCAACTGGATAAAAACCGAAAGCTTGCGGAAAAAAACGGCGCGGAGTTTTCCACATCCTACGGCAGCGACGTCGCCATGCAGATCGCCGAATACGCCAGAGTCTGCGGCGCGACAAAAATTATCGTCGGCAGGCCCAACCGCGGCAGAAGGGGCGCGCTGGCGAGGAACGATATCCCGCAGCGCTTGCTCCAACTGCTTCCGGAGCTTGAAATCTACATCATTCCCTGCTACGCTCCGCGCTATCTCATTGAGGGGGATCGGCGCGTAGCCGTGTTTTCCTGGCGCTCCGTCCTGATTACCGCCGGCCTGCTCGGCGCGTCCACCTTGCTGGGTGCTTTTCTCAAAAGCGTCGGCTTTACCGAGGCCAACATCATCACGCTGTACATCTTATCCGTCCTGATGATCGCTTTTCTGACGGAGGGGTATCTTTACGGCATCGCCGCATCGGTCCTCAGCGTGCTTATATTTAACTTTCTCTTCACCGAGCCGCGTTTTTCACTGATGGCATACGGCACGGGATACCCTCTGACTTTTCTGGTGATGTTCGTCTCCGCCATTCTGACAAGCTACCTGACCGTCCGGGCCAAGGGCGAAGCGCGCGCCAACGCGCAGAAAGCGTACAGGACGGAAGTGCTTCTCACCGCCAGCCGCAACCTGCAGCACGCGGAAAGCGCGGAGGAAATTTTGAATGAAACCGCCACGCAGCTTTTAAAGCTGACCGGCCGGCCGGTGATTTTATATCCCGTTCGCAGCGGCGTTCTGGAAAAGCCCCTCCTGCTTTTTCCGCGGGATTACGAGGGGACCAGGCTGGACGAGGCCGCCTGCGAGGCAGAGCGCAACGTTGCGGAGCGCGTGTACAAAAACAATGAGCAGGCGGGCGCCACGACAAAAACCGATTCCGGCGCGCGCTTCTGGTACCTTGCGGTACGGGGAAACGACAAGGTACACGCCGTGGCGGGTGTGGAAGTCGAATGCGGAAAGCATGTCAGTGATTTTGAACGGGATTTTTTGCTTGCCCTTCTCGGCGAGTGCGGCGTCGCCATGGAGAAACAGCGCCTTCGGGAAAACCAGATGACGCTTGCCGTGGAGGCCCAGCGCGAAAAAATGCGCGCCGACCTGCTCCGCGCCATTTCCCACGATCTCCGCACTCCCCTGACCAGCATCTCCGGAAATGCCGAGCTGCTGATGCGCAACCGCACGCTGCTGAACGACAGTCAAACATATGAACTGTACAGCAACATCTACGAGGATTCCACCTGGCTGATCGGCCTTGTGGAAAATCTCCTTTCCATCACGCGAATCGATAACCAGGCGCTTGCCCTGAGCCTGAAGCCGGAATTGATCTGCGATATCATTGACGAAGCGGTGACGCACGTAAAGCGCCGCGCCCAGCGCCACCACCTCCGGGTTGCCGAAATCGACGATTTGCTGATGGTGCGGGTGGACGCGCAGTTGATTGTGCAGGTGCTGGTCAATCTCATCGACAATGCAATCAAATATACGCCGGAAAATTCCGACATCGTCCTGTCGGCGAAGCGGGAGGGCGGAAAAGTGCTGGTATCGGTGGCGGACACCGGATTGGGAATCGCCGATGATTTAAAGCCCCGGCTTTTTGAGATGTTTTTCACTGCCGGCGGAACAAGAAGCGACGCCCGGCGCGGTCTGGGGCTTGGCCTTGCGCTCTGCCGAGCGATTGTCACCGCGCACGGCGGCGAAATCTGGGTCACAGACAATGTCCCGCATGGGGCCGTATTCACTTTTTCACTTTCCGGAGAGGAGGAGAGTATCCATGACGAAACCGCTGATTCTCGTAGTTGAGGACGACAAGCCGGTCCGCAACTTAATCGCGCTCACGCTGGAAACGCAGGGTTACCGCTATAAAACCGCGGCAAAGGGCAGCGAGGCAATTATGGAATCTCTGTCCTATCAGCCGGATTTGATGATTCTGGATCTCGGGCTGCCGGACATGGACGGCGTGGAAATTATCCGCAAAACCCGCACCTGGTCCAATATGCCCATCATCATTGTCAGTGCCAGAAGTGAGGATACGGACAAGATCACGGCGCTTGACGCAGGCGCCGACGACTATCTGGCGAAGCCCTTCAGTGTGGACGAGCTTCTGGCGAGACTGCGGGTTTCGTTCAGAAGGCTTCAATATATGGGCAGCGCCGGTACGGAGGAGAAGGTCTTTGTCAACGGCGGGCTGAAAATCGATTACGCGGCGGGGTGCGTCTATGTTAACGATGCGGAAATTCATCTGTCACCCATTGAATATAAGCTTTTATGCCTGCTGTCCCACAACGTGGACAAGGTTTTGACGCACAACAGCTTTCTGAAGGAAATCTGGCAGAACACGCTGCCCGCCGACACGCCCTCGCTCAGGGTTTACATTGCGACGCTCAGGAAGAAAATTGAGAAGCCGCTTGGGCAGAAACTCATCCAGACACATACCGGAATCGGCTACCGGATGCTGCGGATTTCCGCGGCAGAAAAGGCAGACGACTGACGATCCGTGGAAGCGCGGATCGGCGCCGCAAAATTTGGGCAATAAAAGCCGCACGGCTGGAGACAGTATTTCCAGCCGTGCGGCCTTTTCAGCCGATAAAGGGTTCCAGCAGCGTCAGGGTCTGGGCATCGGCGTCCAGCGACGCTCGAACGCCGATAGGCATTGTCAGCATGGGATGGGTGTGACAGCAGTCGAATTCCGCCAGCACCGGAAAATTCACGTTGCCCATGACTTCCCGTAAAATCTGCCACGGCGCGCGGCCGGAGCCGCAGTCGTTAAATCGCTCGTGTTTTCCCAGCAGCAGCCCGCCGATCCGGTCGAACACTCCGTTGAGCTTCAGCAGGGAAAAGCTGCGCTCTACGTCCGCCGCGTCCTCCAGACAATCCTCAATCAGCAGCAAATCGCCTCTGCGAATCTCCGGCATGAACGGACTGCCCCAGATGCCCGTCATGGTGTTCAGGTTGCCGCCGATTACCCGCCCCTCCGCGCGCCCGCCGCGGACGGTGATCAGCTTGTTTGGGCGGGTGTTCTTCGCACCGGACTGGGCTTTCCAGTCCACAAATTCATCGGTCCATGCCGCCGGCGTGGGCAGGCAATGGGGCGGCCGCGCTGCGCCGCAGACCACGTTTTTAAAATATTGAAAGGTTTCATCCACCAGCGGCGGAAATTCCCCGAAGGACGCGGCCATAGCGGGGCCGTAATAGGTCACAAGTCCCGTTCGGGCGTAAATGCCCAACAGCAGCGCCGTCACATCCGAATAGCCGATTACGATTTTCGGATCCCGGCGCAGCGCGTCATAGTCCAGATACGGCAGTATGGAGTTGGAGTTCATGCCGCCGATGGATGACATGACACACCGCACCTCCGGGTTTCGCAGCAGAGCGTTCAGTTCCTCCGCACGCTCCGCGATAGAGCCGGAGCGGTAGAAGTCCCTTTTCCCGGTCAGCGATCCCTCCGTGACGCGAAAGCCCTGATCCTCCAGATACTTTCTCCCCCGGAGATACCGGACGGGGGTGTTTGCCGTCACCGGGGCGGACGGCGAAAAAACGGCGATGCTGTCGCCGCGCTTCAATTTGGGTGCAAGCATCAGTCTCCTCCTATTCAAAATAAAACAGCTCTTCAAATTTTCGATCCAGCGCGATACACAAAATCAGCGCCAGTTTTGCCGTGGGGCTGAACTGCCCGGTTTCTATGGAGCTGATGGTGTTGCGGGATACGCCCACCAGCTCCGCCAGAGCGCTCTGTGAAAGGCCCCGCGCCGTTCGGGCCTCTTTCAGCCGGTTTTTCAGAATCAGTTCCCCGTTCATTCCTCACCTCATCAGATTCCGGATGAACAGCGCCAGAAACATCACAAACAGCCCGCCGTACAAAATTGTGAGCGCCAGTTCATGCTTCCGACGCATTTTCACATACTTGACAACAAACACGGTGGTAAGAATCCCGAAATAAATCATCCAGCTGCCCATGCTTACGTTTCCGGTAATCACCACTTCCAGCACGGCGGCAAGACAGCACAGCAGCATTCCCACACGGGCGGCAATCTTGCCCGCCTGCGCCATGACCTCGGATTCCCACGCGTCTGTCCCCTGATTCTCCCGCCGGCTTTTTGCCAAAATCTCCTCCCGATTCATATAAATACCTCCTTATGCCAAGTTTTATTTGCATTATTCTAGCATTGCAAAGGAAACTTGTCAATGGGGTTTTGCAAAGTTTTCTTGTCACCTTGTCCCGCTCCGCTCCAGAATGCAGCGGGTTTTGCCTACCTGCTCCGTCACCTGAAAGCCCAGACGGCGATAGAGCGCCATGGCGCGGACATTCCGGGTAAACACATACAGGAATACGGGTTTACGCGTTTCGGCAAGGCACTTCGTAATCACCGCCGTACCGATGCCGCGGTTCTGAAACGCCGGAAACAGGTAGAGATCGTCCAGCTCCGTTTTTCCATTTTCAGAATGAACGCGGTAGTAGCCCGCTTTCTCCCCGCCGCAGAGGATACAGACGTATTCGCCGATGCAGTTTGCAATCTTCCGGCGCACCCACGCCAGGACTTTTTCATAGTCGATGGCGTTGAGATCCTCATATTGGTCGATATTCTCCCGGCTCATCTGAAAAATCTGTTCCGCGTCCGCCTTTTCCGCCGCACGATATTCCAGTTTCATCACACCAACTCCCCCTCTGTAATTTTTTTCAATTATACTCCGCGGGCGTGCGGTTGTCCACGCGGCATAATCCGCCCCGCCGCCGCGCATACTATCTTTTAAAACCGAGGAGGCTGGTTATGGAACGGCTTTGTACGCATTATGAAGAAAATGTACGGCGGATGAACACGCTGCTGGGCGTACCGCGAAACTGCGACATGGTGGCGCGGAATTTTCTCATCGGCGGACGGCAGGCGCGGATCTGGGTCGTCGACGGCTACGGCCGGGACGCGGTTTTGGAGAGGATGGGGGCGTTCTGGCTGTCCCTGACATCCCGGGAAGTCAACGTGCTCACCCGGATGCAGGACTTCGCCGACCGCTATATCACTTTTTCCGAAACCAATGTCACCGACGACGTGGAGACCATCGTCACCAGCGTGCTGCTGGGCAAGACGCTGCTTTTGATGGAGGGCGTGCAGGGCGGCGCGCTGATGGACGCCAAGGACTACCCCTCCCGCAGCGTGGAGGAGCCGGCGGACGGCAAAGTCCTGCGGGGTGCCCACGACGGTTTTATTGAGTCGGTAGTCCCCAATATGGCGCTGCTGCGGCGGCGCATCCGCGATCCGCATCTGACCATGGAGGGCATGAAGGCTGGCACCCGTTCCCGGAACGACGTTGTGCTCTGCTATCTGGACAACCGCGCCGATCCGAAGCTGCTGGAAGAAATCCGGGCAAAGGTACAGGCCATCGGTGTCCGCTCGCTGTCCATGGGGCAGGAGAGCGTAGCGGAGGCAATCCGCCCCAAGCAGTGGTACAACCCGTTTCCCAAAGTCAGATATACCGAGCGGCCCGACATCGCCGCCGCCACGGTAATGGAGGGCGGCGTGGTGGTCCTGGTGGACACCTCCCCCGCCGTGATGCTGCTGCCCACCTCGTTTCTGGATTTCGTGCAGGAGACAAACGACTACTATTTCCCGCCTCTGGTGGGGACTTACCTGCGGATCCTGCGCATGGCGGTATTCCTGCTGTCGCTGTTCATCACGCCGGTCTGGTACCTGCTGGTGGCGTTTCCGGGCAGACTGCCCTCCTGGCTGAAATTTCTCTCTTCCCCGCAGCCCTGCGCGCTGTCCCTGCTGTGGCAGCTCTTGCTGGTGGAATTGCTGATTGACGTGCTGAAAATGGCCTCGCTGAACACGCCGTCCTCCCTGTCCAATTCTTTCTCCCTGCTGGGCACGCTGATTTTGGGCAGTTTTGCGGTGCAGGCAAAGTGGCTCAGCCCGGAAGTCCTGGTCTATATGGCTTTCGTCTCCATCGCCGGGTTTGCCCAGCCCGGGTACGAGATGAGTTACGCGTTCAAGCTGATTCGCCTGGTACTGCTGCTGCTCTCGGCGTGGTTTGACTTCTGGGGGTTCGGCATCGGCGTGGCAGGCGTCTTTGTGCTGCTGATCACCTGTAAACCCGTGGTGGGGCGGGG
>JBFLFX010000087.1:0-9340 GCA_041859815.1 Dysosmobacter sp. | reverse complement strand
CCGCCGCCACTCCAACAGAATAATTCAGCTCCGCCGATGTCGCGGGGCCTTCGTCTCCGGAATAACCTGCGGTGCCGGTTCCCGCGACGATCGCGAGTATGCCGCCCGCATCCACTCTCCAGATACAACGGTTGATAAAATCCGAGAAGTAAATACCGCCGCCCGCGCTCACCGCCACTCCATAAGGACGATACACTCTCCCCGCGGCCGTCGTGATCGTACCGTTCGTATCCACTTTGCGGATGCGGTAGTTAAAAATGTCTGCAATATAAAGGTTCCCGCCTGCGTCCACCGCTACTCCGAGGGGAGAATTCAGTTCCGCCGACGTTGCGGCTCCGCCGTCCCCGGAATAACCGACGGTGCCGGTCCCCGCGACCGTCGTAATCGTACCGTTCGTATCGACTTTGCGGATGCGGTTGTTATCAGAGTCCGCAATATAAAGGTTCCCGCTTGCGTCCGCTGCCACACTATTAGGACAAAGCAGCTGCGCCGCCGTCGCAGGCCCCCCGTCCCCGGAATAACCGGGGTCGCCGGTTCCCGCAGCCGTTGTGATTGTTCCGTCCGCACTCACCTTGCGGATGCAGCTGTTGCTGGTGTCCGCAATATAAAGATTGCCGCTCGCATCCGCCGCCACATCATTAGGATGGTTTAACTGTGCCGACGTTGCGGCCCCCCCGTCCCCGGAATAGCCTGCGGTGCCGGTCCCGGCGACCGTCGTGATCGTTCCGTTCGCACTCACCTTGCGGATGACGTGATTGTCGGTGTCCGCGATGTAAAGGCTGCCGGTTGCGTCCACAGCAGCTCCGGTTGGGCCGTTCAGTTCAGCTGCCGTCGCGGTCCCGCCGTCCCCGGAATAGCCTGCGGTGCCGGTCCCCGCAATTGTCGTGATCGTGCCGCTCGTATCCACTTCGCGGATACGATTATTGCCATAGTCAACGATATAAAAGTTTCCGCCCGAATCCACCGCTACTCCGATGGGATAACTCAGCTCCGCCGACGTCGCGGCCCCTCCGTCCCCGGAAAAGCCGCGGGTTCCGTTCCCCGCGGCCGTCGTGATCGTACCGTTCGTATCCACTTTGCGGATAAGATCGCTGTTGGCGTCCGCGATGTAAAAGTTTCCGCTCGAATCTGCCGCTACTCCGGTAGGATAACCCAGGCTCGTTGTTTTGGCAGGGTCGCCCACCACCGTGCTTATTTTATAAAACGACGCCGTCTGACTACCTGTAGCCGCCGCCTTCGGCGCAATTCCCGGCAGCACGGTGATCAGCAGCGCCGCCGTCAGCAGCACGGACAGTATTTTTGAGCGTTTGCTCTTCAAGTTTCGTATCATTCAAAAACATCTCCCTCTATTCGATTGCCGCGGGCGGCAAAATCAGGCCGATCTACAATCAAATTCATTATAGAGGAAGACCCGCTTGAAAACGACGTACCAAAGTACAGGTACAAAAAGTTTATTTTACGAAAAAAGCGGATAATCGGAGCCAATCCGATCATCCGCTTTCCTGTTGCCGCTTGTTTTTAGTCCAGAACGCCGCTTTCCCGCGCCCTGCTCACCGCCCCCGTCCGGTTTCTCACGCCCAGCTTTCCAAAAATATGGGTATTATGGTATTTGACGGTCCGCACGGTCATCCCGAGCGCCTCCGCGATTTCAAAATTCGTCCGCCCGGCCGCAAGCAGTACGAGCACCTTTTTTTCAGTACGGGTCAGGGCACACGCCGAATTTTCCGGCATGTCGGCGGCCTGTGTTTTTACCATGTCTTTGATGGCCTGAAGAAGGCGCTTGGCGTATTCCCG
Source organism: Dysosmobacter sp. (assembly GCA_041859815.1). Classification (GTDB taxonomy): domain Bacteria; phylum Bacillota; class Clostridia; order Oscillospirales; family Oscillospiraceae; genus Oscillibacter. The sequence goes on along the minus strand of JBFLFX010000087.1, from coordinate 7,546 downwards.
TTTCTCCTGCGATTTCAGGGAGCCGTCCCAGCGCCGGTATTTGCGCAGCAGGCCGGCCATGGGTTCCCCCTCGTCCAGAAAAGTACGCGCGTATCCCTCCTCCATACCCAGCGTCAGAGCTTCATCCAAAGATTCCATCGCGCGCGGGCGATCGTTTTTCTTCTCGTATGTAATTGCCGTCAAGCAAAGAAGCTCGATCCGGCTGCCTAGCCGTTTTTCTTTTCCCGTGAAGGCATTGAGGCGGCCGAGGAGAAGAACGGCCTCGTCCATGCGGCCCGCAAGAATCAGGTATCTCGCAAAAACCGTATGCTCATATTCGTTCGCGGCCGTGAGGGTGTCGTATAAACTGATCCGGTCCAGATCCATCCATTCCGCCGCGCCGGCTTGATCTCCTGTGCCGAGATACAGGCTTGCCACAAAGAGGTCGAGCAGGGTATTCCAGCGCGCCCTGTTCTCCGCGCGCAGCTTCTTCCGGCATTCTTCCACCGCTTCCAGCGCGCCTTTCCTGTCTCCCCGCGCCAGTTTCATTTTCGCGAACGTGAGGAAGCAGGGGACGACCGCGCCGGATGTACCCAGTTCCAGAATCTGCTCAAAGCTTTCCGCCAGCAGGTCGTTGCACGCATTCAGCCGGTTTTGCTCATAAAGCGACTCGGCCAGCAGCAGGGGAATATAGGCCGCAAAATTACCGACAATGCCGGCAAACTTCCTGCGGCAGAAGGAATAGGCTTCCTCCACGCAGCTCAGCCTGCCGTAAAAACCGTTATAGGTTCGGAGAAAGCTCGGCTGATCCGGATTCATTTCCCCGATAAAGACGCGCTTCTTTACCGGAATCCGGCAGGCCCGGACATAGTACCGGGAGGTCTCCCGCGCGTCCAGCCGCAGTGTGGCAATATTCGCCCGCAGCAGGCAGATCAGGATTTCGAGGTAATTTCTCCGATCCGTGTCCGTCATGCGGCCTTTTTCCCGATCGAACGACGCTTCCGCTTTGACCACCCATGGTTCCACCTCGGCGAGCCGGCCGCCGAGCATCAGAAACCAGGCGTACTCCGTGCAGAACACCACCCCGTACCGGTGTATTTCCGGCGGGATCTGTTCCATCCACTTGAAAAGCAGGGCCTGTCCGCCGCTCCGGCAGACGTCCTGGTAGATTCTTGTAAACAGGGCGTACGCCTTTGCATAATCCTGACCGGCCAGATAGGCGTCCATCGCCTCCGCGGTCAGGCCGTTTTTTTCATACCAACCCGCCGCTCTCACAAACAATCCCGGAATTTCGGACGGACAGCTCTCTTGGAGCCTGTTTCGCAGAAACTTTGAAAAGAGATGATGATAGCGGAACCATTTCCGGCGGCTGTCCAGCGGGGTGATAAAGCTGTTATGCTCCAGCAGGTATGTCAGGATGCCCCCGCAGTCTTTCAAGCCGGTGACCGCTTCGCACAGCGGAGCGGAGAAACGGTCCAGCACGGAAGTGCGGAGCAGGAAGGTCTTGATTTCCTCCGTCCACCCGGTGAAAACCTCATCGCGTAAAAACCGTTCGATATGGGGACCTGCCGACGGCGGCAGAACGTCCGCGTCCAGTTGGCCGTTTTGCTCCAGCATGGCAAGCGATGCCACGACAAGCCCTGCCGCCCAGCCTTCCGTCCCGGTCTCAATCCGTCTGAGTCCCTCTGAATTGATTTTATAGTTCTGCGCTTCAAAAAAACGTTTGATTTCTTCGGAAGTGAAGTTCAGATCGCCGGCGTTGATCGTACTGACCTGGTTTCTGAAATAGAACGATTCAAATGTGGCGACACTGTTTTTTCGGGTCAGCAGAACCATATGAAAGTGAACCGGTACATTTTTGAAAAAGAAAGCGAGGGCTTGAAATATCGTCTCATTTTCAATCAGGTGGAAGTCGTCCAGGACCATGACCGCGTCGCCCGGAATACCGTACAGTTTATCGATCAGCAGGCCGATCGCCAGATTGGATGCCGTAAGCTCCCTGTCGGCGGAAATCCCCGTGAAATTGGTCTTCGGATAAGCATGGCTCAGCGCCGCTATAACATACCGCCAGAAGGTCTCCGGGTCGCCGTCATTCCTGTCAATAGAGTACCATGCGGCCGGAATCTTCCGGCTCTTGATCCAGTCGAGCACCGCCGTGGTTTTGCCGTACCCGGCCGGAGCTGAGACAATCGTCAGCTTATATTGAAACGCTTCATCCAGCTTTTGCGAAAGGCGTTTGCGCGAAATCAGAAAAGGATTGACTTCCGGCAAAATATATTTTGTTTTGATTAAATCCGTCTCAAACATCATAAGATCCTTCTCATCTCAAGCATTCACCATACCCGATATTGCCATCGCAGGCGGCATTGCCAGCGAAGATCAGGTCTATAAGGCTCTGGCGATCGGCGCGCCGTATGTAAAATTAGTCGGCCTGTGCCGCGCCTCCATGGCGGCGGCAATGGTTGGGGAAAAGGTGGGTCAGCTGTTGGAAAAGGGTACGGTCCCCAAACAGCTGGAATGTTACGGAGCGACCAAGGAAACGCTCTTCCGGCATTTGCCGGAATTACGCGGTATTTACGGGAAAGATGCCGACAGTATATCTCCCGGTGCAATCGGCGCATATTCGTACCTGCAAAAAATTGCTTTCAGCATAAGGCATTTTGCTGCGCTTAACCGCAAGTTTGACATTAAGTACATAATAAGGAAGATGTAATTCCTATGACAGGGGCTGCAAAGGAAATTTTAAACGGTACCTGGTTTTAAGGGCGTCAGGTTTTCCTTAGGCTCTGTTTAAAAAATCCCCGCGCTCATCTGATCGCTGAATCTTGTGTCGGGCTTCGTTGAATTTCCCCGCCATAAACCAATGATGTCTGCGGAAATTCGCCTTGTCCGACGCAAAATTCGTCCGATCATCCAAACACGTCGGTTTTTTAAGCAGGGCCCAGCGGCCGGTTGAGAGAATGCCTCTCAAAGAAGCGCGCTATCGCGTGCAAAATTCAGCACCACAGCGCTCACGGCGCGGCTGTGGAAAACGGCCCTCTCCGTTCCGTAATGACCGGGCCAGGGCCGCATCCCCGCTGTGTCAGGCTGAACGCACTCGGCCCCGGCGCACATGCGCATTCGCTCCGGTAATCCTGTTTCCAGTCCCGGGCCCTGCCCTTCTCCGGCCCGCCGGTGCCGGGCCGGAGAGACGAATGGGAGGGAGTCTGCACCAGATCGGGTCTTTGGTCCCCGCAGATTGTGCCCGCCGGAATCCGGAGCGGGTAACGGCCCCGCGTCTCCGGTTCCGTTCTGCCGTGCCTGAAGGGGCAGCATCTCGTTGTAGGCGCCGAAGGGGAGAACCGCCAGCCTTGTCCAGCCGCCGCAAATGCCGGCGCCCTGCTCGGACCCGAATCCCACCGGCTTCCCAGCCTTGCCCCTGACGGTGGGGCGGAGAAGGATCCGGCGCAGGCCGGCGGTTTGGCCTTTTGCCGAGCGGGGTCCGCTGTCGTACATAAATTTCTGCCGCGTATAAATTTTTCAAGTTATTTCCAACCGAGCTGTCAGTTTTCGCCGGGGACTTTTCCGCCCGCCGGTATGGCGTCTATGCGGGCAAGAACCCGGAAAAGATACGGCTGCCTAACGGACTTTTGCGCAGGGGATTCGGTGTGTTTCCCGCTCCGGGCATATTCAGTGCTTGGGGCAGACGCACGGCTTTTCCTCTCCCAGCGTGTGAAGTTCGCCGATAATCGCCTCCGTGTTTTCCCGGGCCGCATTGAGCAGCGGGGTATCCTGCGGGTATCCGATATTGGACGGGGAACGGATGGCGTCGATGATCGCCGTACCCCCGTTGCGCTTTTCAGGCAAAAATATGCTTCCTCCATGGCCGACAGTTTCTTTTTCGCTGCCCTCCATGGAGGAAGCATATGCTCTGCCCAGTCAAATACAGTTCCCGGCACGTGAGTCAAGCGGTTTCAAGTCCCAGCAAGCTCTGCACCTTTGCTTGCTCTGTCTCAGAAAAGCCACCCAGCGTTTTCAGGAATGTCTGCCGATCCGCCTGGAGCTGCTTTTGCAAAATGGAGGTCAGTCCTTTGGCGATGGGGCCGGTGTCCTTGGGATAGGCGAGATAGAGGTGCAGGATGCTCTTATCCCGGAACGCCTGATCGCTGCCCACGGCGGCTTTTTCCAGCGCCGCGCACAACGGCGTCCACCAGTCGGATCTATAGAAATTCCGGCCCAGAACGCCCCAGTTGTCAGCAGTGAATTGACCGAAGCAGGTGAGCAGTTTATTCTCGTTCACCGAATGGCCGGAGGACGGGTATATCAGTCCGGCGACCAGCGACGAAGCTTCGGTGTTGCGCTTGCCGTAATTGGTATTCAGTTTCTTTACCTGCCGGAAGCTGCCGTTCACGGGGGTGTCGCTGTAGCCGCAGGTTTTTACATACTGTTTTGCCACGGTCAGGGGAACCAGCAATTCCGGATGCCTGCCGCTGTCGCACTCCTTTTGCAGCGCTTCGTAATAGGATGCGGCGGTCATTTTCTTGCCTGGAAAAACCAGAGAAACCTGACCGTACTCATCGCAGACCCGCTCCACACACCAGATGCCGCCCTTCCCCTGCCGGACGGGCTGGGAGAGAATCAGCGTATCGTACTCCGCCCGGCTGCCGTCCCTGGTATAATAGAGATAATAGCGGACGAAAGCGTGTTTGGAATCATAGGTATAGACCTGATTGGACAAAACATCCGCGCTGTTGAAGGGAGTCAAATCATTTCGCCCCAGAATATCTTTTTTTACAGTACTTGTAAGGCCGCAGAGAGTTTCCCAGTTTTTCCAGTCGGAACTTTTCATGTCAATCGTGCCGTTCCGACGGTAATACCGCACGTCGGTGGGTGTCAGGCAGAGATAGTAATATTTTCCGCCGGGAAACGTGTAGTGATGTCCGGAATAGTTTCCGCTGTATGCGACGGCGTCGTACCCGCCGAAGTCAAGGCCCAGCGCCTGCTCGTACTGCGCCCGGGTCATCCGCACAATGGCAAACAGTTCTCCGAAGCCGTCGTCTTTGTAGCCGTCCGCCTCCGCCGCTTTCAGCGACGCGGTTTCGCTGACATTGAGCAAGAGGGTGCCGGTATCGTCTTTTTTTACTGTGGTGTCGACGGTCAGCTGGGAAATATATTTTTCCGGGATGCCGATGGAAATATCGCCGCATTGATAGACCTTCATCGGCTCCGACGGCCGATAGGCTTTTGCCCTCTGCTTTTCGGAAAGTGCGGAGCTTTCGGAAGACTTAGGGGCTGACTTTGTCGCGGATTTTGCCCCGGTGAAGGTGCAGCCGGTGGCGAGGCACACCGCCAGCAGCAGGCATACCGCCGCTGTCGCCGCCGTTTTCGGGCCTTTTGCCAGCAGCGTGATGCGCTCCCGCAGCCCCCGCTTGCCGGAGGCCATGGTGGTGGCGCAGCAGAGCAGATCGGCGGGGCTTCCCTTTCGGGATGCCATGGAGATCAGCGTCCGGCCATAGCCGGCACGCTCCGCCTCCCCCAGCCGCTTCACGGCGGCCTCGTCGCAGGCAAGCTCCGTGTCCCGGCGGCTGAGGGCCGCCGCCAGCCAGATCAGCGGATTGTACCAGTGCAGCGCCAGCGCCCCGCAGCGGAGCAGATTCCACCAGTGGTCGCCGCGGCGGAAATGCGTATCCTCATGGATTAAAATATGGCGCAGCGCGCCGCTGTCCTCCGCCGCCTTCGGTGAGAGATAGACGGCGGGATGCAGCAGCCCGAACAAACACGGCGACGGCAGTCCCCGAACCAGAAAGGTCGGAAGCGCGGTTCCGTCCGCCGCAAAGGGCTTCCGTACCCGCCGCAGCCGCAGGAAAAACCGCAGGTTGGAGAGCAGCAGCGTCAGCGCAAACACGCCCGCGCCGATCAGCCAGATCCCCCGCAGGATTGCGGCGGTCGAGAGCACTTTTACGGAGGTTGGCTTCGCTGCGGCGGCAGTCTGTGCCGGCGAGACTGCCGGAACTTCCGCCGCGCTCTTGCCCTCTGCCGAAATTGCCGGAGGATTGGCGGCGGCGGAAGTTTTCACCCCGGCGGTTCCTGCGGCGGATTCCACCGCGGAGATCCGGGGCGTTTCCGGCACCGCGTTCAGCACGCTTATGGAGCTGGACAGCGGATTTACCGGAACCAGCAGCCGGATCAATACCAGCAGCCAAAGGGCGTCTTGCAGCTTCAGGCTGATTTTCCCCTTTAAAAGCGTGCGCAGGCAGACGACAATCAGAATCAAAACGGAGGACGTGATGATCCATTCCCTCATTTCTTCTCACCTCCGGCTCTCTGCAAAATTGCATACAGCTCCTGAATTTCCTCCGGTGTCAAGTTTTGCTGTTCCACCAGCGTGTTTATCATCATCCCCACGCTGCCCCGAAACACCCGGTTCATGAAGCTGCGGGTCTCCTGTTCCACGGCGTCCTCCCGCTTCACGGCAGGGGTGTAGCGCCGGGGCTTTCCGGTTTCGACGCAGGAAATTATTTCCTTTTTCTTCATCCGGGACAGCATGGTAGTTGTGGTGCTTTTCGCCCAGCCCACCCGCTCCCGCAGGGCGGAAACCAGCTGCATCAGCGTCTGGGGTGATTTTTCCCAGAGACACTCCATCACGTTCCACTCCGCCGCCGTCAGACTGACATTCTTCTTTTCCATAAGCGCACCTCCATAGATTTCCTCAATAAATCTACTGTAGCGCGTCAGGTCTACAATGTAAACCTCAAATTGGTAACAAAAAATGTGTATTTGGAAACACAGATTCATGTGATACATCGAAAAATTTTAGACAGGCGAAATCGAATCGGTCCGGTAAACCGGGCCGTGGCAAAACGCTCCCGGATGTATTATCTGCCCTTATAGGACTGCCTATAGGTGACAGGCATTTCCGATATCCACGCCCGCCCTGGAAATCCGCCGATGAATCAACCGGCTTCCGTCCCTGCCGGGATGGTACAATGCGCTGCAAGCCGGAAGCCAACTGGACACGGCGCGAGGCAACTCGCGGAGTAATCGTTACCCCGGAAGAATGGGAGACGGTGCGGAAAATCAACGAAGCGGCAAAGCGCCGCGTTGAGAAGCACCGAAAGCCGGCCCGGAACCTTTTTCCGGCAAGCCGGCCTGTGCCGGGTGCAAAGATCCGCGGGCACAGGGACGCGCCATTGCAAAACGCTGTGCTCAAGCTTTGCAATTTGCCGAGGGTCAAAATAAAAGAGACAGGGAGCCTTGAAAAATGGGGTATCAGGACAGTTAAACGTAAAATCCGGCGGAACGTTTTCATGGCATCGCGTATGATTATAAAAGCGCAAGCGGACAGGAAGCATTAAAAATCTGGGCAAAGAGAATCCGTATTCCATCGGGGAAGCGGCGAAAATTCCGGGTATTCCCGTCCGGTCCCTGCGCGATTGCGGGAACAGCGGGCTGCTGGCATCCGCTTACCCCAATCCGGAAGCCGGATCTGGGCCTTCCGGATACATCGTTCCGGAAAAGTCCCGAAATTTTCAAAATGATTGCCCGGCAGTAAAAAACACGCTTGATAAAAGAGCGTGAGTGTGGCATA
>JBFLFX010000086.1:0-9375 GCA_041859815.1 Dysosmobacter sp. | reverse complement strand
CGTCAGGATCCCGATATTATCGCCGTGGGGGAAATCCGCGACAGGGAGACGGCCCGGATTGCCATGCGCGCCGCCATTACCGGACATCTGGTGCTGTCCACCACCCACACGAACGACGCGGTTTCTACGGTGGATCGCCTGCTGGACATCGGCGTGGAGCCGTATGTGATCTCCAGCGCCCTGAACGGCGTCATTTCCCAGCGGCTGGTACGGCGTATTTGCCCTGCGTGCCGGGAGGAATATACGCCTTCCGAAGAGGAACTGGACGATATGGGGATTTCCGCGGAGAGCGGCCGGAAATTCTATCACGGCAGGGGCTGCTCCGCCTGTCTCGGCACCGGCTACCACGGCCGCATTGCCGTGTTTGAGATCCTGATGATTACGCGCGAGCTGCGCCGTGCCATCAGCAGAGGTGCAAAACGCGAAGACTTGAGGGAGATTGCCCTCCGGGAGGGAAATTTTGTCACGCTGCGCGAGAACTGCCGGCGTTTGGTGCTGGAGGGAATTACCACTGTGGAGGAGGCGCGGCACGTTGCTGCCGCGGCGGAAGAATGAGCATGATTGAAGAACTGATCCGGCAGGCGGATGAAAACGGCGCCTCCGATATTCACCTGATTTTTGGGCTGCCGCCGATGTACCGTTTGGCGGGACGGCTGGTCCCTATGAATCGGGAGCCTCTGACAGACGAAACCTGCGACGCGCTGGCGCGCGATTTGGTCGGGAAAGTACGGCAAAGGCTTTTGGAGGGCGGCGAGCTTGACGGTGCCGCCACGCTGGAAGGCGTACGGATTCGCATCAATCTGTTTCGCCAGCAGGGACATACTTCCGCCTCACTCCGGCTGCTGTCCGATCACATTCCGGCGCTGGAAACGCTGGGGCTTCCGCCGAAAATTGAGGAGTTGACAGAGGAGGAAAGGGGAATTATCCTGGTGACGGGAGAAACCGGGAGCGGAAAATCCACTACGCTTGCCGCCATGATTGACCGGATCAACCACCGACGTGCCGAGCACATTATTACGCTGGAGGATCCCGTCGAATATCTTTATACGCCGGACAAATCCATCTTTGATCAGAGGGAAGTCGGACGGGATACCGCCAGTTTTTCCAGCGGACTGCGGGCGGCGCTCCGGGAGGATCCCGACATTATTCTGGTGGGCGAGATGCGTGACCTTGACACCATTGAAACCGCGCTGACCGCGGCGGAGACGGGACATCTGGTTTTTGCCACGCTGCATACCGGCAGTGCGTCGGACTCCATCGACCGCATGGTGGGCGTCTTTCCCGAAGCGCGGCAGCGGCAAATTCGGATGCAGGTTTCCATGACGCTGAAAGCCGTACTCTCTCAGCAGCTCCTGCCCACGAAGGACGGCCGGGACCGTGTGTGTGCCTGTGAACTGATGGTGGTGACGCCCGCTATCCGGAACCTGATTCGGGAGGGCAAGACCCCTCAGATTGAAAATGCGCTGGCAACTTCCGCGTCGGAGGGGGCGGTGACAATGGACAATGCAATTTTAGGCCTTTGCCGGGCGGGGAAAATTTCTTTTGACACCGCAAGGCGCGCCGCACATGATCCGGGCTATGTGGAACGGGCCATTCGGTATTGAATGATAGGGGACGGTGAGTGTGGGTGCAGGCGTTTAAATATCGCGCAATTTCAAAGGACGGCACCAGGGTTTCCGGAATGGTGGAGGCATTTGACGAATATGCCGCCGTTACAAAGATCAAGGAGACCTGTTCGGTCGTCACCGCGCTGAAGGAAGTTCGGGAGACACAGGCTGAAAACCGGGAGCTTGCAAGAGGACGCGTGCGGGAAAAGCCCCTGAGCATGATGTGTTCGCAGTTTTCCATTATCCTTGGCGCCGGCCTGCCGGTGGTGCGGGCGGTGGAGCTGATTGCAGAGCAGACGGAAGACCGTACGCTGAAAAAAATTCTGCTGCAGGCGGCCGGGGATGTATCCGCGGGCTTCGGGCTTGCGCAGAGCTTTGAAAACAAGGGCAAGAACCTGCCGGTTACCTTCATTGAAACCGTGCGGTCCGGGGAAGAGTCCGGCACGCTGGAATCCGCTTTCGGCCGATTACACCGGTATTACGAGCGGAGCGCCAATCTGAAGGGCAAGGTGCAGGCGGCAATGGCGTACCCCGTGTTCACGCTGGCCGTGGCTGTGACGGTGGTGGCGGTGATTATGATAAAAGCGGTGCCCACGTTTGTTTCCAGTTTTAAGGCCATGAACACGGCGCTTCCCGGTCCTACGAAGGCGCTGATTGCACTCAGCAATTTTTTTACAGGCGATTGGTTTTTTATAGTCGGCGTAATTGTCGGCGGAATCCTTGCGTACCGATTGGTTGATCACACGGAAAAGGGAAAGCTCCGCCATCATCACGGCAAACTGAAAATTCCGGTGCTGGGCAGGCTGAATCTGATGAAAGCGGCGTCTCAGTTTGCCAATACCATGACGACTTTGCTTTCTGCCGGGCTGCCCATGATAAAAGCGCTGGGAATTACCGCGAAGATCATGGACAACGCCTGGATTGGCGATATACTTTCCAAGCAGCTTCCCAAACTGGAAGAGGGCAAGACGCTGGCCTCCTGCCTGCGGAGCGCCGGCGTATTTCCCGAGCTGCTGGCGGAAATGACCGGCGTGGGGGAGGAGACCGGTACGCTGGAGCATACGTTGGACGTGGTGGGAGCCTACTACAACAACGAGACGGAGCTGATGAGCCAGAAAGCGCTGAATCTGCTGGAACCCGTCGTGATTGTTCTGCTGGCCGTGATTGTGGTGCTGATCCTGCTGGCCGTTTACCTGCCCATGCTCTCCCTGTACGGGGGCATTGGATAAGATTCTCTTGGTATCGCGCCGGGGGACCCGCCCGGCTTGATATAAAAAAGACCCATTTAACCCGATCAAAAATACACCAAGGAGGAATTATGATGTTGAAGAATTCCCTGAAGTCTCTGAAAAGCAAGAGCTCCTCAAAAAAGGGCTTTACCCTGATGGAGATGCTGATTGTGGTCGCCATTATCGCCATTTTGGTGGCCATTGCCATTCCCACGTTTACATCCCAGCTGAATAATGCGCGCATTGCCACGGATAAGGCAAATCTCCGCGCCGCCGAATCCCAAGCGGTAGCGGCTTATCTGTCGGATTCCCCTGAGAATACAGATTCAGTTACCTATGATGTTACGGTGACAAATGACAGTATGAAAGTTACCAAGGCTGATTTAGGATCGGCCGCTGGAATGACCGGTCAGTCCTCAAATCTCAAGAGTACTCATCTTCAGGTAACCGTTCAGGACGGAGCGGTTACCGGTACTACATGGGATGGTAAGCTGAGTTAAATAATTGTGACCGATCCCACTTTGCCCTTTTTTAGCGGGGTGTCGGCGCGCCGTCGGGTTGCGGCGCGCCTCTGCGGGAACTATCACTCAGGGCGGTCGGCTTGCTGCTGTTCCCGCCCCCTCGGGGCGGGGACAAGGCAAAAATTAGGGAAAACGGGGGCTTTTTTCATGCTGTTTTTCTCGCCTGCTCTGCTGGCGTATGTGCTTTTGATTGCCGTTTTGCTGGGGCTTGTTATGGGCAGCTTCGCCGCCTGCGCGGCGGATCGGATTGCCTCGGGAACCAGCTTCCTGCGCGGCCGCAGCCATTGTGACGCCTGCGGGCATCCCCTTGGCGCACGGGATTTGATTCCGGTCATTTCATGGCTGGCGCTGAAGGGAAAGTGCCGTTATTGCGGCGCGGAAATCCCCGCCCGCTGCCCGCTGGCGGAACTGCTCTGCGCGGCGGCATTTGTCGGCGTGGCGCTGCGCTACGGGGTGACGCTGGCTGCTGTGCAATACCTGATCCTGACGGTGCTTCTGCTGATAGTGGCGCTGGTGGATTACGATACCGGGGTGATTCCCAATGGGCTGCTGGCGGCAATTTTGACTGATTTTATCGTATTTTCACCGTTTGTCAAAATGGGCGGTATTTGGAGCGTATATGCCCGGGGACTTCTCAGCGGGCTTGCCGCCGCAGGGCCGCTGCTGCTGCTGGTTTTGATGATGGATCATATTTTGAAACGCGAGAGCATGGGCGGCGGGGATATTAAGCTGTTTTTTGTCACCGGGATGTTTTTCCCATGGCAGTGCGTACTGTTTTTGCTGATTCTCTCCTGCCTTTTCGGCATTGCGTTCGCCCTGATTTTCCGGAAAACCACGGGCGACCCGTCAAATCCCCGGGCATTTCCCTTTGGCCCGGCGATTGCGGCCGGCGTTTATGTCTCGATCTTGGCGGCCCGGCCGGCCGTTGCCGCATATTTAAATTTGTTTTTGCACTGAACGTTTCTGCCGCCGGTGCGGCAGTGAGAATAAACTTCTGGAGGATGGCTATGTCCAATACATATCTGGGTCTGGATATCGGAGGCAGTTCTGTGAAAATGGCCGTGGTACAGGACAAGAAGATTCAGCGGATTTTCATTTCAAAGCTGCCTGAAAATCTGGTGCGGGAGGGCCGCATCACGTCTCCGGAAGCTTTGGCCGAGGAATTGCGGGAGATCGTCCATAAAGAACACATCCATGTGAAGAACGTCTCCCTCTCCATTCCTGCGGAGGATGCCTTTGTGCGGCGGATTACCGTACCGCAGATGACGGCGGATCAGCTGCGGCTGAATCTGCCCTATGAGTTCCATGATTTTATTCAAAAGGATAAGGATCTGTATTTTTACGATTACGCGGTGGTGGGAATCCACCCCGGGGAGGACGGCGGGACCGGTACGATGGATCTGCTGGCCGCCGCCGCGTCAAAAAAGAGTATTTCCGACGCACGGCTCATGCTCCGAAAGGCGGGACTGAAGCTGGCCTGCGCTGAGCCGGAGTGCCTGACTTACCGCAATCTGATTCGCGTCTACGAGATACGCCATCCCGAAGACCATCCCGCCGAATACTGCATTGCGGATATGGGGCATGAGTCCATTCGCGTGCATATGTTCCGGGGCAGCGTGTATGACACGACCCGTGAAATTGAGTACGGCGGCGCTTCCATCGACGCGCTGATTGCGGACACAGAATCCGTTGATCCCCATGTGGCGGCGGGCTATAAACTGTCCAACTATGAAGGTGCGCAGGAAATTCCCGCATGCAGGGACCTGTACAATAAAATCGCCGTTGAAATCTTCCGCGCCGTCAATTTTTATGGATTCAACACGCCGGGTACCAATTTACGGGATATTTACTTTTGCGGCGGTCTTGCCAAGGTAACGGCGCTGATGGACGCGATTCACAGTGCGCTGGAGATGAATCTGCATCCGATTGAACAGCTTCTGCCGCAGCCGGAGCGCGCCGGCGATGTGCAGCTGCTTACGTTTTGTCCCGCAGCTGTCGGTGCGGCACTGGAAATGGACGCGAGGTGAGAAAATGCGGAAGGGCGATCAGGATCCGTTCAAGACAACAATCAATCTGGCGCAAAAGGAGCGGCGCAGTGCCAATGTGGGCGCCGTGCTTCCCGTGGCGATTGCATTGGCGGTTTTTATCGGGCTGTTCTGTAAATTCGGCGTGATCGACCGGCTCAATAAAGTGACGGAGATGGAGAGACAAACGGCGGAAACCCAGCAGCTCTTGCAGCAGGCACAGGCGAAAACAAAAGACTATGATTCGGTCAGGGAAAAATACGAGAGCAGCACGGCGGTGCAGACCGGCGGAGTTGATCCCATGAGCTGTCTGACCGTGCTTGAAGAGTACCTGCTTGACGATGCCGCAGTCTCCTCTTTCTCCGTTTCCGGCAGTACCGTCAGCGTAAAACTGTCCAACGTGACGCTGAATCAGATTTCCGCCATTTACACCCGGCTGAAAGCCAGTTCGCTGGTATCCGGCGTGAAAGTTTACACGGCGCAGACCGGCAGTAAAAATGCCGGGAAAGTAACTGCCTCCATAACGATCCAAATGGTGTCCTCCGGGACGGACCGAAAGGAGGCGGCGTCGTGAAAAGAGAGTTTACACAGCGGGAAAAGGTGTTGCTGCTGGTGTTGGCAGTCATTTTGCTGGTTACCGGCTATTTGAAGCTGTTTTCAGAGCCGGTTGAAAAAGAGTATGCCGCGGCGCAGATACAGTATGATCATGCCCAGAGCGATTTGGCGCGGGAACAAACCAAGCTGAGCAGTATGAGGAAAATGGAAGGGGCGCTGAAGACGCTGGAGGACGGCGGGATATCCCCCGATATTACGATTCCCGCCTACGACAACAGCGGGAACGTCATGGCGCAGCTGGATTCCATCCTCAAATCCGCCGTCAGCTATCAGATGTCGTTTTCAGACGTCGTATACGGCACGAGCCTGGTGTCGCGCCCGCTGAAACTGACGTTTACGGCAAAAAATTATGCGGCTGCAAAAGCGATCCTCTCCGGGCTGCATGACTGTAAGTATCGCTGCACGCTGAGCGACATCGCGATGTCCTCAGGCAGCGATACCGGCGACGTGCGCTCAGACGGCGTATCCGTGGCGCTGACGGTGACGTTTTACGAGAAGCTGGACGCGGCTGCCGAGAGAGATCGGGCGGCCGGATCTTCCGGAACTGCGCAGACGGACGCGCCCTCCGCGTCGGATTAAGAGAAAATCCTCTTCGCCCAACAAACGGCGAAGAGGATTTTTGCGGGATTTGCAAAAGCCAATCCCGCTCAAGTGATATCAAAGAGGGGGGCAAAAGCCTCATTGAATTTCTTTTGGCCGTATGCGTTGACGTCGGCACAGTAGGCGTCGTATGTCTCCAAAAGCCGTTCCGCTTCCGGCGTCAGGGTAGCGCCGCCGCCGTGAGGCCCCCCAATCGTGGAACACAGCATTTTACAGCCCAACACGCTTTCTGCCGTGCGGATAATTCTCCACGCCTTGGAATATGCCATTTCCATGGAGGCCGCCGCAGCCCGCAGCGAGTGGTGCTCCGCCACCCGATGAAGCAGCGTAGCGATTCCCGGGCCGAAGCAGCGGGTGCTGTTGTTGGAATACAGCCGGATTGTCAGTTTTAAATATAAAGAATTGTCCATGCGGTTAATATAACACTTTTCTGTGGATACGTCAATTCCGCGTTGTTTCTTGCAAACGGCACGGGATATGGTAAAATATACAACAGAAAACAGTCATGCTTCTACGGGAAAGCATGGGGATAGGGGGATTCTATGGAAAAAATTCGGCTTGGAAAAACTGACCTTTGGGTGACAAAAACTTCATTCGGCGCGCTGCCAATCCAGCGGATTGGACATACGGAATCGCAAAGGCTTCTGCGCCGGGCCTATGAGGCGGGCATTAATTATTTTGACACCGCCAACGCATATACGGACAGCGAGGAAAAGCTTGGCGAGGCATTACACGATGTCCGGCAGCATATTATTATCTCGACCAAGAGCGGCGGAACCGATAGAAAGACCGTCCGGGAGCATATTGACGAAAGTCTGCGGCGTCTGCGGACGGACTATATCGATCTGTTTCAGTTCCACAATCCCCCGGCTCTTCCGGACATCAACGACCCGGACGGCCCCTTTGCCGCCGCGCTGGAGGCAAAGAAGCAGGGAAAAATCCGCCACATCGGCATTACCAATCACCGGCTGAAGGTGGCGCAGGCTGCCATTGCCTCCGGTAATTTTGAAACGCTGCAATTTCCCTTTTGCTATCTGGCGTCCGAAAAGGACATTGACTTGGTACGCCGGTGCGCGGCGGCGGATATGGGGTTTATTGCCATGAAGGGGCTGTCCGGCGGTATGCTGAACAATGCCGAGGCTTGCTACGCCTTTATGCAGCAGTATGACAATGTGGTGCCTATCTGGGGGATCCAATACGAATGGGAACTGGACCAGTGGCTGAAATTGACGGAGCGGGGCGCCAAAATGACTCCGGAGCTGCAGGCGGTCATCGACAAAGACCGGAAGGAGCTTGCCCACAATTTCTGCCGCAGCTGCGGGTACTGCCTGCCCTGCACGGTGGGAATCGACATCCCGCAGGCAGCGCGGATGGCAATGCTGCTGCGCCGTTCACCGTATCAGCCGTACATGACGGACGAATGGTATGCAAAAATGCATAAGATTGAAGAGTGCGTCCACTGCAATGCCTGCAAGAGCCGCTGCCCGTATGAGCTGGATACGCCGGAGCTGCTGCAGGCCATGCTGAAAGATTACGATCAGTTCTATGCGGAACATCATTTGGACAAATAAAGGGAAGGAAATGATTCAATGCTGTTTAAGAATGAGGAAGCCAGCCTGAAACTGGAGGTTGTCAGCTATGAATTTCCGGACGGCGGCATGCCGGGTTCCAATGACTGCAACTGGCTGATGGTGCGTGGAACTTACCGCGAAGGCGACCGCGTGATTGTGGACTCCAACAGCTGCGTTCTGACCTACGAGCTGAAGCTGATGTCTGCGGGGCTGAAAGTAGTAAATGCGGGGATCAAGGACTCTTACGAAAGTGATCTGGCGGAGCCGTATTTCTCTCTTGCTGTCGCGGTGGACGGCGACGGCTTTAAGGCCGATGTATCGTTTGCATTCCCCAACACCATGGAGGACATCGACACGGCCGAGGTGGAGTGCATGATGACGCGGGAAGAGCTCAGGGCGCTGATTGATGAGCTGGATCGGATTTGCAAAAAGTTTCCGGATCGCAAATAAACAGATTTAAATTGAAAAAAACCGCCGCCCTCCTTACAGCGTGGAGGACGGCGGTTTCCTGTTCGGAGATCAGTCGTACAGCGGGAAGCGGGCGCAAAGTTCGTCGACTTCTGCGCGGACGCGGGCGGAGGAACCCTCAAAGTCCCGGGCAATCGCGCCGATCATTTCGCCGATTTTCACCATCTCGGCCTCTTTGAAGCCGCGGGTGGTGACTGCGGGAGTGCCGATACGAATACCGCTGGTGACGAAGGGCTTTTCCGGATCGTTGGGAATGGCATTTTTGTTTACGGTGATGCAGACTTCTTCCAAACGATGCTCCAGTTCTTTACCGGTGATATGGAAATTCCGCACATCCACCAGCATCAAATGGTTGTCGGTGCCGCCGGAAACCAGACGGAAGCCCTGCTTCAGCAGCTCGTCGGCCAGCACGGCCGCGTTTTTGACAATCTGTTGCTGATAAGTCTTGAATTCCGGCTTCAGCGCCTCACCGAGGCAGATGGCCTTGGAGGCAATGATATGCTCCAGCGGGCCGCCCTGCGTTCCCGGGAACACGGCGGAATTGACCTTTTTATAAATAGCGTCGTCGTTGCACAGAATCATGCCGCCGCGCGGGCCGCGCAGAGTCTTGTGTGTGGTGGTGGTGACAACATCCGCATAGGGCAGGGGAGAGGGATGCAGTCCCGCGGCCACCAGACCGGCGATGTGTGCCATATCGACCATCAGATAGGCACCGACCTCGTCTGCAATTTCACGGAATT
>JBFLFX010000085.1:0-9536 GCA_041859815.1 Dysosmobacter sp. | reverse complement strand
CGCGGCCGGCGCCAAAAAGACAAAGGAACAGACGGATGTCAACGTCGTATACGTCCAGCTGGAATCTTTTATGGATCCCAGCGAAATCAAGGGGCTGCAATTTTCTCAGGATCCGGTTCCCACTTGGCACCGGCTGGAGAAGAAATTTACCTCCGGTTATCTGGGCGTCCCCGTTGTGGGTGCCGGCACTGCAAATACGGAGTTTGAAGTGCTGACCGGAATGTCCAGCAAGCTCTTCGGCCCCGGTGAGTATCCCTATAAGACCTGCCTGCAGGACAAAACCACCGAATCGGTGGCATATGATCTGTCCGAACTGGGCTATGGCGTGCATGCAATTCACAATCACCGTGCGACTTTTTATTCCCGCAATCTGGTTTACGCCAACCTGGGCTTTGACGATTTTACCTCTTTGGAATATATGCCGCGGGTGGCCAAAACGCCAAAGGGCTGGGCAAAGGACTATGTCCTGACCAACCAGATTACCAAGGCCATGGACACAACACCCAACAAGCCCGACCTGGTATTTACCGTGTCCGTACAGGGACACGGCAGTTATCCCACAGAGGAAATTCTGACAAATCCTGAGATTACAATTAAAAATTGTCCGACAAATTGCAACCAGTACTCTATCGAATATTATGTCAACCAGATCCATGAGATGGACGAGTTTCTGAACGAGCTGACCACAGCGCTGGAGCAGCGGAAGGAAAAGACGATTTTGGTGCTGTACGGTGACCATCTTCCGTCTTTGAATCTAACCCGGGAGAACATGAAGTCCGACAACCTCTACAAAACCAAATATATTATTTGGGACAATTTTGGCCTGAAGAAGCAGGACAAGAATCTCTATGCCTACCAACTGACGGCTTCCGTCTTGTCCAAGATCGGAATTACGCAGGGCCTGATGACAAAATTTAACCAGGACTGTCAAAAGGAGCCGACCTACCGCACCGACCTGCAGGAACTGCAGTATGACATGCTCTACGGCGAGGATTATTTGTACAACGGGAAGACGCCGTACAAAAAGACGAAAATGAAGATGGGCATGGCCAAGATCAAAGTCGACAATATGTTTGAACGCGACGGAGCGTGGTATGTGGAGGGCGAGAACTTCAGCCCGTACTGCAAGATTACCGTCAAGGGCAAGATTCTCAAAACGACTTATGTCAGCGCGACGCTGCTGCGGATTGATGAGGATCCCAAGGTGGACAGCTACAAGGATCTGGTGGTCAGTGTAGTGGATACCCATAAGGAAGTTCTCAGCGACACCGAGCTGGACTGATCGGCCTCTTGTTGTTTTTCTGAATCTGAAATTTAAAAGGGAAGGGGCGCGGGCTTACTTTGTAAACCCGCGCCCTTTTATTATGTTTATTATGACGCGCATCGATTACCGCGGTGATTGATGTCCAGAGCGGAAAGCCGCTGCTTAACATTTCTCGCTGCGGAGTTTCAGCTGTTGCGCGGTGACGGTGTAGGCGTCTTCTTCAAACGGATAGGCGGGAATGTCCCCCGGAAGCTCGGTGTCGTGCTTTTTGTAAATGGCGGCAATGACCGCGCCCAGCATTAACGGGTTCTTCACCAGCAGCGGGCCGGTCAGCTCGGAAGCCAGCACGTTATTAAAGCGGAAGCCCTCCGGGCCGCGCTCTTTTTCGTTTCCAAAGCCCATGGCACAGGCGGTCAGCAACGGTGTTTCCACGCCGGAAATCAACGCGCATTTGTTCATAAAACCCACCACCGGGGGGGCATAGAGATCCGTGGCGCCGTAAACGTCTCCCACGAACCGCTTTTTGCCCTGTACAGCGGTAAAAGAACCCAGGCCGATTCCGTCATAGGTTCTTCCGGCATCGTCGGTAACGGTTTTGCCCAGCAGCTCCATGGCGGTTCCGGCGAACAGCATGGCGGTTCCGGCGCAGGCGGCATCCCTCACGGCGCCGCCGAACCGGGCAAAGTCCGACAAGGCGGCTTTCTGGCTGCGCTCCGTGCCGGCCCCCATAAACAGAAAGTCCGCTTCCGCGATCTCCGCTTTCTCATCACCGGGGCGGACGGAAACCACAGTGACGGTGTTGCCCAAATCCTCCAGATGGCGCTTTAGCAGCAGCACATTGGCATAACTGCCGTAAAGGCTCATCAGATCGGGATAAAAATGCAGCAGGTTCAGTTCCATATTATTGCGCCTCCCTCTGGGTGTTCACGAGAAACTTGTCCCGATCGGAAAAACAGGTGATGACGTACAGCTCCTCGCTGCCCGCGCGTTTCAGGGACTCGCAGGCTTCGCTGACGTCTGGATGCATCTCCAGCTTTTCTGAGGGGATGCCTGTAAAGCTGAACCGGACGGCCAAATCGTTGGCGTAGCGGCCGCACAGCAGGATTTTCCCGATCTGATCGCAATTCAAGCGGCTGAAATCGATGTCCCACAGCCAGCTGGTCTCGCTGGTAAAGTATTTTCGGGACACTGCGTCCACAATCACCACCACCGTGCAGGGCTTGTCCGTTTCCCGGACATAGCGGATGTTGGTGTCGTAGGCGACGCTGTTTTCGTGTTTGGAAGTCAGAAGCATGCCGTGGTGCTGTCCCAGCGTAAATTTCTGCATCCGTCCGTTTTTCAGAATGTAGTTATTGATGACTCCGGCCACGGTTTCACTGGCCACACCGCATTCCCGGCAGGCGGCATAGGCGGCCAGAATG
The DNA here is from genome assembly GCA_041859815.1 of Dysosmobacter sp. Lineage (GTDB taxonomy): Bacteria > Bacillota > Clostridia > Oscillospirales > Oscillospiraceae > Oscillibacter. The sequence goes on along the minus strand of JBFLFX010000085.1, from coordinate 6,851 downwards.
TTGTAAATGTTGTAAATGCTGCGGAACGCCAGCTGGATGGTTACGTTTCCGTCAATGACCAATTCGCCCGTACCCAAATTTACATCCGTGACGGTATAGTCCGTCCTGGGCTTCTCATGGCCGCAGTGCGGGCAGTGATAAGAGCCGATTTGATTGTAATGGTAGTAATCGTAGGTCATGGGGGATTTGCAGACGGGGCAGTAAGCGCCGTCCCGGTACGCCCCGGAGGGCTCTCTGGAAGAAATGGAACATTCGTTGACACCGAACCACTTCACCTTTTCCGGCGCGTGGTTCCGGGCAAAACAGGAAGACAGCGGGTCGTCCGCATTCAATATCAGCTCCGTGTCCGGATGGATGGCGGGCAGAATCGCGTCGTACACCCACTCGGGATGTCCGTTGCGGGTCAGCTGATCCCGGTAAAGGTTCGTGATGACGAACTCGGTGGGATGGAAGAATTTAAAACTGCGGGCTGCGTAGCGCTCGTCGGACTCAATCAGCAGCACGTCCGCGCCGACTTTGCCGGCGAAGGTGGCATGGGTCAGCACCATGGTGGCGACGCCCTCAATCTGGTTGGATCCCTCCTCATTGTAAACGACATTTTTGCCGGAGGCCCGCAAAATGGAGGCGATCATCTCCACTGTGGAGGTTTTGCCGTTGGATCCGGTAACGGCGATGATATGCTCGGGCATTTCCATCCGGCTGAGAATATCCGGACAGATTTTCAAAGCGACCTGTCCAGGCAGGGAACTGCCCCTGCCAATGAGCCTGCCCAGGCGGTAGCCGATTTTGCAGATGAAAATGGCGAGAAATTTTCTCATGCTTTTGTATCCTCCGTTTCGGAAAAATCGCGGAATTCCGCAATCGCGCGCACCGGCGCGCCGTCGGCGTTATCAAATTTCAAGGGCAGCGCAAAGAGCATGATGTTGTCGCGGCCCACCAGCTTTTTCAGGCACAGGTTTTCCAGAATCACCAAGCCGCCGCCCAGAAGCGTGCGGTGCGCGCTCAATTCTCCGTCGTTCAGCGGGTCGACGGACAGCGCGTCGGTTCCCACGCCCTTCAGCCCGAGGCAGACCAGAAAACGCGCGGCATCGCCGTCCGGTACGGGGAATTTTCCGTAAAATTCCGCGCTGCCCCATTTCCGCTCCCAGCCGGTGTAAAACAAAACAAAGTCGGCGCAGCGCAGCAGTTCCTTCTGCGACTGTAAGTACGCCGCGGTGATTACACCGCCCTCTGGGAGAGCGGAGACATCCAGCACCGCGGCGCGTCCGCAGAACTGGGAAACCGGCAGGACGTCCAGCGACGATCCGTTTTGCAGCAGGTGCGACGGCGCGTCCATGTGCGTTCCCGCGTGGGACGAAATCTGAATGGTGGTTTCGCGCCACCCGTCCTGCAGCAGTGTTCCGGAAGAAGTCAGCACGGGTCTGGGCGTTCCGGGATATAACGGCATGTCCGGCGCGATAGTGTGTGTCAAGTCAATGATCATCTGTGAAGCTTCCTTCCTTTTGGGGTCATGCGCTCTGTTTATCATTCAGCAATTCAGTGATTTTTATTTTCCAGCCAGATCATCAGGGCGGCAATATCCGCCGGGGAGACGCCGGAAATGCGGGACGCCTGACCGAGGTTCAGCGGCTTGACCGCATTCAGTTTTTCCCGGGCTTCCAATCGGAGCCCCAGCAGGCCGGAGTAATCCAGATCGGACGGCAGCGCGCGGCTCTCCATACGCTCAAATTCCGCAATCTGCCGCATCTGCCGCCGAATGTAACCCTCATATTTTACGGAGATTTCCACCTGCTCCGCCACGTCGGCGGGGAGAGCCGGCCAGCCGCTGTCAAAGGGCCGCAGATCGGCATAGTGAATTTCCGGACGGCGGAGCAACTCAATCAGCGCCCGTCCGCCGGAGATGTCCGCCGTATTCCGGGAGGCCAGAAATTTTGAAAGAGCGGCGGAGGGGGCGGCGCCGGTGTGTGTCAGACGCCGGATTTCCCGTTCCACCGCCTCATATTTTTTCTCCACCTTCCGCAGGCGCTCGGCGGAAACCAAGCCGATTTCGTGTCCGATGGCAGTCAGGCGGCGGTCGGCGTTGTCCTGCCGCAGTACCAGGCGGTATTCACTGCGGGAGGTCATAATGCGGTAGGGCTCGTTGGTGCCCTTTGTCACCAGATCGTCAATCAGCGTGCCGATATAGGACTCGCTGCGCCGCAGGACAAAATCCGGCTTGCCCAGAAGCTTCCGGGCGGCGTTGACCCCGGCGACAAATCCCTGCACGGCGGCCTCTTCGTATCCGGAGGAGCCGTTGAACTGTCCCGCGCCGTAAAGCCCGCCTACCGCCTTCGTCTCCAGTGTGGGGCGCAGCGCCAGCGGATCGATGCAGTCGTATTCAATGGCGTAGGCGGGACGCATGATTTCCGCCCTTTCCAGCCCGGGAATGCTGTGCAGCATTTGAACCTGCACCTGTTCGGGCATGGAGGAGGAAAGCCCCTGCAAATACATCTCCTCCGTGTCCAGTCCCATGGGCTCCACGAAAAGCTGATGGCGCTGCTTTTCCGGAAACCGCATGACTTTGTTTTCAAAGGACGGACAGTACCGGGGGCCGACACCCTCGATGACGCCGGAGTACAGGGGGGAGGCGTCCAGATTGTCCAGCACGATCTGCTTCGTCTCGGCGGTGGTCCAGGTCAGATAGCACACCGCGCGGTTTTCCGGCGGCTGCTTTGTGGAATAGGAAAACGGCACCGGCAGCGTGTCTCCCCGCTGCAGTTCCATTTTTCCGAAATCCACGCTGCGGGCATTGACCCGGGGAGGCGTTCCGGTTTTAAACCGGCGCAGGGGAAGCCCCAGCGCCCTCAGCGAATCTGTCAGGCGGAGCGCGGCATGCATTCCGTCCGGGCCGGAGTCCTGCACGCATTCGCCGATAATGGTACGGCCGGAGAGGAACGTGCCGGTGGCGAGGATTACCGCCCGGACGCCGAACACCGCGCCGGTGGAGAGAACCACCTGCGAAACGCGCCCGTTTTCCGTGCGGAGCGCCACGACCTCCCCCTGCCGGACGGCCAGATTCTCCTGATCCTCCAGCGTTCGCTTCATGCGCGCCTGATATTTCCGGCGATCGGCCTGCGCCCGCAGGCTCCACACCGCCGGGCCCTTGCCTTTGTTCAGCAGGCGGTACTGAATGCAGCACTCGTCCGCCGCTTTCGCCATTTCGCCGCCCAGCGCGTCCAGCTCCCGGACAAGATGCCCCTTGCCCGTGCCGCCGATGGCGGGGTTACAGGGCATATTGCCCACGGCGTCCAGATTCATGGTGAACACGATGGTGGAAAGTCCCAGCCGCGCGCCGGCCAGAGCTGCCTCAATACCCGCGTGGCCCGCGCCGATGACGGCAATGTCAAATTGTCCGGCAAAAAATTCAGTCATAGGCCAAGAACCTCAAAAGCCGCGGAATCGCGGCGGAATCATCAGTGGGTTTTCAACGTCAGCACCGCGATCTGCGGCCGGTTGAAAAGACGAAAGGACGGGCCGGAATTGCCGAGTCCCCGGGAGACGAAAACTTTGCTGCCGTGGGCGGTGTAAAATCCGGCGGTACAGGAGGGAAACCAGTTGCGCTGCGTTCCCCAAAGCCCGTCGGTAAACGGGAGGCGGATGATACCGCCGTGCCCGTGGCCGGAGACGGTCAAATCCGCGTGCAGATAGCTGTACTGCGTTTCAAAGCGGTCGTTCCGGTGCGCCAGCAGAATCCAAAACGGATTTCCCTCTTTTTGATGCAGCTCCAGCGCCAACGCCTCCGGCGTTTTCTGATCCGCGTAGCCGTTGGGGTCGTCAATCCCCGCCAGAAGGAGGGAACTGCCGTTCCGGGTCAGCTTCACATAGGAATTGGAGAGGACTGTCCAACCGGCGTTTGTCAGAACGGTTTTTAATTTTGGAACCTGCCCCAGCGCCCACTCGTGATTGCCGGTGACATAATAGACCGGCGCGATTTGCCGCAGCCCTGCCGCCAGCGTCCGCACCTCGTTCCAATGAATACCCCGGAAGCGATCCACCAGATCGCCGGTGAAAAAAATGCAGTCCGGCGCCTGACTGCGCACTTTCTGTAAAAGAGCGGCGTTGCCGGATCCAAAGCGCTTGCCGTGCAGATCGGACAAGACGACAATCCGGTATTCCGCAAACCCGGCGGGCAGCCGCCCGGAAGGGCAGGAAAAAGATTCCACGCACAGCGTATTGTTATTCCACCAGAAAAAAGCGGCAAGGATTCCCGCGGTCAGAATCAGATAAAACAGGCGGCGATGCCGGACCATTGAAACAGCTCCTTCCGCGGCAGAAATTGTGCGTGCTTCCGCAAAATCGGACGGCGAATGGCGCACGCCCGTGAAATTTACCAGAGGAACGCTGTTATTATAGCATAGCGGCGACGGCTGTGCGAGATAAAATTTATACAAAGATAGAGAAAGCAAATGGCACGGAAAAAATGCGCAGGCCGAAGAGGACGAAGGGACAGCGGATGATGAAATGCACAAAAATTTATATATTTTACTGTAAAATATGTAAAAAATATGCTTGCAATTTTGCCGTCAATCAAATATAATAAGTTCTGTAAAAAGAGAAGAAAGGAGTGATAGCGAACATGACTGAAAAGTTCAAAGTCGGCGATCTGGATGATTTGATTTACGGAAATTGCACCGTAACACCCAGCAATCGCTAAGCGACGAAGGAAGCCACGCTATCAGGTTAGCGTGGGTTTTTTGTTTTTGTCCCCAGTTTTTTATCAGTACAGCGGTGCGTCAGCACCAATTTGCATAAAGATCGGCGAGAAAAGCAACGTTCGGACATCCGGCGGTTTTCCAGTACGGGAAAACCCGCCGGATGTATTTTATACCAATTTTTGCACAAAATGCAAAAAACACATGGATTTTTGCAGAATAGTATGATAATTTGTAAGAAGGAAGAGAAAAGCTTTCGCTTTAAATGGCGTGAAGCGGAAGCTGCCGGGAGGGGGGAAAACTGTGTGAAAAAGATGATTTCTCTGCTGTCCGGGATGATTGCGCTGCTGCTGCTCGCCGGGTGCGCCACATTTCCGGGAGAAAAAGCGGAACCCGTATCTCGGCAGGACACGGCGCAGGCCTCCCCCAAATCCTCCGCACAGTCCGCCGCACTGACCCGGGAACAGGTGCGGGACGCTTACAATCGTGCCCTCGAAGCCGTGGATTGGTTTCGGAGGGGGAATATGCCCTGCGAGGGCGGCATGGTTACCCTGAACGGCGGGCAGTACCGCCGCGTTGCCTATGCGGGGATTGAAACGTTGGACGATCTGAAAAATTACCTTCGCGCACTATTTTCCGAAGATCTGGTGGAGAGACTGCTGGCGGTTAAGGCGGACGGAGAATCCGCGCGCTTTTTCAGTGCGGACGGCCGCCTTTATGAACTTCAGCAGAGCATGGAGAATCAGGAAACCGTGGGAGATGCGCGGGTTTCTGTAAAAAAGAAAAGCAGTACCTGCTATGAAGTGGATGTGAAGACGAAACTGCTGACGGAGGATCGAAAGACGGTCATCGGGGTGAAATATAACGCATTTTCCTATGAGAAGAAAGACGGGGAATGGATTTTTACCAATTTTGAACTGCCGAATACTTAAAAAGCGGGAAAAAGGCAGGGCTGTTGTCAAACAGCCCTGCCTTTTTAATCATTGAAACCGGAAAATCAGTCCTCCACCAAGCCGGCGGTAATAATTGCCATAGAGTAAACCTCCATGGCATTGCAGCCGCGGGACAAATCATTGATGGGAGCGTTCAGACCCTGCAAAACGGGACCGTAGGCGTCAAAACCGCCCAGACGCTGTGCAATCTTATAGCCGATATTGCCGGCGTTGATGTCCGGGAAAATAAAGGTGTTGGCCTTACCGGCTACGGGATTGCCCGGGCATTTGACCTGCGCGACCTTTGGAGAAACGGCGGCGTCGAACTGCAGCTCGCCCTCCATCGCCAGCTCCGGCGCGGCGGCCTTCGCTTTGGCGCAGGCATTGCGCATCTTGTCCACATCCTCACCGAAGCCGGAGCCCAGCGTAGAATAGCTCAGGAAGGCAATTCTGGGGTCAATACCGAAAATCTTTGCGGTCTTTGCGGTCTGAAGCGCAATCTCAACCAGATCGTCCTCCTTGGGCTTGATGTTGATAGCGCAGTCCGCCATTGCCAGCACCTCGTTTTCACCGGTGGCGGAAGGACGAACCAGAATAAAGACGGAGGATACCAGTTTGTTGCCCGGCTTTGTCTTGACGATCTGAAGCGCGGGACGCACGGTATCGGCGGTGGAATAAGTCGCGCCGCCCAGCAGCGCGTCCGCATAGCCCAGCTTTACCAGCATGGTGCCGAAGTAGTTGCCCTTCTTCAGATTTTTGCGGCAGTCTTCCTCACTCATTTTGCCTTTGCGCAGTTCCAGCAGTGTCTGCACCATCTTTTCCATCTCGGGAAACGTCTCGGGATCGACGATCTCGGCGCCCTTTATGTTAAAGCCGGCTTTTTCGGCCGCGGCATGGACACTGTCAGGGCTGCCCACTAAAATGGGGGTCAGGAAGGTCCCTGTCAGCAGGCGGGCGGTTGCTTCCAAAATGCGGGGATCCGTACCCTCGGTAAAGACGATCTTACGGGGATGCGCCTTCAGCTTATTGATCAGAAAATTGAACATATTCATCGTTGCGATTCCTCCAAAATTAGTTTCAGTGACAATTTTTGTGATTTCATAAATTATTATACACGTTTCCGCCGGCAGCTTCAACTCAAAAGAAAAAAATCAGCAACAAATTAAAACAACTTAATTGCCTGCAGATGGGCGGAACTGATAAATCTTGAGAGAATACAAAAATGCTG
>JBFLFX010000084.1:0-9546 GCA_041859815.1 Dysosmobacter sp. | reverse complement strand
GGGATAACTGTCCCGTCTCTGTTATCACGGTAGAATAATCATAAATCAGCGCCCATTTGAAAGGCTTTCAGATGGGCGCTGATTAAGAAAGAAACAAAAGTAGCAAGCAATGCATCGTGGTACCCACGATGCCCATTTCCCGATTTTTCGCTTCCGCGAAAACCGTGAAATTGCTTGTTGGTGGTAGGCCCCCAATCCCCTCTGATCGCACAATAAATTGTGCGGCTACGCATCCTGCGGACGCTTTCGGGAGCATGGACAGTTCAACGCTGCCCATGCTCTTTTTCTTTCTCCGCTTCGCGCCTGTCGGGGCCAAGCAGATGATCGATGTTTGCTTTCACGGTCAACAACTCTTTCATCTCATCGCGGGCCTTGCGATAATCAACGTAAGCCGCCTTTTTCTCTACCAGAAGCGCCGCATATTCGGCCTGTAAGCTCTTGACGGTAGGGAGTTTTTTTACACCCAGCTCATCAAATGACTTCTTCGCCGCATTGTGCAACATGATATCGCTCTCATGCTCCGAAAGAAACTTTTTTGAGTAACCCGCCTTGCGGTAGGCAACGTAGGTGTCGCGGGTTTTGGCGTAATTGATGATCTGCGTTTTCAGAACGGCGATCTCGGCCAGCCGTTTTTCAGCCGCTTTGATTTGTGCGGAAAGCTCGTTGTAACGAGCGGTTGCCGAAGCTGTTTTGGCGGCAAGCGCATCGTACTCCAACAGATTGTGCTCGGTCAGATAGTTCACTGTCTGCGCCATCTGCTTGAGATTGAACACCTTTGTTACGGATACATCGGAGAAGGCGCTGAACCGGGAGTTAAAAAATTGCCGCAAAGAGTATGAACAGTCCAAAGCCAGAATTGCCGCGCTGGACAAAATCATCCAGAAGCTCTACGAAGACAATGTGTCCGGGAAAATATCCGATGAGCGATTTCAAAAGCTGGAGGCTTCCTACGAAACCGAGCAAAAACAGCTTACGGGTCGTGTGGACGAATTGGAACGGACCATGAGCTCCGCAAAGACAAAATCCCTTAATGCCGAACATTTCCTGTCGCTGGTTCGAAAATACACCGACATCAGGGAACTCAATGCTGAGATGATCCAGGAATTTGTGGATAGGATTATCGTATACAAGGCGGAATCGTTCAACGGACGCAGGGAGCAGCACATTCAGATCGTTTACAACTGCATTAGCGCGGTTGAGCTTCCGAGCAGGCATGGAAAAACGGCATAGCCGTTTATCACGACTATGCCGCATTTTCAAGGAAACTTAATTCCTTAGTGAGCTGCCTTTTTGGCCCCGTCTTTTTTGGAGAAAGGTGAGAAAATGGGAGAATCAGAGTGCCGGTTAAAATGTCTGCGCAAACAGAAAGGGCTGTCGCAGGGACAGCTTGCGAAAGCCTCCGACCTTACGCCTATGGTCATCAGCCGTCTGGAGCGCGGGGAGACTTCCATGTTGGAAACGCGGCTTAAAACAGTTCTCGCCATTGCCGACGTACTGGATGTCGTAGATGTGAGAGACTTAATATAGAGAAGAGATACAGTTTCAGCGTTTCATTTGCCGAAACAGACAGCAGGAATCTTCAAGGGTATTTTTTCCAAATATTTGTTAAGTTTCGCGCTGTTTGGCGGTACAATGGTCATGTTCCGTGAGGGACGGTTATTGTGCCGGTCATCTGCGGCTTTGAAAAAGCGGCATTGGCCAATCGGCTGCACCGGCGTTTTAACATACGGAGGTAAAGGAAAAGACCCTCCCTTTTCAGGAAGAGTCCTTTACCTCACGTACGCACCTTGAAAAACTCCAAGGTATTAACCTGATAATAACCGGTAGGACGGTTATTATCAAGATTTATTCAAAATTTCCTGCTTTACAGGATATGCTGGATTGCCTTTGGATATACAGCGAAGAATTTGAACGAAACAGCCAGCGGGCCACTAGAAGGCCAGCACTGGGAAAACCACCGCCGAGCGACGCGGCACGGTTCCCCTGCATTCGCCTGTGCCATGATCATCCATCAGGATGGAAGCCGGGCCGGATAAAGAAGTTGCCATGAAACGCTGTCTGATCATGATACTTCCTCACGGCCCCGCATGGACTTGCCGGGGAGGCTGCGCAGGTACGCAGTCCTATGCGCCATCAATATGGCGGTTTCTTCGCTGATTTTCTTTCTTATTATGAATCTGAGGCAAAGGCACATATATCGTACCTTTGCCTGAGACTCATGTGGCGGAGAAGAAGGGATTCGAACCCTTGAAACCCGTTAAGGTTTACATGATTTCCAATCATGCGCCCTCGACCAACTAGGCGACTTCTCCATAGCTGCTCAAGTGTCGTATTCACTTATTGACTGCCACGCGACAGCGTTATTATTATAACAGAGAGAACTGCAAAGTCAAGGTCTGATTTCACATTTTTTCAAAAAAAGGCGGAGGGTGAAAGCCCTCCGCCTTTTTTTGCGACTGGTCAGTGCATTTTTGTCATGAAGTTGTCCAGCGTGTGATCCACAGCGGTTCCCATCTGCTGAATCCGCTTGCCCACATCGGTTTTCATTGTGCTTTTCTCGTTGGACATCGTCATTCCCAACGCTGCGCCGGCCATTATTCCAATTCCCATGCCCTTCCAGAATCCGTTTTTTTGCATCATTGTTTGTCACTCCTTCCCAGTACAGCAGTAGTATGACCGGAATTCACAAAATAATTATTAAAGATCAGATTTGCCAAACACTGCTGCAGCGGATATAATAAGTTGAAAATAAAATTCAAGGGAGCAGCTTATGACGAGTATCTATGTCATCCGCCATGCGCAGGCGGAGGGAAATCTCTATCGGATTTCTCAGGGACAGTCCAACAGCGGAATTACCGACCGGGGCTGGCAGCAGATTGAGGCACTGCGGAGACGGTTTGAAAACACGCGGATTGACGCGGTTTATTCCAGTGATTTGTACCGCACCTGCGCGACTGCGGGCGCAATTTATCTGCCGCGGAGGCTCCCGCTTCACAAGCGGAAGGATTTACGGGAGATTTACGTCGGTGACTGGGAGGGAATGACCTGGGGCGACATTGCCCGGAAATATCCGGAGAATATGAAAAATTTTTCTCAGCATCTGGATAAGTGGCATGTTGACGGCGCGGAGACGCCGGAACAGGTGCGTGACAGGGTGGTGTCCGCCGTCCGGGAGATTGCCGCCGAGAATGAGGGAAAAACCGTGGCGGTATTCTCCCACGGCTGTGCGATTCGGATTCTGCTGGGAACCCTTCAGGGGCTTCCAATCTCCCGCCTGGGCGAGGTGCCGTGCGGCGACAATACCGCTGTGTCGCTGATTGAAGCGGACGGCGGCAGCCTGAAGGTAATTTTCCGAGACGACAATTCCCACTTGAAGCGGGGAATTGAAACAGACAGTGTCTGCCGCGATGCCGGCGCGCTGCAGCCGGGCTTGTACTTTGAGCCGATCCGTTTGCCCGAGCAGCGGGACTGGCTGGCGGAGCGTGTTGCGGAAATCGGCGGCGTTTGCCCGTATAAGTTGGAAAACGCCGTGAAAAAGGCGGGAGAACGCCGGACGCTGGTTGCGCTGTGGGACGAAAGGCCTGTGGGCGTCATTCAGATGGATGAAACCCGGGATGCCGAAGCCGGACAGGGATGGATTTCCCTGTATTTTCTTGTGCCGGGCTTTCGGGGAAGGGGATGCGGGGTACAGTTGCTGGGCCAGGCGGTTCAGGTTTACCGCGCGCAGGGGAGATCGGAACTGTGCATTGCACTGGATGAAAACAATACCCGGGCGGAAACATTCTTTTCCCGGTACGGATTTCGTGCGGCGCGGAAGCGTGGCGAAGCGGGAACGATTTGGACAAAGGGCATTTGGATCCCGGAGCTGTGATGCGCCGCCGCTGTGCCGGAGGTAGTGTTCAGTGCGAATTGCAAAAAAAAGGCCGCGAAACGCGGACAGTTGCCCGACCCTGTGTGACAAAACAGACAAGACGGCGGGTTTTTTTCCTGCCGTCTTGTTCGTTTTGCGGATTGTATGTTGCTTGCGTATTTGTTAAAATAAGACAAAACAATGAAATCGGGGGTTTTGTATGATTCGGACCGCTGTTTTCGACTTGGACGGAACGATTCTCAACACGATTGAGGACATGAAGGACGCGGGAAACTGGGTTTGCCGGAAAAACGGCTGGCCGGAATTTACCGCAGAACAGTACAAAATGATGGTGGGGCACGGGATTCCCAATTTGGTGGAGAAGTTTTCCCCAAAAGAATGCCGCAGCCCGCTGCTTTTGATGAACACGCTGTCTCAGTTTTCAGGCTACTACGGAAAGCACAATCTGGACAGGACCCGTCCCTACGACGGGATTCCGGAACTGCTGCGGACGCTGAGGGCGCGGGGGATGCGTCTGGCGGTATACTCCAATAAGGCGGATGAATTTACGCAGGAGATTGTCAAACATTTTTTTAACGGAATTTTTGACGAAATCCGCGGGAAACTGCCCAATATTCCTATCAAGCCGGATCCCACCGGCGTGTGCCTTCTGCTGGATCAGATGAATGCGGACAAGCAGTCCACGGTTTTTATTGGGGACAGCAATGTGGACATCATGACCGGACACAACGCAGGGGTGACTGCCTGCGGCGTGACTTGGGGATTCCGGGACAGACCGGAATTGGAAAAGGCGGGGGCGGATGCGATTGTGGAGAGTCCGGTGGAACTGGAGCATTTTCTGCTGCCTTGAATTTATAGAGATGAAAAGGAATGCTGGATTTTCAGCATTCCTTTTCATATTCCGGCTAAGATTGCCCTTCTCCACATAAACTATTTCTGATTTTACTGTAATGGAGGGATACGATGAGCAAACAACTTCGGAACTGGGAACTGGCGGGCGCTGTGTTTACCGCAGCGGCGGGAACCCTGCTGCATTTTGTGTTTGCATGGAGCGGAAACAGCTCGCTTGCCGCAATGGCTGCCGCAGTGAATGAGTCCACTTGGGAGCATATGAAACTGCTGTTTATACCGGCATTTTTGTTTACTTTAGTGCAATTTTTTGCCATGGGCCGCAGTTACCCCAATTTTGCAGCGGCGCGCGGCATCTCCGTTTTAGCGGGAACGGCGCTGATTCCCGTGCTGTTCTACACGTACACGGGAAGCCTGGGATACAACATGATGTGGGCGGATATTGTCATTTTCTTTGCCGCGGACTTTTTCCTGTTCCGGTTGGACTATGCGCTGCTGCGGCGCGGATCGTTCTCTTCCCCTGGATGGCAGGTAATCGGCGTGATCCTGCTGTGGGGAATGCTGCTCCTTTTCATCCGGTATACGTTCGCTCCCCCGCATTTGAATCTTTGGAAAGATCCAGTGACCGGCGGATACGGAATTCCGTGAATTATGGCTTCCGGCAATCTTGACCCCGTGTTGAATCGGCGGTATAATAAATCAATTCATGGAGAGATTTCAGATAGCGGGGAGGTTGTGCAATGACCGTTCGTAAGCCGGCGGTTCCGTTTTATGCCGCCGCGGTGGTCTGGCTGGCGTATGCCTGCTTTTTTCCGCTGTACCGGCCGCTGCATTTCGTTTTGGCGGGAGGCGCCGCGCTGATTGCGTTTTTGATTGGGTCGCTGCTGTGCAAAAATTCGGCGTGGCATCCGGACATCAAGGCGGGATCGGAAAAGAAAGCGGAAGAAGCGCCCACCGGAAATCAGGAACTCGACAAGATGTTGAAGGACGGCCGTCTTGCCATTGCGGAGATGAAGCGGCTGGATGACAGCATTCAGGACGCTGAAATTTCGGCGGATATTGTCCGGATGGAGGAGATCAGCAATAAAATTTTCCAGCAGGTGCGTCAGGATCCGGAGAAACTGCCGCAGATCCGGCGCTTTATGGACTACTATCTGCCGACTACGCTGAAGCTGCTGAACGCCTATGACCGCGCGGCGTCCGCCGGTATTTCCGGGCAGAATATCGATACCACCATGAGCAAAGTGGCCGCCATGCTGAAAACCATTGTCAAGGCGTTTGAAAAGCAGCTGGACGCGCTGTTCGGCGATACGGCGCTGGACATTTCCACCGATATTACCGTGCTGGAGAATATGATGGCGCGGGAGGGACTCGCCGGCGAACAGATGCACGCCGAGACCCAGCCGGGAGAAGACGGAGACATCAAGCTGAATCTTTAATGCGCAAATGACTGTGAAAGGACGAACATACCGATGACTGACAATGCAAACATGACGCCGGAACTGACGCTGAACCCTACGGAAACCGCCGCTGCGGTGGAGAAAATGCCTGAGCTGACGCTGGATTCCGCCTCCGCAGCTGCTCCCGCCGCACCGCAGACCGCCTCCGCAAAGCCTGAGACGCCGCCGGTGGAAATGGATGAGAACCTGCTGAGCGATCAGGAAAAACAGGCGGTGGATGAATTTGCCAAGAAGATCGACATCAAGGATGCCAACATGATCCTTCAGTACGGTGCCGCCGCGCAGAAGAATGTGGCCAGTTTTTCCGAAAACGCGCTGAATTCCGTTAAGACGAAGGATTTGGGCGAGGTGGGCAAATCTCTCAGCGACTTGGTGGTGCAGCTGAAGAATTTCGGCGCCGAGGAGCCGAAAAAGGGCATTGCGGGCTGGTTTAAAAAGACGGGCGACAGGGTGCAGACCATGAAGGCTCAGTATTCCAAAGTGGAGACGAACGTGGATCAAATTGCCCGGGATCTGGAACAGCAGCAGGTTACGCTGATGAAAGACGTGGCGATGTTCGACCAGATGTACGAGCTGAATCTGAAATATTATAAGGAACTGACCATGTATATCCTGGCGGGTAAAAAACGCCTGAACGAGGTCCGTGCCGGTGAACTGGAGGAGCTGCGGAAAAAAGCGGAGGCCAGCGGCACGCAGGAGGACGCCCAGCGCTATAACGATCTTGTCCAGCAGTGCGACCGCTTTGAAAAGAAAATTCACGATCTGGAGCTGACCCGGATCATCTCCGTGCAGATGGGTCCGCAGACCCGCCTGCTGCAGAATAACGACACGCTGATGGTGGAAAAGATTCAGTCTTCCCTGGTGAATACCATTCCTCTGTGGAAGTCTCAGATGGTGCTGGCGTTGGGGCTGGAACATTCCCGGCGGGCCGTCGCGGCGCAGAGCGCGGTAACCAACATGACCAACGAGCTGCTGAAGAAAAACGCCGATATGCTGAAAATGGGCACGATCGATACGGCCAAGGAGTCCGAGCGCAGCGTGGTGGACATCGAAACCCTGCAGCATACAAATGAACAACTGATTTCCACGCTGGATGAGGTGATGAATATTCAGCGCGATGGCGCCGCCAAGCGCAGGGCTGCCGAGGCGGAGCTGGGCAAGATTGAAGGGGAATTGAAACGGAAGCTGATGGAACTTCACAGTTAATGCCCGGGGTACACCCCGTTCATTTTATTGACGAAAGGTACTTACCATGAAATTTTTTCAGAAGCGAAGCGTAGCCGCCGTTGTTTTAGCCGCCGCCATCGTTGCCGGAATTTTTATCGGTCAGGCGAAAAAGCCGGATACGACGCAGAAGGCCGCCACCAGCATTCGCGGAAGCTATACCTACGTGGCTGACAAGGAAAATGTGCTGTCGGACAGTACCATGCGGCATATTGACGCCATGAATGCCTCGCTGTTTGCCCAGACCGGCGCGCAAATCGTGGTGCAGGTGGTGGATACCACGGGGACAGACGACATTGCGACCTTCGCGCAGTATGAATTTGAGACCAGGGGCATTGGTTCTAAGGAGCGCAACAACGGCATCCTGCTTTTGCTGGCGCTGAAAAACGAGTACAAAGGCGCGAATACCGGCGATTACTACATGGCATGGGGCAGCGGATTCAGTTCCGGTGAGACAAATGCGCTGGACGGGATCATGACGCAGAATCTGGAGAGCGATTTTGCCGCCGGAAAATATGATGCCGGTGTGCGCAAGACTTTTGACAAGTTGGTTTCCTATCTGGCGGACGGCTATGGCGTCACGGTGAGGGAGAACTACATTCCCGCCGTCAGCACCAACTATCAGGTCATCGGCGGAAGCTATTCTACCTACAACACCGGATATGTGGAGCCCTCCGTGCTCTCTCTGGTGAGCCGTCTGTGCATTTTGCTGATGGTGCTTTTGGCGGTCTGGATGGTGCTGGACGCCATACGCTGGTCGCGCTACCGCAGGCGTTATCTGCAGCCGGGCATGGGGATGCCCACAGTTTGGTATTACCCCATATTCTGGGGCAGATCCTGGTGGGAACCCAGGCCGTTGCACCCGCGCCCGCCGGTGTTTCACGACGATCACCACGGCGGACCGGGCGGTTTCGGCGGCGGTTTCTTTGGCGGCGGTGGTTTCGGCGGCGGCTCTTTCGGGAGCGGCGCAGGCCGGGGCGGTTTCGGCGGCGGCTCTTTTGGGGGCGGCGCAGGCCGGGGCGGTTTCGGCGGCGGCTCCTTCGGGGGTGGCGCAGGCCGTCGGTAAACCGGATCGGTTTTTCAGCGGCGCGGCGTTGAGCCGTGCCATCCAGCGGCGCGGAAATCCGTTCCCGACCCGCTGCGCAAGTTTTGAAAATCCGCAAAAAGCCTTCAAAACCTAGGATTACAGACAAAAATGCCCTTCCCAAGTCTCTTTCGCCGCTTCTTCCCCTCCTGCTAAATGAGCGCGGCGATTTTTCAAGCAGGGCTTAATTAACAGCCTCGGCGGCACGGCTCAATACCGTGCCGCTTTTTTTCTTTTAATAGCTATTAGAAAAAATAATAACTATTCTTATATCGTTCTATGTATGTAATAATATAGCTGCATTTTTTGGGGGGGATTCTGTGAAATTTGCCAGTTGCGTGAAAAGGCAAAACCTTTTATACTAAAACCAGGAAAACAAGGTAATACCTATTTAAATTACGGTCGGGATAAAGGAGCTTTTGCCATGAAAAGAGTTGCTGTGATCCTGGGAAGCGACAGCGATCTGCCTGTCGTCCGCCCCGCGATTGACACGTTGAAAGAGTACGGCGTTCCCTGCGAGGCCCATGTGATGTCCGCCCACAGGACGCCGGAATTGGTGCGGGCGTTTGCGGCCGGGGCCAGAGAAAACGGCTTCGGCGCCGTGATTTGCGCGGCGGGCAAGGCGGCGCATCTGGCAGGCGCGGCGGCGTCGCAGACCACGCTGCCGGTGATTGGGATCCCCGTGAAATCCGCCGCGCTGGACGGGCTGGACGCGCTGCTTTCCACAGTACAGATGCCCTCCGGAATGCCGGTGGCCACGGTTGCCATCGACGGTGCGAAAAACGCGGCGCTGCTGGCGGTGCAGATACTCTCCGTGACGGACGGGGAATTGGCAAAAAAGCTGCAGGAGAGCCGCGCGGATATGAGATCCGCAATTGCGGAAAAAGATAAAAAATTACAGGCGGAACTGAAATAAATTCGCTCTTTTCAAGATAAGTGCTGATTTTTGTCTGAATTTCCGAAAATGCCATAGTGATATTCAGAATATGCATCATATAAAGATATTGGCTGAGGCTGCATACAGATATTCAATGTAGTTAACATTTGTTTTAGAAATG
>JBFLFX010000083.1:0-9606 GCA_041859815.1 Dysosmobacter sp. | reverse complement strand
GTGCAGGCGGGCGTCGGCTCTCTGGCGGGCGCGGTAATCGGTTACTTTACAAACCTCTTCCCCAACGATCCGCCCAAGTTTATTGTCATGGAGGCACGCGCCGCCGACTGTCTGTATCAGAGCGCGCTGGCTGGCGACGGCAATCCCCGCCGCGTGGAGGGCGATCTGAAAACCATTATGGCGGGCCTTGCCTGCGGCGAGCCCAACACCATTTCCTGGGATATTCTCCGCAACCATGTCTCCGCTTTTGTCTCCTGCCCCGACTGGGTCAGCGCCAGAGGCATGCGGATGCTGGGCGTGCCGGTGAAGGGCGATCCCGTGGTTATTTCCGGGGAATCCGGCGCCGTCGGCATGGGCGTGATTGCCGCGCTGATGGAAACCGACGAGTACCGCGATCTGCGGGAGGCCATCGGTCTGGATCGCTTCAGTCAGGTTCTGCTGTTCTCCACGGAGGGAAATACCGATCCCATGAAGTTCCGCAAAGTGCTGTGGGACGGCGAATATCCGACCGTTTGATTCTATTGGTTCCTTTTCTTTTTTCCTTTTTCTTTTCAATTTTCTTTTTTCCCAAACAAAGCATGCCTGCCGCTGACCAGCGGCAGGCATGCTTTGTTTCAGGTCGGTTTTCAATCCGGATCGCGCCGGGCGGGCGGAGGGGAACGGCACGGCGCTCCGCCGACCGCCCCGGGGGATTATTCCCCCCATTGAAAATGTTCCGTTCCGGCGCCCAGCTCGAACTGATATTTCAAAATGCCCCGGTTCACCGCGGCGCAGGCGCCGCCGGAGCGCAGCCGGACGGTATTCCCCTCCAGCGTCAGATAAAAATTCTGGCGGTTCATGGCGGTGGGCGCCAGCAGCGCCGCCTCCACGCCCAGCCGGAACCACTCGGGAATCGGGCGGTCGGCGCGGCACACGCTGTCCACGGAACGGCTTTCGTGCGGATGCCCGGGCGTGGTTCCGTAGCCTGCCGCCAGCAGGCACACCAGCCGATCCCCTTTTTCCGGATCCCAGCGGCACTTGCCCCGGCGGAAGCTGCCCGCCGCCCAGCAGGTGTTCAGCCCCAGCATTTGAATCCGCAGCGCAAGGCGCTGCCCGTAATAGCCCACGCGCTCCTCCAAATCCCGGCTGTGCGGCCCGGCCAGCGCCACATAGCTGGAGACGCCGGAAAATCCGGCAAGGCGCGCCCGGAACCCGCCGAACGCCTCCGGCTCGTCGGCAACAAGCTGAAAATGAAGCCCGGCCTCCCGGTTGCTCTTCTCAATTTCCACGCGCAGCGCATCGGCGGTCTCCTCCTTGATTGGGCACGGGACGTAGCTGCGCACCGCGTGGCGGCCGTACAGGGCCTCCGTGATATTCATAGACTTTCTCCTTTATGCAATGTAATTTCCGGCGGCGCCGAACAGAAAAATCCGGAGAGCCAGGCTCTCCGGACAAAACGCGAGGGTGAGCGGGCAGAGTCAGTATGCGCTGATAGACAAGGACGCGTCGTCGTTTCCCTTCTCAATGGAGCGAATTTCAACGGTAAATTTCATCTCGGGACTGACCTCCACCCTCACGCGATCACCCGCCCGGTGGCCCAGAATTGCCTTGCCCACCGGAGATTCCTTGCTGATCAGCCCCTTCAGCGCATCCTGCCGCAGGGTCGTCACCACGCGGATGGTCTGGGTTTTTCCGAT
The DNA here is from genome assembly GCA_041859815.1 of Dysosmobacter sp. Taxonomy (GTDB): domain Bacteria; phylum Bacillota; class Clostridia; order Oscillospirales; family Oscillospiraceae; genus Oscillibacter. The sequence goes on along the minus strand of JBFLFX010000083.1, from coordinate 7,930 downwards.
TTTCTCATTAAAAATTTCCACCCTGTCAAAAAGGCCCACCGTATCGGCGGAGGAATCGGCGGAGATCACCTTGGCGGTGCGGATCATCCCCTCCAGATAGCGGATGCGGCTCTCGTTGCGGTTTTTGTCCCGTTTGGCGCATTTGTATTCAAAGTTTTCACTGAGATCGCCGAAACCTCTGGCCACCTGCACATCCTCAATCAGTTTGGGACGCAGCACCGTCCGCCGGTAGTCGATCTCCTCTTTCATTTTCTGAATGTCAACTTCAGTCAGCTCGTCATGCATGGTTGCGGCCATTCCTTTCGCTTTGCCTCACACACGGCAGGCCACGGCTCTCCCGTGCGTATTCCGCAGCCGCCGTATCGGCGGTATGCAAAAATACAGCCTTAAAAGACAGAATTTCCTTCGCTTTTATCTTTTGAAGAAATCACCGGTATGATCGTCCAGCACGCCGCTGGTCGTCAGCTCGTCCATCAGCCCGCCCTCAAATTCCACATTGAACGGCAGAATCATATAGGTGCCGGAGGCGATGCGGGTGATGTTTGCGTCCAGCGCGTAGGCGACGCCGGAGACGGTGTCCAGAATCCGGCGGGCCACGTTTTTGTCAATGCTGGCCACGTTCAGCACCACGGTCAGGGAGCGCTTCAGATCATCCGCCACGGCGGGGACATCCTCCAGCCCCTTAGGCTGCGCCACAATTACCCGCAGCTCTGTGGAAGTGCGGATGCTGACCTCTTTTTTTTCGTTTTCGGTCCTGCCGCCCCGGTCAACGGAAGCCCACGCGGAAGTCATGTCCTCGTCCTCGTCCTCTTCCTCCTCAGGATGAATCAGGCTTTTCAGATTCTCAACAATACTGCTCATATTCCACACTCCATCGGTTCAGGTTACATAATTCAGTTCTCTGCATACAGTATAACACATGATTTCGATTCGTAAAGCCTAAAGTTCCGACAAATGACGGGCTTCCGGCCGATTTTTTCCACCGGCTCCCCTTTCTGCGATGGAAAAATCAGTTGTAATAATGCACAAGTTTTCAGAATAGATCTTATGGAAAATATTGCTGAACTTTTGAACGTTTTTTCTGCGGATGTAACCGACCTGTAACCGGCGCGGCGTATAATTTTTATTATGATAGAGGGGCCTCCCGGACATCCGGCCTCCGCGCAGCTCATTGGTAAGAGAAGAAGAAGAAATTCTGAAACGGCAAACCGGGAAAAATCCCGGGACGCAAAGTCAGGGGCCTAAAGCGAGAGCCACGGCAGCCCGGCCGCCACGCATTTCGATCTCTTCATTTGAAAGGAGAACGAAAACATGGCAAAAATGAAGGCATTTCCACTGGGGCGGCGCATCATGGCGCTGCTCCTCACGGCGCTCATGTGCGTCAGTCTCGTACAGATCTCCGCCTTCGCGGCGGAAAATGAAACCAGCGCGCAGCAGATCACCGCAAAAGGCGGCACGAACTATTACAAGGCGGATGGGACGAAAGGAACCGACGGCGATTACGATGCTGCGGTTTCCAAAAACATCTCCGGTACCGACACGGAGAACGTGTTCGACGTGACGGTGAACGCCAAGTACAAAAACGCGACCACCACGGTGAAAAACAGCGACGCCGCCGTGGTTCTGGTTCTGGACATCTCGGGATCTATGAACAATTGTTCCGAGTGCGGCTATCCCCAAAAAGCTCACCATGCGTTTGTAGACAACAAGCGGGGTCATTCGCACCAGGGCTCAGACGGCCACTGCGACATCTGCGGCTACTCCAAAGACGCTCCCTGGCATCATGACTATGAGCAGTCCCGGCTGGACGCGGCAAAGGCTTCCGCGGTGAATTTTGTAAATGCCTTTGCGCAGGAAGGCAGCGTGCGGAAGGTCGCAGTCGTTACTTTTGCGAATTTTGCAACAAAAAAGCTCGATTGGCAAGACGTCAGTACAGATACCGGCAAGGCCGCCGTTATCAAAACGATTAACGATAAAAAGCTGACCGCAGACGGCGGAACCAATACGGAAGACGGCATGGACAAAGCCGCCAGTTATCTTGGCAGCGAAGAGATTCGGACGGTCAAAAACCGCTTCTGCATTCTGCTGACAGACGGGCAGCCGACTTTCCACACAACCAGCTATCGATACATATGGTGGGTCAGATGTCAGGAAAGCGATGTGGAGCGTGAGCCGCCGTACGGCTCCGGCAAAAAAACTACAAACCGCGACACGCGCGGCGCTCAGGCCGGCTGTCAGGCTGTGAGAAACGCCGGCGCTTCTCTTTACGCGATTGCTTATGGCATGAAAAATGACACCGTACCGGTTTATGACGAATCTTCTCATTACACCAGAGATACCGACATCCTCAGCTGGCTGAAAAATGACTGCGGTGCAACAGATGTCTATACACCTGACAATGCAGATTCTCTAACTGATGCGTTTGAAAAGATCCTCTCCTCCAGCGTTACCTCCGGCACAGATGCATGCGCACTGACCGACAAAATCAACAGTGACGGCAGCGCCGCGCTCCAGTTTGTAAAATTCAACACACAAAACGGCGCGGTCACCCCGAACCCCGTCACCGGCTCTATCAATTGGGATCTTTCCAAGGCAACGAAAGACGCCTCCAGCAATGAGACCTACACCTCTTATACCATGACCTATCAGGTAAAGCTGGATAACACCGCTTCCGGCTTCAGCTCAAATACGCCTTATTCTCTGGGCGCGGCCACCCTGTCCTATACCAACGCCGGAGACAATAAATCCCATGACGCCGTTTCTCCCCAGCCGGCCGTGGAGGGCTATCTGGGCGGCTTTACCTTCCAGAAACGCGCCAGCGGCGATGAAACCGGCGGCAAGGCCACCGTCCTGTTCACCACCGATCACAATTCCGCAACCTTCACACTGTACAGTGACGCGGGCTGTACCAAAGAGATTCAGACGGCCTCCACCATCAATAATCAGGTCACGTTCAGCGGCATTCCCAGCGGCGCCGTCTACTATATGAAGGAAACCGCCGCGCCGGAGGGCTTCCAGAAGGACGCAAACGTCTATACCGTTTCCGTTGCCTACGGCGTGACCACCGTCTCGCTGGGCGATGAGGTTCTTTACAAATCAGGAAGCTCCAGCACGATGACAGTCGTCGAAAAGTACGATGCCCGCGAGGTTCCTGTCACAGTGAAGAAAATCTGGCAGGACGGCGGCAGCGCCAGCCGTCCCGACATCACGGTGCATATCTGGAAACAGAACGGCGCGCGGGACAACGCAGAGCCGACCGCCCATAAGCTGACAGCTCTGTTTGCTTCCGATCCGAAAGATGAGGAAGTCCTGACCCTGACTTTGAAGAGCAGCAACGTTACCAAAAACGGCAACGTCTGGACACTCAGTTCCGGCAAGGAGCTTCCCAGTGTGGACGAAACCACGGGCAGGCAGATTACCTACTACGCCACCGAAGACGCGGTAAACGGCTACAAGAGCAGCAGCGTGGGCTTTGAATACACTGTCAGTAACAGCACTGCCACCGCCGCCACGGTGACCGCCACCAATACCCGCACCGGCACCCACAACATCACCGTAAACAAGGTGTGGGTTGCGCCCCAGGCAGAGTCTCAGGCAGAAATTCAGGTTCTGCAAAACGGCACAGACTATCAAACCGTCACCCTGAACGCGGGCAACAAGTGGACGGACACTTTGAAAGATGTCCCCACCTATGACAACACAGGCAAGGCGTACACCTATTCCGTGCAGGAAGTTAACGAGAAAAACGGCACGGTGACCTACGGCACCGTCGACAAGGCCACAACTTACAGCGTGGGCTATTCCGGCTCCGGCTCCAGCTTTACCGTCACCAACACCATCCGGCAGAGCGCCGTTATCATCAACGGCACGAAGATCTGGAAAGACGGCAGTCCCGCTTCCCGCACTCCTGTCACCATGGAGCTGTACGCGGACGGTCATGCCACCGGCATCACCGCAACGGTGGACGGCACGGCAAACTCCCAGCCGTACAGCTTCAGCAAGGACGGCGAAAATGACCTTCCCAAGTACGCGCTGACCGGGAAGGTCGGCAGCGCAGACATTACGGAGAACGGCCACGAAATCGTCTACACCGTGAAGGAAACCACCGCCCTCGGCGGTGACTACCAGACCGCAAAGGAAGGGACTTCCGCAAACAACTATATGATTACCAACCGGCTTGCCGGGACCACCTCTGTCTATGTTGAAAAACAGTGGGATGTCCCCGATGGCTTCTTCGGAACCACTACTGATCCGGAGACCAAGGAAACCACCGCAAACGCGTACCCCTCTGTCACACTGCAGCTGTACCGCAACGGCACGGCCACCGGCAATCCCGTAACGCTGAACGGGCAGGACGATCAGTGGAAATACACGTTCTCCGGTCTTGACAAGTATGTCGGCAGCGGCACTCTGTACACGTACACGGTGAAGGAACAGAGCGGCGGCACCTACACCAACAGCGGCGCCGTCACCGTGGGCGGCAAGGCCATGTCCGTCACGCTGACGGGCAGCGGCACGAAAGCTGCTCCTTATGTTTTGACCAACTCCGCGGTGGGAACCACCAGCGTCACAGGAACCAAGACCTGGGTGGACGGCGGCAACGCGCTGAAGACCCGGCCGGCATCCGTCACGCTGCAGCTTGTGCGCGACGGTCAGGACGTTGACGGCAAAACCGTAACGCTGACAAACGACAACGCGGCGGACGGCAATCCCAACGTCTGGAATTACACGTTCGCCGATCTGCCCGCATACCACGGCAGCGCCGCGTACACTTATACCGTGCGGGAAGTCAGCCCGGACAGCAAGTACGACGTAAGCTACTCCAGCGATACCCTGAATATCACCAACACCATCAAGCAGGAAAAGGTCGCTGTTTACGGTGAAAAAGTCTGGGTGGACGGCGACAACGCGCAGAATACCCGCCAAGACGCCGTTATTCACCTGATGAACGGTGATAAGAGCGTTGATACCAAAACCATCCAGAAAGCCGCCACCGGAGATGCGCTGAAGTTCAGCTTCACCGGCCTTGACAAATTCGATGCCAGCGGCGCGGTCATTGCCTATACGCTGACGGAAGATGCAGTCAACGGCTACACCACCTCTCTGACGCAGAAGGGCGATCTCACCGCAAACTCCAGCACGGCAGACAATCCCTTTATCATCACCAACACCTATGTCATTCCCACCACGCAGGTGGCTGTCAGCAAGACCTGGGTGGACGGCGGCAGGGATCACAGCAACGACACCGTCGCCGTTCAGCTGCTGCGCAACGGCAGCGCGGTGGAGGGAAAGACCTGCGCGCTGACCGCTGCGGGCAACTGGAGCAATACTGACGCATTTGTCAACCTGCCCACGCTCAGCAGCGACTACAAGACGCAGTACACTTATACGGTAGAGGAAACCGGCATCTCCCCCATCGATTCTGAGAAGTCCGGTTCCAAACTGTCCGATTACACCGTGACGTACAGCGGCGGCGCTATCACCAACACGCTGGCCGCCATTGAAACCGAAAAAACCGATTTTGAAGTTTACAAGAACTGGATCGGCCCCGCCCCCAAGGAAGTCTCCTCCGTCACCGCGGTTCTCGGCCGCACAGCAAACGGCACGGAGGACAGCTGGACAACGAATGTCACCGTTTCCAAACAGGCGGACGGCAGCTGGAGCGGCGATGCAGCGGATCTGAACGCGCTGAACAGGGCCGGCTACCCCTACACCTACTTTATCAAGGCGGAGCAGGGCGCGGTGACAGCGGATAATCAGACCACCTACACCGCCGGCGGCCACACCTACGATGTGAACATTGACGGCCACACCATCACCAACACCATCCGGCAGGAGAAAGCAACGGTTCAGGGCACGAAGTCCTGGACGGGCGATACCTCCGAAACATCCGTTCAGGTGCAGCTGATGCTGGGCGATCAGAAGATCGGCGACCCGCTGACCGTCAGCGCGGACACCGATTGGACGTACGCATGGAAGGATTTGGACGCTTACACGTTTGTGAAGGACGGTGACACCATCACTTCCGCCGCGGCAAACAACTACCGCGTGGAGGAAGTCGGCGCGAAGTCCAACGGCGACGGCACCGCCGCCGTGCAGTACGGCGACAACCACTACACCGTGAAGTACACCACCGGCCTGGACGGAAGCCAGAATATTGAAAACGTCTGGACCTCCACCGACACCTATGCCTATCAGATTGACCGCGTGTACCATCACTATCAGGACGGCACGCTGAACAGCACTGTTAACAGAGCCGGAACCGCCGTTTCCGTATCGAAGAACGCCTCGGTCAGCGTGGACACCGCAAGCTATCCCGCCACGGACAGCATGACCGGCTACTCGCTGGTCAGCGCGACGCTGAAAAAGAACACGCCGGACGCGGCTGCGGAAACGCAGACTGTGGGCAAGGACGGCAAATTCAGCTTCAACGTGACGGATCCCAACGTCACCTATGTTGTCACGCTGACCTATGAGATCCGCCAAACCACGCCGGTACCTCCCGTTACCCCCGTGACTCCCGTTACCCCCGTGACTCCGACGGAGCCGACTTCTCCCATAGTCGTCCCCGATCAGCCCGTTCCGGGCAGCGATACCCCCACCACGGACATTCCGGAGTCCCCTACCCCGACCGCTGAGAAGCCCACGCCTGCCACACCTGGCAAGTCCGCCACCGAAATTCCCGAGGGCAACCCCCCGCTGGCCAGCGCCCCCAGAACCGGGGATTCCCTGGCCGCATGGCTGACAGCCGCGATTGCCTCCGGCGCGGGCCTGGCATGGCTGGCAATCTCCGCAAAAAAGCGCAGGGAGAAGAACGCACAGTAAAAAATCCCGGCGCGCATTCAACCGGATGAAAAGAAGCGGCGCGGAGCCCGGCCGTTGGCCGGTTCCGCGCCGCGTTTCCCTCACTCGTCATTCAATTTTTATTTTTCAGGGCGGGAAAAGGGCTGCGGAAAATTCCGCAGCCCTTTTCCCGCCCGATTTCGCACAGCTCACTCGCCGTCGGTTTTATGTTCTTCCCCGCCGGCCGCCATGTAGCGTTCAAACTCTGCGATTTCCCGTTCCGTCGCCGGACGAATGCAGTCCCTGCCGCAGCTGGGGCAGCGATCCGGCACAAAATCCCGGGAAAATACAAACCCGCAGGTGCTGTCCATACACTTATAAATCACAATTTCACCCTCTGAATACTCTAAAATCAGCCGCGCTTCCGCGCGGCGCAGTGCTCCTTATTTTTACGCATATCCCGGCGCACCCGCCGGAAATCCACCGTCCTTGTTTTTCAGTATAACAAAAAATTCACCAACGCGCAATTCCCTAGTTGCAAATTACAGGAAATTGTCTGCAAAAATACAATGTTTCCCCATTGCGGTATCCGCTTGACAGGGCTTTGCGAATTCAGTATGATGGTTTTGCTGTAAAAATACACGCGAAAAAGGAAGAACGCGCCTCCGTTTTTCAACGCCGCGTCCGGGAGGAAATCGAAATGGAACGTCAAAACGCGCCGCGCTCCGTGCGGCTGCAGATCGGCCTGTTCGGCCGGCGGAACGCGGGTAAGTCCTCGCTGGTCAACGCCCTGGCGGGGCAGAGCGTCTCCCTGGTGTCCGATGTGCCCGGCACCACCACCGACCCGGTGTTGAAAGCCATGGAGCTGCACGGCTTCGGCCCTGTGACGCTGATCGACACCGCCGGGCTGGACGACGAGGGCAAACTGGGAAAATTGCGGACGGAGCGCACGCGGGCCGCTGTAAAACAGACCGACCTGGCACTGCTGGTGCTCACCGGCGCGCCCACGGCAGAGCGCGCGTGGGCAGAAGAATTCAAATCCCGGGGCATCCCCGCCCTGGCCGTCATCAATAAGGCCGACCTGCTGCCCGACGCGGAGAGCATCCGGCAATCCGCGGAGCGGGAGCTGGGCATTCCCGCCATGACC
>JBFLFX010000082.1:0-9732 GCA_041859815.1 Dysosmobacter sp. | reverse complement strand
ATATTCTGGTCTGGGGGGCAACCTCGCTGCTTCTCGTGTTTTTTCCCGTGGGCCGCGTGGCCGCGGTTCCCCCCGCGCCACGCGGAGGACTTTTCTGATCAATTTGTTGTTACGTTGTTACCGAGAGGAGGCTCCTTCTTTGTATCAGGCTCTCTACCGCAAATGGCGGCCAAAGACTTTTTCTGACGTTATCGGTCAGCCGCATATTACCGGAACGCTTCAGCGGCAGGTCGCCGAAGGGCATACCTCCCACGCTTACCTGTTCACCGGCACCCGCGGCACAGGGAAAACCACCTGCGCCAAAATTCTCGCCAAGGCGGTCAACTGCGAACACCCCGTGGACGGCAACCCCTGCAACAAGTGTCCGTCCTGCCTGGGCATTGAAAACGGCAGTTTTCTGGACGTTCTGGAACTGGACGCCGCTTCCAATAACGGCGTGGATCAGGTGCGCGCCCTGCGGGATGAGGCAATCTACTCCCCCGCCAACGTCAAAAAACGAGTCTACATCGTGGACGAGGTGCACATGCTCACCACGCAGGCTTTTAACGCGCTGCTGAAAATTCTGGAAGAACCGCCGGAGCATCTGATGTTTATTCTGGCCACTACGGAGCTGCAAAAGGTTCCGGCCACCATTCTCTCCCGCTGCCAGCGCTTTTCCTTCAAACGCATCCGCCCTGCGGACATCGCCGGACGGCTGCGGTATGTGGCATCCCGGGAAAATATCAATCTGACGCCGGACGGCGCCGATCTGCTGTCCCGTCTGGCGGACGGTGCGCTGCGGGACGGTCTTTCCCTGCTGGATCAGTGTTCCGCCGCCGGCGGAGTCGTGGACGGGAAAACCGTTTTGGACATTCTGGGTCTTGCCGGCAATCTTCAGACCGCACAGCTCATGGACTGCATTGCCCGGCGGGATGTGCAGGCGGGCCTGCTGCTGCTGGGGCAGCTCTATCAGGACGGCAAAGACGTGGGAGCCGTACTGGGGGAGCTTTCCACATTGGTGCGGGATTTGCTGCTGCGGTGCACCGCGCCGGAAGGCGGTTCCGTGCTGCTCTCCGGCGGCTACGATTCCGACACGCTGGACAAGCTGGGGAAGAACCTGTCCTCCACGCGCCTCCTCTATATGGCGTCCACCCTGCAAAAGGCCGCAGCGGATCTCTATTACAGCTCCAACCGCCGGACGGACGCCGAGCTCTGCCTGCTGCGTTTGTGCGACGAAACACTCTGCGGCGACGTGACGGCGCTCTGCGCCCGGATGGATCGGCTGGAACAGCGCATAGCGGTGCTGCCTGCGGCTATCCTGTCCGCACGAAAGCCTCCCGCGGCAGCCGCAGAACCGCCCGCGCCCGCAAAAGGCGAAGCGCCGCCCCGGGAAGCGCCCGGGGACGAAGAGCCTCCCCTGCCGGAGGAGCCGCCGCTGAACCCGGAACCCGTTCCATTTGAGGAACCGGCACCGACGGTAGAAACAGCGGGAAGCGTCTCTTCCAGCCCGGAAATGCCGGGCGGCATACCGGAATCTCCCGCTGCACCGGAGGCGGAGTCCGCCGTGCCGGGCGGCCCGGCAATTCCCCGGGAAGAAGCCGCCCCGGTTTCCGCCGCCGGCGTTGACACCGCCATCTGGCGGGAGCTTTCGGAAAGCTGCAAAGCGCAGGTTTCCCCTATGTACCGCGCTTTTCTGGATCTGTGCCGCGGCGCGGTGGAGGGTGATCTGCTGACGGTTTACGCCCCGGACGATTTGACCAAGGGGCGCGTGGACAACGACCGCGTCCGCGGAAAACTGAAGGAAATCGGCGAGCAGATGACCGGCTCTCCCCTGCGGGTCACCGTGGTTGTGGGAACCGGGCCGAAAGCCTCACAGGCCGAACATCTGAAAAATCTGCTCCAGTTCGGAAGCAAATTCGACAATATTGAAATCAAATAAAAGGAGTTTTGAATTATGAGTTACAGCGCACGCCGTGGATTTACCAACGGCAGCAAGCGTCCCACCGGTGTACAGCGTCAGGCGGAGATGCAGCAGAAACTTACCCAGATGCAGGAACAGGTGACCGCCGCGCAGGAGACTGTGGAAATGCAGGAGTTTTCCGCCAGCGTGGGCGGCGGCGCGGTGGAGGCCCGCGTCAACGGCAAGAAGGAAGTCCTGTCCGTTGTCATCAAACCGGAGGCGGTAGATCCCAACGATGTGGAAATGCTGCAGGATCTGGTGGTTTCCGCCGTTAATGAAGCGCTCCGCAAGGCAGGCGACGCCATGGATCAGAGCATGGATCATCTGACCGGTGGGATCGATCTCAGCGCGCTGGGACTGTAAATCACACTCAAGGGTCTGCGTGGTACTTCCATGCAGACTTTTTTGCAGGAGAAACGCATGAAACATTTTTTTACAAGACTTTCCGTCTGCGTGCTGGCGGTCGCCATGCTGTGCGGCTGCGCCTCCTCCGGCGGCGCGGACTCCTCCGCCGCTGCGGCAAAAGTGCGGACGCCTGACAACGGCACCATCGCCTACGTGCCGCTGGATGACCGCCCAGTGAACACCGATCGGGTAGTCTATCTGGCAAATTCTCTGGGATACCGGGTCTCCATGCCGAAGGCCTCCTGGTATCACACCTGTCTTGACAGGCAGGACTCCAACCCCGGCGGGCTGCGGTACGGCAACCGCGCCGCCCTGCTGGAATGGGTGGAAAAGCAGGAGGCATCCGGCTGCCGCCGCTACATTCTCTCGCTGGATCAGCTGCTCTCCGGCGGTCTGGTAAATTCCCGTTCCATGACCGCTCAGCCGGTAAAACTGTCCGACGGTACCGTGCTGACGGAGACACAGGTGATCGACCGGCTGCTGAAGGTGCTGGGCAGCGACCCGGATAATCAGGTGTACTTTCTGGACACGGTGATGCGTCTGGCACCCACCGTGGGCTACGACGGCTTTGACCTTGCGGGCTACAACGCCCTGCGGGAGTACGGCATGGAGGAGCGGCCCTCGCTGTCCGGCGACACCCTGACCGTGGACGCCATCGTGAAAAGCTACGGCCTTGACAGACACGGCGGCGTCATTTCGCCGAAATCCGGCTCGCCTCTGACCGTTTCCGATGTTCGGGCCTACCTCGGCTCCCGGGCGCGGAAGCTGCGGCTCACCGACTACGCGCTCTCTGCCGCCCATGGCATGAAGAACTTCCACTTTCTCATCGGTGTGGACGACTCCGCCTCCGCCGCCAGTATCCAGACAAACGAAATTGCCTATCTGAAGCGGGCGGTCTCCGGACGGGGCGCGCTGCTCTCCGGCGCGGATGAGGATGGTATGCTGGCCGTCTGCCGCCTGTACGAGGATACGGTGTTTACCGGCAGGGTGCCCGCCGTACAGGTGCGGTATTTCGGCGGCGGCGAAAACAATGCCTCCAGCGATTACGATCACCAGCCTATGGCGGAAATCGTCGGCGCGCATCTGGATTATCTGGGGCTGAAAGCGGTGAAAAGCAGCCGCCAGCTGCAAATTCTGGTGCTGACCGCACCCAGAGAACCCGCTCAGGCGGAGCAGTATTGCAATCATCTCATCACCGCGCTGCAGAAAAATCAGGCGGACGGCATCCCCACCATTCTGCTGGACGCCGCGAAAAACAGCTACGGTAGCACCTTCCAGAAGCTGCTGGTGAAGCGGGTTCAGCTGGGCGAGCTGCTGGGCTACGCGGGCTTTTACGATCTGGCCAACGTCACCGGTATTGCGCTGTCCAACGGCGTTGCCCGCTGGCTGTGCCTGACGCAGCAAAAGAGCTGCTCCGATGCGCAGAACCTGGACTTTTTGCGCACGCTGTCCGACTCCCTGCTGAAAGATATCTGCTGGAAAAATGCGGCGAAGCCCGTGCTGGCCGCCTATATACGCACGCAGTTAAAGGGAAATCCGGACAATTTCTGCAACCCGCGCATTGATCAGAAAAAGGCGGAAAAGGAATTGCAGAAGCGCATGTCCTCGGCCGCCGACGCCGTGGTACAGAACTTTTCCAAAACCAACGTTGTCACCTCGCTCGCTCCCACGCAGACGCAGGGCTGCGGCGGCCTCTATCTGTCCGGCTTCCGTTTTCCCTGGCAGCGGGTGTTTGAAATCCGCATGAAGCTCTCCATTGCGCCCATGACGGACAACCATATCAATATCTTCGGATTCTTCTATGTGTAACCGATTTACGCAAAAAGGCACTCTCCAATAAGAGGAGAGTGCCTTTTTACGTTTCATTTTTATTAAAGCAGCCGGACGGTATAATAAATTGCCAGAGCGAAAATCACGATTGCAACCGCCCACATGGCATAATACGCAGCCGTGACGCTGAACACTGCAATCACCAGGGAGATCACAGAGAGACCGCAGGCCACATAAATCGGCAGGCAATCCGTCCCCGCGGGGAACAGCTGCAATTTTCCAAGCCTGCCGCCGTGGCCGTCCGCACGGTACGTCAGCAGCACAATCACCGCCAGAACCGCCACATAAATCCCCGCGCCCATCAGTACCTTGGCACGCCAGTATTCCACATTGATTCCCCTGCGGCAAATCCACAGCGCCACCACGGTAAGGCCAAGGATGGTCAACGCATAACTGCACTCGCGCCCGTACACGCTCCAGAGCAGGCTCAATACCGCGGCGACCGGAACCACAATACACAGCAGCGTCGTCCCATCGGGGTAAACCTGCCGCATAATCACGCTGGAAACGGCAAGAAACAGCCCGGATACCAGAAGAATCCGGCTGAGTGTCCGGTCAATTCCGGATTTGCGGTGAAAAATCGGCAGCAACACCGCGCCCAGCGCAAAAATGCCGATCCCGGCAAACGCAATGTACTTCAGCGCGCCGTACAGCGCAATCAGCTGCGCCGGGCTTCCGCTGACATAAAAGTGGCGGAAAATCAGCAGATAGCACTCCGCCAGACAGCCGAAACTGAACCAGGTCAGCGACTCGTTCATGCGGTTTTTTTTCGTCAGAACGGGCCTGTGTTCCTCTGTCTTTTGGGATTTTTTAGGGTTTTTTGGCATTTATGGAAACCTCCAAAGGCTTTATTCGCATGGATTTGGCCTCTGCGATCATCAGCGGTCAGTGATATACCGTTTTATTGTATCAAACTTTATTTCCATTTGCAAGCACAACCCCGCCGGTCTTTCGGAAAAATGGGATTGAGGGATGCCCGGAGGCATGTTATAATGAGATATTCAGAGCAAATTTAAAGGAGCGGTTCTATGAGACGAATTTTTGCATGGCTTTTCGCGGCAGGCATGGCGCTTTCCCTCGCCGGATGTGCCTCCGGCGCCGGCGGCACATCCGCCTCCGCCGGTGCGCAAACCACGCAGCTGTTCGCCATGGACACGGTGATGAATCTCAGCGCTTACGGCAGCGGCGCCAAAACCGCCCTGAAAAATTCCGAAGCGGAAATCACCCGGCTGGAAGACTTGCTCTCCCGGACGAAATCCACCAGCGAAGTCTCCGCTATTAACCGGAATCCCGGCAGGGCCGTGAAAGTCTCCGCCGAAACCGCGGCGGTGATTCAAAAGGCCCTGCACTACTCCGCCGTCACAAACGGCGCGTTTGACATCACCATTGCCCCGGTGGTTTCCGCGTGGGGCTTTACCACCTCAAAATATCAGATTCCCTCTGCCGCGGAATTGGCCGGACTGATGAAGAAGGTGGATTATACCAAGGTTTCCGTCAGCGGCAATACCGTCACCACCGGCCCGGGGCAGTCTATCGATTTGGGCGGCATTGCCAAGGGTTACGCCTCCGACCGGATTGCCTCCCTCTATAAAAAGGCGGGTGTGACCTCGGGCATGATCTCTCTGGGCGGCAACGTATGGGTGCGGGGCAAAAAGCCCGACGGCAGCAATTGGCGGGTCGCCATACAGGATCCCCATGATGCGGATAAATACGTGGGCATTTTGAAGCTGTCCGACGCCTTCGCCATCACCTCCGGCGGCTATCAGCGCTATTTTGAGAAAAACGGCAAACGCTACCACCACATTATGGATCCGTCCACCGCCGCGCCGGCGGAATCCGGTCTGATTTCCGTCACTATTGTCTCCTCCGACAACGGTACAATGTGTGACGCGCTGTCCACCGCCGTATTCGTGATGGGTGAGAAAAAGGGGCTGGCACTCTGGCGGAACAGCGGATTGGATTTTGACATGATTCTGGTTACCAGCGGCGGGAAAGTTCTGATTACCAAGGGAATTTCCAGTCGGTTTGAAAAGGAGACGGGCAGCGCCTATGAATATGAAGTCGTCCGTTAAGCTGCGCCCCTGTCTCTGGGATGGAATTGTCGCAGCGGCGGTGGCAGCCCTGGCAGTTCTGCTGGCCGTGATATTGGCGCAGCAGGCGGGCACGGCCTCCGGCGCGCTGACCTGTACCGTCACCCTCAACGGGAAAGTGCTGAAAAGCGTCGTCCTCTCCACGATTGCCGAGGGCAAGCAGGAAACCTTTACGGTCAGGGGCAGGAAAACCGCCGTGATTCAGATGGAGCATAACCGCGTCCGCGTAAAGTCCTCCACCTGCCCCACGCAGGACTGCGTGCACACTGGCTGGATCTCCAAGCCCGGGCAAAGCATTGTGTGCCCGCCCAACCGTCTCGTGATCACCCTCTCCGGCAGCGCCTCTTCCGGCAGCGGCAGCGGCGTGGATGTCGTGCTGGGACAGAAGCAACAATAGGAGGCAGCGATGAAAAAAATGTCCGTCCGCCAGCTGACGCTGTGCGCCGTCCTGACAGCACTGGCGCTGGCGTTGGCTTATATGGAGAGCCTTTTCCCGCTCTCCCTCCTGATTCCCCTGCCGGGCATTAAGCTGGGGCTTGCCAATATCGTCACGGTATTTGCCCTGTATGCGCTGGGTGCGGGGCAGGCGCTGCTGATTCTTCTGGCCCGCTGTCTGCTGGGCGCCATGTTTGCGGGGAATCTGAATGCGCTGATTTTCTCCGTTATGGGAGGGCTTTCCGCCATGGTGGTGATGATCCTCCTCTCACGCCTGAAAAAGCTCTCCATCTACGGCGTCTCCATCGGCGGTGCCGCCGCCCACAACTGCGGCCAGGTGGGTGCCGCCCTGATTACGCTGGGCTCCGCCGCGCCGCTGGCCTATCTTCCGGTTTTGCTGGGCGTTTCCCTGCTCACCGGAACCCTCACTGGATTTATCGCGTCTTTACTGTTCCGCGCGATGGAAAACAACAAACTGATGAAAGCGTAAAGGAGCGTTCATAGATGGATCACCGGGAAATCAGTAAAAAAGACCAGATCATTCTCCAGCAGCTGGACGTTATCCGCACCATGACGGATCACAACCTCAGCCGTGTGGGAACGGACTTCTGGGGCAACCCCGTTCAGCCGCTGAAGGTGGATGCCGCCAAACCCGCCGCGCCGCAGAATCCAGGCCGGCCGGCAAACGGCGGCACCGCCTCCTCCACCGGTAACGACGATACCAACGCGCCCAAAGCAGAGGAGGCGCCGCCGGAAAAGATGGAGGATTTGCAGGCGGAGCTGGACAGCTATATCGGCCTGACCGCCATTAAAAAAGAGGTCAAAAACCTGATCAATATGGTCACGGTTTACAAGCTCCGCAAGGACAACGGCCTGCCCACCACCGATCTCAGCCTGCATATGGTATTCTCCGGCAATCCCGGCACCGGCAAAACCACCGTGGCGCGCCTGATGGCGCGGATTTACCACTCTCTGGGCATTCTCTCAAAGGGACAGCTGGTGGAGGTGGATCGCAGCGGCCTGGTGGCGGGTTACGTCGGCCAGACCGCCATCAAGACAAAAAAGGTGCTGGATTCCGCGCTGGGCGGCGTGCTGTTCATTGACGAGGCTTACGCCCTGAACGGGCGGGCGGAGAATGATTTTGGGCAGGAGGCCATCGACACCATCTTGAAAGCCATGGAGGATCACCGGGATGATCTGGTGGTGATCGTGGCGGGCTATGACGAGCTGATGGATGACTTCGTACACTCCAATCCCGGCCTGGAATCCCGGTTCAACCGCTTCCTGCATTTTGACGACTACACTGCCGGGGAAATGATGCAGATCTTCCAGCAGCAGTGCAAAAAGGGTTGTTATACGCTGGACGACGATGCCCGCGCCGCCGTGCTGCGGTACCTCCTGAAATTCAGCGCGGACGCGGGTGCCTTCGGCAATGCCCGAGGCGTACGGAACCTCTTTGAAAAAGTGCTGGTGGCGCAGGCCAACCGTCTGGCGGCGATGGAATCCGTCAGCCGGGACGATCTGATGCTCATTACCGCGGCGGATGTCTCCTCCGCGGAGGGAACAGATTCTTCCGAGTCTGGCTGCGGCACCCCCGCGCCGGGAAGCGATACCCCCGCGCCGGGAAGCGATACCTCCGCGCCGAAAAGCGATACCCCCGCGCCGGGAAGCGATACCTCCGCGCCGGGAAGCGATACCTCCGCGCCGAAACAGTAACGCGTGGCAGACACCGCGCGACTTACGGCGTCCGTTTTCGATCCGCGCTTCCGCCCGTTCCAACCCGGCAGGCCGAAATTGCCTCCGCAGGCTTGCCGCAATTCACATGTAAAAATATTTTTTATATTTCTGAATTACTCCGGCACATACTCCGCGCGATACACAATGTTTTTCAAAATCAATGCAAAATATGCCACTGGAAGGGAAGTACATTATGAAACAGAAGAGCTGCTGGATCAAATATGATGCAAAAGAGACCGAAGCCTGCATGAATTACGCCGCGGGTTATATGGATTTCATCTCCAGATGCAAAACCGAGCGGGAATGCACGGACGGAATTGTGGAGATGGCAAAAAAGGCCGGATACCGCAATTTGAAGGAAGCCGTCCGCAGCGGACGGAGGATCTCCGCGGGAGAAAAGCTGTATCACGTCAATTACGGCAAAACCGTCACGCTGTTTCTGGTGGGCGGCGAGCCGCTGGAAAAGGGTATGAAAATTTTGGGCGCGCACATCGATTCCCCCCGGGTGGATTTGAAGCCCAACCCGCTCTATGAGCAGGACGGGCAGGCGCTGCTGGACACCCGCTATTACGGCGGCATTAAAAAATACCAGTGGCTGACGCTGCCGCTGGCCATGCACGGCGTGGTTGCCAAAAAGGACGGCAGCGTGCGGAAGCTCTCCGTGGGAGAAGCGGACGACGATCCGGTTCTCTACATCAGCGACATTCTCCCCCACGTCGCCCAAAAACAGATGGAGAAGAAAGCCCGGGACTTTGTGGACGGCGAGGCGATGAACGTGCTGGCAGGCGGTATCCCCGTGGCCAATCCCGACGTGAAGGAGCCGGTGAAGGAATACCTGCTGGGAGTCCTGAAGGAGAAATACGACATGGAGGAAGAGGATTTTCTCTCCGCCGAGCTGGAGCTTGTCCCCGCGGGCAGGGCGCGTTCCGCCGGTTTGGACGCCAGCTTTATCGCGGGCTACGGACAGGACGACCGCGTGTGCGCCTATTCCTCCGCCATGGCCATGCTGGAGCTGGAAAAGACCGACCGCACCTGCGCCTGCGTGCTGGTGGACAAAGAGGAGATCGGCTCCGCCGGGGCCACCGGCATGACTTCCCGCTATTTTGAAAACTCCGTGGCGGAGCTGATGGCGCTGACCGGGGACGCCTCCGAGCTGGGCGTCCGCCGCTGCCTGGAGAATTCCGAAATGCTGTCCTCCGACGTCAGCGCGGCGTTTGATCCCAATTTCTCCGATTGCTTTGAGCCCAAAAACTCCGCCTACCTCGGCTGCGGACTGGGGTTCAACAAATACACCGG
>JBFLFX010000081.1:0-9747 GCA_041859815.1 Dysosmobacter sp. | reverse complement strand
CTCCGACATACATGAGACCGTCCGCGAAAAAACGCGGGCGGTTTCTTGCTGCCGGGCAGAGGCTTTTACAATCGCGTAAGAGAAAAACTTCCATCTGCGTTGCTATTTTTACCAAATTGCGATATAATATTTGATATATTTTATCAGGGCGGAATGTCGTAAAATTCCGCTGATAAGGAGCGATTTCATGACTTTTTCAGAATATTTAACATCCATTCAGCATAAAACTGTCGCCGTGATTGGGATTGGCGTATCAAACCGTCCGCTGATTGAAACGCTGCTGAAGCACGGAATTTCCGTCACCGCGTGTGATCGGAAAGAGCGTGGGGCGCTGGGCGAAGAAGCGGCGTATCTTGAATCGCTGGGCGCGGCGCTCCACCTTGGCGCGGATTATCTGAAAGGGTTGAATCAGGATATTATTTTTAAAACACCGGGGCTGCGGCCGGATGTGCCGGAATTGGAGGAGGCGGTTCGAACCGGCAGTACGCTGACTTCGGAGATGGAGGTTCTGTTTGAAGTCTGCCCCTGCCCGATCATCGCCGTGACTGGCAGTGACGGGAAGACCACGACCACGACGATTATCGCGGAGCTTTTGAAACGTGCGGGGAAAACCGTTCATTTGGGCGGAAATATCGGCCATCCGCTGCTGGCCGAAGCCGGCGCCATGCGGCCGGAAGATGTTGCGGTGCTGGAGCTGTCTTCTTTCCAGCTGATGACGATGAAGCGCAGTCCGCATATCGCCGTGATGACGAATCTGGCGCCAAACCATTTGGATATACACAAAGATATGGCGGAGTATATATCTGCAAAGGAAAATATCTTTACACATCAGTCTCCGCAGGATATTGCAATTTTTAATGCCGACAATGAGATCACGCGGAACCTCTCAGTGAAGGCCCCTGGACGCGTTCGGCTGTTTTCCCGAAAAGAAGAACCCGCCGACGGCGTATTTTTGCGTGGGGAGGCTGTGGTCGCTCGGAAAAACGGAGAGGCGCGCGAAATTATGAAAACCGGGGACATCCGATTGCCCGGTGTCCATAACGTCGAAAATTATCTGGCCGCTGTCGCTGCGGTGGACGGCTTGGTTCCCGATCACATAATCCGGGAATTTGCCCGGGAATTCGCAGGCGTGGAGCATCGGATTGAACTGGTTCGAACACTGCGCGGTGTACGTTATTACAACGATTCCATCGCCAGTAGCCCGTCCCGTACCATCGCGGGTCTGCGCTCTTTCAACCAAAAGGTAATTTTGATTGCCGGCGGCTATGACAAGCATATTCCGTTTGACGTGCTCGGTCCGGAAGTTGTGGAGCATGTTAAATTGCTGATTCTCTGCGGCGCAACGTCTTCAAAAATCCGGGCGGCGGTGGAAAATGCGCCGGAGTATCAACATGGGAAGCCGGAGATTATCGAGCTCACGGACTTTCGCAAAGCAGTGGAAACTGCTTCCGGACACGCTGAAAGAGGAGATATCGTGACACTTTCGCCCGCCTGTGCGGCATTTGACCAATTCCAGAACTTCGCGGAACGCGGAAAGGTTTACAAATCCATCGTAAATGATCTGAAATAGGGATAAGCCGCCCCGCATAGGTTATATTTTGAGGGAGTGGGTGCCATGCGGGGATTTTATGGGTACCAGCGTCAGGCGGCGCGACATGTGCTGGGCCGGATTCTGACAGTAGCGCTGATTGGCGGATTGGCTGTACTTTTGATATTGGCAGTCATCGAAATGCGGTTTATGCTGACCCAGCTGGCTACCGCCAGAGCCTCTAACGCGGTAAACCGCATTGTGACCGAAGCGGTCAATGACGCAATAGACAGCGGTGAATTCCAATACGACAAGCTGATTGTTTTTGAAAAGGATAAGGAACAAAAGATTACGGCGCTGCAAAGCAATATGCCGGAGTTTAACCGCTTGCAGTCCCGCATTCTGGATCAGATTCTGGAGCGGATTTCGGAAGTATCCACGCATGATTTGTCAATTCCTTTGGGAAGCCTGACGAATGTTGATCTGCTGGCAGGGCGCGGGCCGTTGATTACCGTGAAAATGCAATCGGTCGGATCGTCAACCGCACGGCTGGTAAATCGGTTCACTTCCGCGGGCATCAATCAGACAAAGCATCAAATTATTTTGAATGTAGACGTCTATATCAGTATTTTGCTTCCCGGATTTACCACAGCAACCAAAGTCAGCAACTCATTTACCGTAGCGGAAACAGTCATTGTGGGCTCCGTACCGGATTCTTACACTTATTTCAATTCCGACGACCCGCTCAGCGAAGATGCGCAGCAGTACACATTGAATGGAAAATGAAAGGCCAAAACCATGGATGATCGCGAAGAGATGAAGGAACTGCGGGAAACATTGAATCACAATGCATATCTATACTATGTCCTGGATACTCCCACCATGCCCGATTATGAATACGATCGGCTGTATCGGCGGCTGGAGGAACTGGAAGGGAAACACCCTGAGGAAATTACGCCGGATTCCCCGACGCAGCGCGTCGGGGATCGAATTCTCACGGGCTTTGCGCCCTATTCCCATGCTGTCCCGCTGGAGAGCCTGGAGGATGTTTTCAGCGACGCCGAGGTGGCGGATTTTTGTGAGCGCATGGAGAATGCGTTGGGGGAGGAGACTGAATATTCTCTGGAGCCGAAGGTAGACGGCCTGTCCGTTGCGTTGGAGTATCAAAACGGCCTGTTTGTCAGCGGCGGAACGCGCGGCGACGGACGCGCAGGCGAGGATGTGACGGAAAATCTGCGGACCATTCAGTCGATTCCCATGACGCTGCCGGAAAAACTGCCGCGCCTGATTGTCCGGGGCGAAGTGTATATGGCCCGAAACGTTTTTGAAAAATTGAACGCGGAGCGGGAGATCCGCGGGGAACAGCTTCTGGCAAATCCCAGAAATGCCGCTGCCGGTTCTTTGCGGCAACTGAACCCCAGGATAGCTGCCAGGCGCCGGCTGGATATTCAGGTGTTTAACCTTCAGCTTGTGGAGGGGCGGACGTTTGCCACCCATGTTGAGACGCTGGACTATATGGTATCGCAGGGGTTCAGAGTGATTCCGCACAGAGTGGTGCATTCTGCTGCCGACTGCCAGAGTGAAATCTTTGAAATCAATGAGCGGCGGATGAGTTACCCCTTTGATATTGACGGCGCAGTTATAAAAGTGAACAGCCTTGCGGATCGCGTCACACTTGGGAGCACAGTCAAGTATCCCAAGTGGGCAATTGCGTTTAAGTATCCGCCGGAAAAAAAGCCCTCCACCGTGCTGGATATTGTGGTGCAGGTCGGCCGGACCGGCGTCCTGACGCCTCGGGCAGTCTTGTCCCCGGTTCATTTGGCCGGCACGACGGTGCAGAGCGCCACGTTGCACAATCAGGATTATATTACGGAAAAGGATATCCGCATCGGCGATACGGTAATTGTCCAAAAAGCGGGGGAAATCATTCCTGAAATTGTGGAAGTCGATTTTTCCAAGCGGCCGGACGGTACAAAGCCCTATCTGCTTCCGGATTGCTGTCCGGTCTGCGGTGCAGCGGTTTTCAGAGATCCCGACGGCGCGGCAACCCGCTGCACCGGTGCAGAATGCCCCGCGCAGCTGCTGCGGAATATTACGCATTTTGCCAGCCGTGACGCAATGGATATTGACGGGCTTGGCCCTGCGGTGATCCAACAGTTAATTGACGCGCATTTGATTCGCAGTTCCGCCGATCTATACTATCTGCAGGCGAAAGATTTGCTGAATCTAGAACGGATGGGTGATAAATCTGCCGGGAATCTGATGGCCGCAATTGCGAAATCGCGCAGTAACGATCTATCAAAGCTCTTGTATGCGTTGGGAATCCGGCAGGTTGGTGTGAAGGCCGCCAAGGTTCTGGCACAGCATTTCGGCAGTTTTGACGCGTTGGCCGCTGCATCCGCCGAAGAATTGACGGAGATTGAGGACGTAGGCGGGATTACGGCAAATTTTCTGCGGGAATGGCTGGAAAGCCCGCAATCGCGGGATTTAATCGCAAAACTGCGTGCGGCGGGTGTGAATATGACCGCGAAAGTGAAGCGCGTGGATGATCGTTTTTCCGGAATGACTTTCGTGCTGACCGGCACGCTGACCGCGTTCAGCCGGAATGCGGCCACCGCATTGATTGAGGAGCGTGGCGGCAAAGTGTCCGGCTCCGTTTCAAAGCGTACTACCTACGTGGTGGCCGGAGAAGAGGCGGGCTCCAAACTTCGCAAAGCGCAGGAACTGAATATCCCGGTCATCACGGAACAGAAATTTTCTGAGATGCTTGATTCATAATGTAAAGTGTATATGCTATCCAGATATTGCACTTCAGCGTATTAAAAAGGCTTTACCCCGCTGCGCAAGTGTTGTCGGAGCATGGGCTTGCAGTTTATAATCCTGCCTGCGGGCGAGCTTGCTCCGCTTTGCGCCCCCTCTTCTTCTGCAAAAGCTCTGCCGGTTTACGTTGGAGAGGTTTTTAAAACGTAGGATTGCAAACGAAAGACACCCTTTTGTTGGGTGTCTTTCGTCCCTATCTTTCTTTCCGTTAAATGCGTATCCATCAATTTGCTCAACTGTGTAAAGCGAAGAAGCTGTATAGCTATTTTGCTTTACATTATATGCTCCGAGTATCAATGACGAAATTACTTTTTATCAAAAGCCGGGTTGACATAGTAGACATTCTTGCTGTCAAGTCGATCTTTTGCCAAACGGAGTCCTTCATCCCTCCATCCGATTGGAGTAAACTGAATTTTTATCTCTTACGGAAGTCATAGTTCCATTCAATGACGATTTTATTGCGGGAGAGGTTGATGCGGGAAATCAGCAGCGCCGCGATTTGGCTTTTTCCAGCCAGATCAAGGCTGTCCCAGACGTCCTTGGTATCGCAGATTTCCCTGCGCAGCGCGCTGTCGCACCGGCTGACGCGGAGGCTTTCTTCCTCTGCTTTCAGCGCATGCCGCTCCTGCTCCAACTCTCCAACTCTTTCGCTTAAATACCGGGCGGTGATGTCGTTGGACTCCGCCGCCATGTCGATCAGCTTCCGGATGCGGAGGTCAATTTCCTCCCTGCGGCAGGCCAGTCGGTTACGCTCCCGGCTCTGCGTTTCCTCCGCGCCCGCCCGCAGATCCGAATACCGCTCCGCCCAGCGGAAAATGCGATCCCGGATCATGCCCTCCACGGTGTCCAGCGTTCCCAGATTTCCCTCCATATCGCAGCAGGCGTACGACGTCTTGCCTGTACAGTAGAGGTAGTGGTATTTGGCGTTGCAGCTTGATTTCGGGACGACGCTGTGTCCGCACTTACCGCACTTCAGAAGCCCGGTAAGCCAGGTGATGCGTGAACGCTTTCGGTTGTCAATCTGTATATTTTTATCCAGCCGCTCCTGACACCGCAGGAACAGCCCGGAGTTAACGATGCCCTCGTGGGGCGCAAGGGAAAGCGTGTAATTCGTCATGTCGGAGTATTTTCTTCCGCTCCCCTCCCGCTTACCGTAGAGGTAACAGCCATGCCCCAGAATAAAATCCGAAGGGTCGTTGGTGAACCTGCAGCCCCGGCTGCGATAGTAGCGGTAGACCTCTGCGTCGGCTTGTACGGCGACCGGATTGCGCAGGATCCGGGAAACCTTGCCGGAGTCCCAGGCGGTTCCTTTCGGAGAGGGAATTTTCTCTGTGTTGAACTGGCGTGCGATGGCACCCAGGCTCAACAGGCCGTCGCCGTACATCCGATACATACGCCGAAGCGTTTCCACCGTCTCGGGGTTTGGTTCCAGCAGCTTGAGCTTCCCCTGGCCCGTGTGCGTCTCCGTGATGGAAAAGCCGTAGGATGCCGGGCCGCCCAGGTACATTCCCTTCTCACCGCGGGAGTAATAGTTATCTCGGATGCGCTGCTGAATGGTCTCCCGTTCCAACTGGGCAAAGACCATCGTAATATTCAGCATAGCTTTTCCCATGGGAGTCCCGGTATCAAACTTCTCCTGCGTGGAATTGAAAGAAACGCCGTGCTTGCCGAACAGATCCACAAGGTTGGAAAAGTCCAGAACCGATCGGCTGATACGGTCCAGGCGGTATGTGATGATGCGCTCAATTTTTCCCGCCTTTACATCCGCCAGAAGATGCTGAAATTCCGGACGGTTTAAGTTGCTGCCGCTGTACCCCTTATCGGAGTACACTTCGCAGGGTTGACCGTCGGCCAGCTCCCGCCGGCAGAGCTCTATCTGCGTTTCGATGGAGATACTGTCTTTTTTATCGATTGATTGTCTTGCGTAAATGGCTACCATCCTGATCCTCCCGTTAATAATGGCGCACGACAGCAAATCGTGCGCCATTACAGCATACTTTCGCCGCTGCTTTCATTCTGGACGCCGGCTGCGGGCGCATCGGCCGAAGAAAATTTGAGCAGGGATGCGCCGCTGCTTCGCTTTGGGAAACCCGCGGTTCTCAGGTACTTGCCGGATGCTGCGCTCCATGACAGCCTTTCCAGTGCGGCTTCGGTCAGATAGCGCGTCCCCTCTGGTAAATTCTATGCAGGCAGAGTATGCAGATATGAGTGCAAAGCCCTCCGCAATCAGTGGCTTGGGAGATGCAGATCGCTGCATAATTGTTAACAGCAGGCATGCGCCTGCTTTACTCCAACCGGCCGGAGTGTTTCGCCAAAGCGCTGGAAGTGTACGATTTCCCGCGCTCTCAAAAACCGGATTGCGTCGGTTACGTCCGGATCGTCGGAAAAACGAAGAATATTATCGTAGGTAACACGCGCTTTCTGTTCGGCGGCCAAATCTTCGGAGAGGTCGGCAATGGTATCGCCGGTTACTGCAATGCCATCCGCGCTCCAGGGAGTACCGGAAGCTGCGGTCGGATAAACGCCGACAGTATGATCTACAAAATAGGTGTCATACCCCGCGTCTTTGATTTGTTTTTCCGTCAGATTTCGTGTCAGCTGATGGACAATGGTACCGACCATTTCCAAATGGCCCAGTTCTTCCGTACCAATATCGGTCAGCAGTCCCTTCAGCTCGGCATATGGCATCGTGTAGCGCTGGCTCAGGTAGCGCAGGGAAGCGCCCAATTCTCCATCGGGCCCGCCGTACTGAGAGATAATAATCGCCGCCAACCTGGGATTTATTGTCTTGATGTGTACCGGATATTGAAGTTTTTTTTCATAAACAAACATTAGACATTCCCTCCCTCATCCCACGGCCACGGATCTTTCAGCCAGGTAAATTCGCCGCTTTCCGTGGGGGTTGTCTCCGTCAGCGGACCGTACATTTTTTCATATTTTGCTCGTCCTTCATCGGCCAGCTTGACGTAGTTCCAGTAAAGATTCAACACTTCCTTGTCATTCGGATGAGTGGTCAGGTAAAGCCCCAGCTCATCCACGGCAAAGTCCAGCGCCATCAGCTCTGCCAGCGCTGTATTTTCCATCTTTGTTTTGCTGATGATGGCGTCTTTAAAAGGAAGATTCAGTCCGGGGAACAGCGTCCCGGTCTGAAGCGCCTCTTCACGCCCATAGCGAGGTGGATTGTTTTCCTGAGTTGGGATATAGGGAAACGCAAGCGGCGCACAGGCTCCGGGCAAAAGGCCGTTGCCAGTGCCGCAGCCGGTTTCATTCGGCTTATCCGTTTGCAATGAAGATTCCTCCTTTGACTGATTGGGCGTATTTAAGCTACGCGCCCATGTCAGTTTATGCATTTGAACGATGCAGTGATACCGTCTTGCAATTTTTACAGGATTCCTGCTATAATTTTTACAACGGGATAGAAATTGAAAGTGAACGGGAATAAACCGGTGAATGTCCGGCATAGTCTCGACGGGGAGGTGCCGGCATGGTTCTTTTGATTGATAGAAAGCCGCTGCGGCGCGCGGCGCTGATCATTGCCGCCGTTCTTTGCTGTGCCGCCGTACTGACATCTGCTCTGCGTTCAGGTGCCGTCCGGCCTGCTGCAAAAACGGTTGAGCTTCATCCGTCAAATCATGTCATAATCGTCGATCCCGGTCACGGCGGAGAAGATGGCGGCGCCGTTGCCGCGGATGGAACAGTGGAAAGTAAGATCAATCTGGAAATTGCTCGAAAGGTGTATTTGCTGTTTCGTTTTTGCGGGCAATCCTGCAGTATGACACGGAATAAAGATGTCTCCACGTATTCTGATGGCGCAAAGACTCTGCGTGAGAAAAAGGTCTCCGATTTAAAAAACCGGGTTGCGCTGGTGAACCGGACTTCAAAATCTTTTTTGGTCAGTATTCATCAAAACTATCTGCCCTCCGCCGGCGTCCACGGCGCGCAGGTCTTTTATAACGCGGAAGCCCAGGATACCGGAAAGCGTGTACAGGAATCGCTGAACAGCACAGTGAATGTAGAGAGAAAAAAATCCGCGAAAGCCATCGCACCGTCGATTTATTTAATGAAAAACATCAAAAAGCCCGGAATTCTGGTTGAATGCGGTTTTCTTTCCAATCCCTCCGAGACAGAAAAACTGAAATCGTCAACTTATCAGATTTTGCTGGCAGCATCGATTACATCCGGATTTTTGAACTGCTGAAAAGGGGATAGTACATTGAAACAAAAGACACTATTTTACTGCACCGAGTGCGGCAATGAATTTTCAAAATGGGCGGGATGCTGTCCGTCCTGCGGCGCGTGGAATACGATTGTGGAACAGCCGGAACCATTAAAAAATCAAAGTAGTAAAGGAAATTTACTTAACAGAATATCCACTCGAAAGGCATGCCCGATTACCGAGCTTCAGTCCGCTGATGAGATCCGTTTTCCCACCGGAATCGGGGAATTGGATCGTGTTCTCGGCGGCGGCGCTGTGAGGGGGTCGCTGATTTTGATCGGCGGCGCGCCGGGGATTGGAAAATCTACGCTGATGCTGCAGATCTGCAGCAAATTGTGCGGCTTTTCCAAGGTGTTATATGTGTCCGGAGAAGAATCTGCGCATCAGCTGAAGATGCGCGGCAGGCGTCTCCAGGCAGAGAGCCCGCAGTTATATGTCATCTCCGAAACCTGCATGACCGGGGCAATAATCGCAGAGATCGAAAGACAAACCGCAAACAAACGCAGGGCGAGGGGGCTTTACAAATGAGCTTTTTATCATCTCGTAGATATAGGCTCGGCAATAGCCGTTTTCAGCGTTTCCCTTCAAGGTTTTTTCAAAGTTGGGATTGCATTCCGGGTGTTTTTGCAGCCTGAGCAGCGACTGATACAAGGAATAATCAGGATGCGCGGCCAAAAGCTCAGTGAACAAGTCAAGCATTTTCCCACAGATTTCGAGGCGCTCAAGGACTTCCTTTTCCGCCCCTTTGAGGTTTCTCCAGTTTTCAAAGGCACAGATCATTTTCAACAAGCCATAGTGCAAAGTTCGAGCAGCGCAGGTGCGGGCGAGATCAAGCACATCGCGGTAGAGAAAGGTATCATTCGCACTGAATTGGAGCGCGGCCAGGCGCGTGAAAACATCCTCTGCCTCCTTGACTGGGTCTGCAAGCTTTTGGAGATAAAACTCATGTATGAAAAGCTGGCGGTTGTCAAGATTGAGAAGATAGTAACAGGGCTGGAAAAAAATCTCAGCGAAGAGAAAGTAGGTGCGGTTCCCTGGGCCATTCCAGTAACGGGCCTTGATCATCGGCAGCATCTTTTTCCAAAGCGCCAGCATCGCGGAATGATTTTCAGCGCAGTAGCGCGCCGCGCAAAACTTTTCGACGAAGCGGGTGATGTCAATATTCTCGGGGCTGGGGTTCCAG